>CAJQPC010000050.1 GCA_905480105.1 uncultured bacterium | reverse complement strand
GTTCACGTCCAGATAGGCCCGCGCCCGGGCCTCCAACCCGACCTGTGGGTCAATCTAGCTGGGTATGGACGGTACCCAGGCCGCTCCCTCCTCCTCAAGACCGGCGCCAGGAGTCCCCGGTCGAGTCGGACTGGACTCAATCTAAACTCAGGCTCAGGAGCTTTGGTTGGGCTGCCAGCACAGGTCAGATTGAATGTGTGCCAGCTGGATGCCCTTGAGGCCCAGGGGCTCCAAGAACCTTTCACGTAGCGTTAGGCCAGGGTAGGGCCCTGCAAGTTGCAAGCTCCGCATCCTGCACACTTCCGCCCAAGGGTGCTTAGAGAGGCAAATCCCCGACACGGAGTCCCTTGTGAGCGTGCTGCCCCTGCACCACAACTTCGCCGATCAGATGCCTGGTTTTTACGCTCCGTGGGAGCGGGAAGGCTTTGCCGATCCCACCCTGATCTATCTCAACCAGGAGCTGGCTCTCGAGCTTGGCCTGGACCCAGAGAAGCTCCAGGAGCAGGGCGATCAACTCTTTTGCGGAAACGTGCTGCCCGAGGGGACGGTGCCCATCGCCCAGGTCTACGCCGGACACCAGTTCGGTGGGTTCAGTCCCCGGTTGGGAGACGGCCGGGCCGCCATGCTGGGCGAGCTTGTCGATGTCCATGGGCAGGCCTGGGATCTTTCGCTGAAGGGTTCGGGTCGCACCGTCTTCTCCCGCGGCGGAGATGGACGCGCAGCAGTGTCGCCGGTGTTGCGAGAAGTGCTCATCAGCCACGCCATGCACCACTTGGGCATCCCGACCACCCGGGCGCTGGCAGCGGTGGCCACCGGGGAGTTTGTTCGCAGAGAGCAGATGTTGCCTGGCGCTGTCTTGGCCCGCACCGCCGCCAGTCACATCCGGGTGGGTACGTTCTCCTACTTTGCCGCCCAAGGCCAGACCGTCGAGCTCGAGCAGCTGGTCAATTACAGCATTTCCCGTCATGCACCGAGTGCACATGCCGCTGAGATCCCTGCACTGGCCTTGTTGGCAGAAACAAGCGCAAAACAAGCCAGTCTCATCGCCCATTGGATGAGCGTGGGATTCATTCATGGGGTCATGAACACGGACAACACGACCTTGTCTGGTGAGACCATCGACTACGGGCCCTGCGCCTTTATGGACCGCTTCGATCCGGCCACCGTGTACAGCTCCATCGACCGTCAGAGCCGCTATGCTTACGGAAACCAGCCGGGCATTGGCCAGTGGAATCTGAGCCGTTTTGCCGAGACCCTGCTCTTCTTGATCGACCCCGAGCAAGACAAGGCGGTGGAGATCGCGACGGCCACTCTGCGGGAGTACTCGGGCCTGTACGATGCCGCTTGGACGGAGCGCTTTGGCGCAAAGATCGGAATCCAGGCCACCGTCCATGACAAGCCGCTCATCCAGGCCTTCTTGGACCTGTTGGAGCTGCACAAGGTCGACTTTACCCAAGGCTTTCGGCGCCTGTCAGCGGTCCTACGCAGCGGAGATGTGGCGGTGTGTGGGCTCTTCCCCAGTGAAGAATCCTTCGCAGGCTGGTCGGAGGTGTGGAAGGAGCGCTTGGTTGGCGAGCACGATGAAATCGCCGATGCCCTGGACCGGATCAACCCCGTCTACATTGCCCGAAACCACCGGGTCGAGGCCGCGTTGACTGCCGCTACAAGCGGTGATCTGGCCCCCTTTGAAACGCTGATGGACCTGCTCTCACAGCCCTTCACGCTGCGGGAAGGCTTCGAAGACTTTGAGGGACCGGCGCCGAGTGCGTTTGACGCGTCGTATCAGACCTTTTGTGGGACCTGAGTAGGAAAAGACCTGTCGGACTCGTCGAGGCGCCGGCGGCCACTGAGAGTTCCTGGGAGGCCTCCATGCGCTCGTCGATCGTTTCCGCCTGCCTCAAGCTCTCTTGGGCCTGGTCCAATGCAGGGCTTTTTCCCCCGCCCAAGGCCACCAGCTGCGGAATCAGCAACGCTTGGCGGTCGAGCTGAACGACCAAGCTGGGCTGGGCTGGGGTGCGAGCTGCGGCGAGCAGGCCCCACAGTTTGGTGGCCACTCGCAGATCGTCCATCAGGTACCCTGCGCCCATGGCCCCCATTCTCTACTCCTTTCGCCGCTGTCCCTACGCCATGCGGGCGCGGATGGCCTTGTGGGTTTCCGGCCTTCGCTGGCAGCACCGAGAGGTGGTCTTACGCGACAAACCTGCATCCATGCTGGAGATCTCTCCCAAGGCGACAGTGCCGGTGCTTCAGGCCGACCGTGTCATTGACGAGAGCCTGGAGATCATGCGCTGGGCGCTGGGACAGAGCGACCCCCAGGGCTGGCTGGACCGGGAAGGGGCAGCGCTGATCGCGCACTGCGACGGACCCTTCAAGGTGGCCTTGGATCGCTACAAGTACGACACCCGCTACGGCTCAGATCGTCAGGCAGAGCGGGAAGTGGGTGCCGCTTGGTTGCGGGAACTCGACGCCCGACTCAGAAATGATCCCTTTCTCTTGGGGGACAAGGCCGGCCTGTGTGATGTCTCGATATTTCCTTTTGTCCGGCAGTTCGCGAACGCGGATCGCGCTTGGTTCGATGTCCAGGACTGGCCCGGTTTGACCCGCTGGCTGCAGGGTTGGCTGGACTCTCCGGCCTTTGTTGCGATCATGCTCAAACAAGCCCAATGGAAGCCGGGCGATCCGGTGCTCTGGATGGGGGAGTCCGCGTGATGTTGTTGTTGGCTTGGCCGGTCCTGGCAACAACGCTCCGGACGCCCAGGCCGCGGGGCTGAGTTTGGCCGGCGAGTAGCCCCGAGGAGACTGCTGCAGGGCGCCGCTGAATCTTGGTGTCCAGCGACGCTGTTCGGCGTTCCGGGCCGCTTCAGGGTCGCTGACCTCGTTTTTGCTGGATGTCTGAAAAACCCAACATGTACTCTTCAAGTCCCCCCTCGGAGTTTCCCAGTGCGTTTGTATGCTGCTTTGTTTTCCGCCGTGTCCCTGGCTGCCCTGAGTGCCTGCATCTTGCCAGGGGACGGTGACTCCTTTGGACCCGAAAACCGGCCTGACCTTCGCGATGACGACGGTAGCGGTGACGATGGTGGCGGTGATGACGGTGGCGGTGACGACAGTGGCGGTGACGACGGGCCGGTTGACAGTGACGGCGACGGGTTGACGGACGAAGAAGAGGCGAGCTTGGGGACCGATCCCAACAGCGCTGACACGGATGGCGACGGCTTTGACGACCCCGAGGAGCTGGACGCGGGTACCGATCCCTCCGTGTGTTGGTCGGTACCCGACGGGTGGCCCCAGTGCAGCTCGCTCTCCGCCGGGGTCAAGGGGGAAGGTTGGGGAATGGGCGAAATCGTGCCCAGCTTCCCCATGACCGACCAGTACGGCCAAGAGATTGAGTCTTGGGACTTTTATGGCATGCCCATGCTCGTGGACCTGAGCGCTGGCTGGTGTGGCCCTTGCCGTTCGGCAGCACCGGGCATGGAGGACATCTACCAGGATGTAAAGGCCCAGGGCGGCATGGTGATCACGGGCGTGATCGAGGACAATAGCGGCAACAATCCGCCCTACTCCTTCGCCACTCAATGGGCGAATGACTACGGGCTGACCTTGCCGGTCACCGTGGATGCCTCTGGCCAGAACGGAGGGAATAGCTACTATTCGGCCTACCTGGAACTGAATTACTCTGGCGTGTTCAACGGCTACATTCCCTTCTTCTTCGTTGTGGACCGGGAGCACCGCCTGATCTGGGCGGGCAACGATGAGGCGACGGGGGCTGCGCGGCTCAAGGCTGCGTTGTAGAGAGGCACCATGCGATGTTTTGTTCTGCTTCCTCTCCTTCCATTTCTCCTGGTTGCCTGCGCCCCGGAGATCATCGACACAGACAAGGACGGCATCGAGAACCACATCGAAGCCGAACTGGGCACGGACCCCTTTGTCGCCGACACAGACGGCGATGGCTTTGACGATGGAATCGAGTGGGACACCGGTACCGATCCCTTGGTCTGCTGGGATCTGCCTGCAGGCTGGCCGGACTGCCGCTTGGTCGGGGACACCGTCCCCGGTACGAACTGGGAGGTGGACTCGGTCGTGCCCGATGTGGTCTTGCGCGACCAGTTCGGGGATGAGCTCCCTCTGCGCCGCTACTACGGCATGGTCGTGGTCTTGGATGTGAGCGCCGCCTGGTGCGGGCCCTGTGCCGAGGCTTCTCCCAAGCTGCAGGCCATGCATGCCGCCCGCGAAGACCAGGGCTTTGCGGTGATCCAAGTCATGGTCGAGTCCGACCCTGGGGTCAACGCCGACACCCAGACCTGCTCCGACTGGGCCGAGCAGTACGACCTGAGCTTCCCGGTGACCTCGAACGACACCTACACCTACCAGGATGGTCAGATAAACGAGGTCTATGCGCGGCTGAATATCTCAGGTCACGACGTGGCTTTGCCCTACTACGTGGTCTTGGATCGGGAGCACAAGCTGGTGTTTTCGACCAACTTGGAGAGCGAGCTGGCCGCGGTCGTGGACAGCCTACTCTAAGGGAACTTCCACTTCCTGCCCGCCGCGCTTCACCACCAGGGTCATGCCCGGCCCCGAGTAGTTGTCCAAGGCCCAGTTCGTGGCTTGGCTGGCGAAGTTCGGAGCGACTTCCAGTACATCCACGCCGAGCACGATGATTCCAGCGATCTCATCGCCTGGGATCAGTCCCGCGCTCTCAGCCAGGCTGCCCGCAGTGACACCGGAGACTTGCAGCGTGCCCTGGCTCGAGGTCGCCACAGCAAATCCTTGCTCCTCCAGGAGCTTCGCCTGGCCGGTCTCCAGGACGACGTCTTGGGAAGCGACCCCATTGACCACCTGAACGGAAATCCGCTCAAGAGGCCGCTGGGCCAGGAACACCGCGTAGCTTCCGTCTTCCAAGCCGGTGATCTCAAAGACCCCGTCCTGGTCGCTCAGCGCTCCAGCACCCACGGGATTCACCGTCTCGCGTTCAGCAAAGCTCGTCAACACCGGCTGGTTGTTCTCCGGCTCCCCAGTGACACCGCTGAGCACCACACCCGTGATCACGGCTCCGCCGCCCAGGTCAATGTCCCCCAGATCGACGATGCTGCCCGCCACGGCCACGTCCGGCTGGGGGTTGCGCAGCTCGCCAATGGACAGCTCCACGATGTAGGTGCCGATCTCCAGCTTGTCGGCGTTGAACACCCCGTCCTTGTCGCAGCGGCCCTGGCGGGCGAGCACTCCGCCGCCGCTCAGGTTGCTTCCGAGCGTGTCCCAGTCGGGCACACGAAGCACGGTCCATCGGCAGCGACTGGGCTGCCCGCCCATCAAGACCCGGCCGGTCACTCCGCCGCTGGCGTCTCTAAAGTCGAGCAGGGCGAGCTTCTCGTCGGTGGGAACCAAGACGCTCTTGCCTCCTGCCCGCACCGCCACCTCGCCTTTGGGGCACGCGCACGTGGTCGGATTACCCGAGCAGAGCTCACCTGCAGGCAGGCGTGGCAGGGTGCAGAAGACGGGCGTGACCGTCTTGCAGGAGTCGTCGGGTAGGCCCACACACTTGACCTCCACCCGGCGAAAAGGCTGTAGTTCAAAGTCAAGCTCAAAGCTGTCTTTGTCGGGGTCCAGGCGCAGGATGTGGCTCTCCTCTAACAGGCCCGGGTCCTGGGCCTCTGCGGTGACCCGGTGGCTGTCGCTGCGCGGCAAGAACAGGCTGTAGGCTCCCTCTTCGTCCACTTCGACCTGGGCGCCAACCAATACGGCGCGGACAGTTCCGGCAGTGACCGCATCGCCGCTTGTGGTGCGCACATGCCCGAAGACCTCTACGCCGCGTTCCAAGACCACCGTGACCTCGTGCACGGCATCGGTGTCTACCTGTGCTCTGCCATGGCTCCAGCCGGGGATGGACACCTCTATGTGGCCTTGGCCGCAAGCGGTCTCAAGGGTGCTCCAGCCGCTCTCGTCTAAGTCCACCTTGCGCAGGTTGCTGGTCTGTAGAAAGCCGTCGGTCTGGATGCGGGCGTTCGCTTCTCCGGGAAAGAGCGCCTCGCCATTGGGGTCTTCTACCCGCAGGTCGATGGGGCAGCGGGCCGGGGTCACAAAGTCCAGGTCATCGACGGGAGCGTCGACGGGATGGGCCGTGGGCGTGCTGGAGCGGCTGGCCAGGTTCACGCTGTCGCCGACTTGAACGCCCAAGCTGTAGTGGCCGTCCGAATCGCTTCGGGTCTGGGAGACGCGGCCTTGCCCGGGTCGCCATGCTCGCACCAGCATGTCGTCTGCTGGGCTGCCGTCCGGGAAGCGCACCGAACCCGAAACCTGTACGGCGTAGACCGGAGGAGCTGAAATACGTGCGGCGGGAGTAGGGGGGGCGTAGACCAGCGTAGGATCTGCTGTTTCGGGCTTTAGCTTGCCCAAAAGCAGGGCCAGCACCAGGCCGCCGATACACAAGACCGCCACCAGGATCCCAAGGACCAGGCGGCGAAAGGGCTTGGTCTGGCCCGGAGTAGTCACTGGGTCTTGTAGGAGACCTTGCGAGAGTAGAGAGGCTGCGCTGGTCCGCCACTGGCAGTGGCCCTGCCCACCTTGAGCTCCAGCTCGCCGCTCTGGCTGGGGACCGGAACCTGCACTTTCACAAAGACGAAGCTGGGACCGGCTGTGGCCAGGGTCTCGCGGCGAACTTCACTGCGGGAGGACCCCACTTTCATGCCGTCGGCGTAGATCTCGGTGACGATCCAAAAGGCTCGGCCATCAAAGTCGCCTGGGTTGTGAGCGACCAACACAGGCATCTCCACCAGGACTACGCCAGCTCCTGGGGAGACCACAGAGGGGGCGTAGGCATTGGTCAACTTGTCTGCGCCGATGATGTCCGGCAGTGCGCCCTGGGAGGTGAGCTGGGAGGCACCAGTCTCGTTACGCGAGGGGCCCACTTGAAAGTCGGCGAACTCGTCGTCTTCTTCCTCCATGTCAAAGTCGTCGCCGGTGATCTGCTCTTCCGCCTTTTCTTTGGCGGCCTTTTCACCCTCTTTGATGAAGTCGAATTCGTCGTCATCTTCCTCGTCTTGAGCTGCAGCCAGCGCGGGCTGCTCCTGAAGGGAGGCACTGGCCAAGGGCAAAGACCGATGCTCTGGCAGGTCCGTCGTTGCGAAGCTGAGAGCGAGGATCATGATCATGGGTCTTCCTGGCAGTGGTGTTCCCATAACGACCCGGTGGGCAGCTGGTTAGTCCCTTGACTGTGCAGAACCCTTATGTCCGCGCGTGGCGTCAGCGTCGCAGCAACCAGCGCCGCGAAATTGGATGGCTCCATTCCTTGCAAGGATGGCTGCCGATTTTGGCCCTTGGGGCTGCTGGTCCGGTGATTCGGCCAGTGTTTATGTCTTGGCTGGAAGACGAGAGCGCGGTGCCGATGGGGGTCGCAGGCTTGTCTCTTCGCTTGGGCATGCTGCTGGCTGGGGCCATGTCTATTGGGACCTACAGTGCCTTGGTCCGAGGGCCAGAGCGGGCCATCCTGAATCCCTTTCCGGCCCACCCACGGGGCCTGATTCACTACTTGGCTATGCGGACTGCCTGGGAACGCGCCAGCTTGCCCATCGGCGCTGCTGCTTTGCTGTTGCCTGTCTTGTTGGCTGGCCACCCCTTGGCATGGGTCCTGGCCTCCCTGGTCGCTGCGGGGGGGTGGTTTGTTGGATTGATGGCTGGTTTTACGGTGCATCTTGGCAGCGTCTGGGCCGCCGAATCTGCCGCCCTGGCCGGTATCCTAAACCTCATTCGAGGCCAGAATCCCCAACTTCAAGCCGCTCTCATCTACGGTCCAGGTGTCGCCTTGGGGGTGGGAACCGCGGCGGTCTTCGGCGCATCTGAGGGAGCACGCCTGGTGCTGATGGGGCAGCCGCTCGGGGCGTTACTTCTGGGCATCCCCTTGTTGGTTGGCTTTTTGGCATTCCTTCCCGCAGGGGGATTGGCCGAGCGCTACCACTTCCGCACCACACTGATCCTCGCCGAGATCGACGCAGCCTACGCCGTCGAGGACCGCGATCCGGAACAGGCCCGCCGCGTCTACCTGGAGTGGTTGGTGCGCCTGCTGCCCCAAAAGCTGCACCTGGAGTTCCTCAAGGAGCTGCGCCATGGTTGGCGCGGCCTGCGAGCTTGGCTCACTGGAGCTTGGGGGTTTGGGCTGCTCGGCTTGGTCTCGGCTTGGTCCTCGAATCCGGCTTCGTGGGGGCGCTCTTTGGCCATTGCGCTGGCCGCCCTGGTGGCCATCGCCTGCGTGGGCCTGCGCCTGTCGAGTACCGATCCCCTCTGGCTGGATCAAACCCTGCCCCAGCAACGGCGTGTGCGCCTGAGCGCAAGGGCCCTGGCCATTTTTGCTTGGCTGCAGGGTGTGATCTTGCCGCCAACGTGCGTGTTGCTGCTTCGCCAGGGTGGGGGAGCCGCCCTATCTTTTGCTGGCATCACGGAATGCGCTGCGCTGGCGCTCTGCATCGCCAGCGCTCTGTTTAGCCCCCTGCGCGGTCGCGGCTGGGTACCCTATCTACTCTCCGGGCTGCTCTTGTGGGGCGGTCTGGTCGGAGGCTTCGCCGTCTGATGCCCGCTATTGAGATCCAAGGACTCCGAAAGGAGTACGGCCGCGTGGTCGCCGTAGAGGACGTGAGCTTCTCGGTTGAGCCGGGCGAGCTGGTCGCTCTGATCGGCCACAACGGCGCCGGTAAGTCCACCACCATCAAGGTGCTCACGGGCCAGCTGCTACCCACCCGTGGCTCCGTGTATATCGCGGGGTTGGATGTGCTCAAGAATCCGGGAGAAGCAAGAACAAAGCTTGGCTATGTGCCAGAGGATCCTCGGCTTTATGACTATCTGACCTGCCGGGAGTTCCTGGAATTGGTCGCTTCCTTACGAGGCCACTCTGGTATCGATGAGGCTCTGGCCCTGGCTGGCCTTGGCCAAGACGCCGACCGCCTGATCCGCGAGTACAGCCAAGGAATGCGCCGCCGGACAGCCTTGGCCGCTGCCGTACTGGGTAGACCACCGGTTCTGATCCTGGACGAGGCCATCAATGGACTAGATCCCCCCAGTGCCAACCGGGTCAAGTCGGGCCTGCGTGCCCTCTGCGACGGTGGAGCTGCAGTGCTGCTCTCCACCCACGTTCTCGACACCGTCGAGCGTCTCGCCGATCGCGTGATCATGTTGGCACATGGCCGCGTGGTAGCGGATGAGCGGGTCTGCGAGATCGGGGAGGCGGGTCTGGAGCGGCTCTTTCTGGAGCGCATTGGTGCCAGCTTGGAGCAATTGCCTTAGGAGACGCGTCCTCAAACTATAAATCGCCCGCGTTGCGGGGATTCTGGGCTTGCGTGCGCTCCTCCGCGTCGTTAACAGCCCGCCTCGCTTTCAGGAGCAACGTCTCATGGCCAAGAAGAGCAAGATCGCTCGTGACGAGCAGCGCCGCGCTGCCGTCGTTAAGTACGCTGACCGCCGCGCTGCAATCGTCGCAGTGCTCAAGGACGGCAACGCCAGTCTCGAGGACAAGCAGGAGGCCTACAAGGCCCTCGCCAAGCTGCCTCGTGACTCTGCAAAGGTTCGCACCCGCAACCGTTGCAAGCTGACGGGTCGCCCCCGGGCGTTTTTGCGCGACTTCGGCCTTTGCCGTATCGCCTTCCGTGAAATGGCACACCGCGGCGAGCTGCCCGGTGTCATGAAGGCCAGTTGGTAAGGAGTCGAAAATGAAGGTCGTCAACTCTCTTAAGAGTCTCAAGCTCGCCGCACCGGACGCTCAGATCGTTCGTCGTCGCGGAAAGGTCTTTTTGATCTGCAAGAGCAACCCCAAGCTCAAGGCTCGCCAGGGCGGTACCTCCAAGAAGGCCGCAGCCCGCGCGAAGCGCTAAGAATCCCACTGCTTCGGCAGTTACGGAATCTCGAGAAGGGCTCGGCCGGAAACGGTCGGGCCCTTTTTGTGTTTCCAAGTCCTGGGTCCTGGGTCCACAGGTCCCCCCAACAGCTCCCATCATGGAGTTCGCCATGTCTGACAGCCCCAGCCTGCCCTTGACTGCGATCGAGAAGCCCACTCATTTCCTGGCGGACATCATCGCCACGGACCAGGCCGCCGGTCGCTACGAGGGACAGGTCGTCACGCGCTTCCCCCCAGAGCCCAATGGTTACCTACACATTGGTCACGCCAAGGCGATCTGCACTGACTTTGGCTTGGCACAGGCTTTTGGCGGGCGCTGTCACCTTCGCTTCGACGACACCAATCCGGAGAAGGAGAGCGATGAGTACGTACGCTCCATCCAGGAAGACGTGCGCTGGTTGGGTTTTGACTGGGGGGAGCACCTCTACTTTGCGTCGGACTTTTTCGAGACGATGTTTGAGCTGGCCATTGATCTGGTCGAGCGTGGCCTGGCCTACGTGGACAGCCAGAGCGGTGATGACATCCGAAGCAGCCGTGGAACGGTGACTCAGGCGGGAACCCACAGTCCCTTTCGGGACCGCACTGTGGCCGAGAACCTGCAGCTCTTCCACAAGATGCGTGCCGGTGACTTTGGGGATGGTACCCACGTCCTCCGGGCCAAAGGGGACATGGCGGCCGCCAACATGAAAATGCGGGATCCGCTCCTGTACCGCATCCGAAACGCCCCGCATCACCGCCAGGGAGACAAGTGGTGCATCTACCCGATGTATGACTTTGCCCATCCGCTGGAGGATGCTCTGGAAGGGGTGACCCACTCGATTTGCACCTTGGAGTTCGAGAACAACCGGGACATCTATGACTGGGTCATCGCCAATGTGGACCAGAGTCGTCTCAAGACCCAGCCCAAGCAGTACGAGTTCGCACGTCTGAACATCGGCTACACCGTGATGAGCAAGCGCATGCTTCGCCAACTGGTGGAAAAGGACCACGTGGCGAGCTGGGATGACCCCCGCATGCCCACCATCGCTGGCATGCGCCGCCGAGGGATCCGTCCCCAAGCTGTTCGCCACTTCGTGAATCGCGTGGGCTTGGCCAAGGCCAATTCCCAGGTGGACGCGGAGCTGCTAGACGGCAGCATTCGCGAGGACCTGAACTTCGAGGCCCCTCGGGTGATGTGCGTCACCGATCCGTTGCCCGTGGAGATCCGCAATCTGCCCGAGGGACAGGTGGAGTGGCTGGAGGCTAGCTACTGGCCCCACGATGTGCCCAAGACCGGAAGCCGTCAGGTGCCCTTCAGTCGCAATTTAGTCATCGAGCGCGAGGACTTTGCCGAGGTGCCGCCCAAAAAGTGGCGGCGCTTGTCTCCGGGTGCCGAAGTGCGCCTGCGCTACGGCTTCTTTGTCCGCTGCGAAGACGTCATCAAGGGCCCCGACGGACGTATTGAAAAGCTGATCTGTAGCTACGATCCGACCACACGCGGTGGTGACTCACCCGACGGCCGCAAGGTTCAGGGCACCTTGCACTGGGTCAGCGCTGACAAGGGTGTTCCCTGCGAGCTGCGCATGTACGACCGGCTCTTCGGTGTGGAGAACCCTGGCGCAGACGGGGACTTTCTCCAAGACCTGAACCCAAACAATCTCAAGGTCACCCAGGGAATCATAGAGCCGGCTGCCGCCAAGACTGCAGCGGAGACCCCAGCGGGCGGCGAGGTGCGCTTCCAGTTCGAGCGCCAGGGCTACTTCTGGCCGGATCCCGTGGATTCCACTGGGGACGCACCGGTTTTCAATCGCATCGTGGGGCTCAAGAGCAGCTGGGGTAAACCTGCCCTTAAGACGCCTTCAAAGGCTCAGACCAAGACCAAGGCCAAGACCAAGGCCCAAAAAGTCGGGAAGAGGCCTGAGCTCTCGCCAGAGCTGGCCGCCTTCGCAGCAGAGCTGCAGGGCATGGGTGCGCCCAGGGCCGATGCAGAGGTCCTGGCCAGCGACGCAACCCTGGCTTCGTGGTTCACGGGAGCAGTCCAGGCTGGCGCCAAGGCCAAGACGGCTTCATCCTTGGCGGTCAATGAGCTGCGTCGTGCAGCGGGGGAGACTCCGCTGGATCAGTTGGCTTGCGCTCCGGTTGACCTTGCCGAGCTCTGCGGTCTCTTGGATGCCCAGCGGATAAGCTCCAAGGGTGGCAAGAAGATCCTGGCTGTGCTGGTGGAGAAGGGTGGGTCCGCGCAGGCCCTGATGGCTGAATTGGGGCTGGAACAGATCTCCGACCCCGCGGTTCTGCGCCCCATGGTCGAGAAGCTGCTCGCGGACAACCAAGCCAATGTCGATGCTTACCGGGGTGGCCAAAAGGGGCTGCGCGGCTTCTTTGTGGGCCAGGCCATCCGCGCAACGGGCGGCAAGGGAGATCCCAAGGTGGTGCAGGCACTGCTCACCGAGCTCTTGGGCTGAGCTTCTGGGCCAGACCGACAAGCACCAGGACCCGGCGGGACTCTCTTGCCTGGGCCGGTTAAGCGAAGTGCATCACTGTACGGAGACAGTACCCCCATGTCCGATACCGCAGTCTTCCACGCATATGTTCGCAACGATCTGCTGCCCTCGGTGGCTGAGATCACGCGCGCGATGTCCTCGCGCGGCTTTAAGGTGGAGATCCCCGAGGTGGAGACCCTTGCCGCGGACAAAAGCACCGAGCTCGCCGTGAAGATCGATGCTCAGGACGTCCCGGTAAAGTTCCAGATCATCAGCGCCAAGGACGGTGGCTTTGATGCCCTGCGGGCTGGTCTGGGCGAGCACTACGACCAGGGTACCTACAAGGAAGTCCTGCGTCAGATGGAGCTGCGCCTTAGCTTTGAGGGCGATGAAAACTGGTGCCGTGAGCTTGCCCGCACCGTGGCATTGCTTGGGGCCGGGGCCTACGAGAACCCAAGCCAGCAGAAGCTGCTCTTTTACGGTCGCTGAGCTCGGCTGGCGCTGAGTTTAGCGGGGAAGCTTAGCGCTTTCCCAGAAAGACCTGCTGGAGCTTGGCAGTGAGTTCCGCCAGCGCCTCAGAGGCTTGGGGTGGGACCTGGTCGAAAGACACGGCTGTGGTGCACGGAAAGTCTGGGTCGTCGCTCGGGCTGTTTCGCACCACGTGGCCGGTACAGCGCCAAGACTGATCTTGGGTGCCGATGCGCAGCTCAATCAGCAGGATTTGACCCTTGGGGAAGCTTTGGGTTGCGTTTAGCTCCAGCCCCTCGACGGAGAAGTTCATGTAGGGGTCGGGTGTGACCCAGGCTGTAGATTCGGGGTCTTTTCCAGCCAAGTAGTCTGTGGCGCCGTTGGCGTCGGTGGACTGGATTCGAATCGGTAGGCCAGCGTTGAGCCGTGGAAAGAGGCGGCGGTTTTGACCCGGCTTGGCTGACTCGAACGTGTCTTCGTGCATGATGAACTCCTTCAGTGACCCAAACGGAAGAGTGGCGTGGTGACTTGAGGGGGGCCTTGAGATCGAAGGATCATCACGGCCGGTAGGCAACCTTCGTGAGGCGGCGAAGCAGGAAGTAGCTCGGGGTTCCCACCTGCCAGGGGCCGAACTGTACGCGGCTCTGGCCCAACAGCCAGGTGTGCTCAGGATCCAGGGCAACCAGAGGATCTCGAATCAGACGGGTGGGGTCCAAGGCTGGGTTGTTGCCCTGGCCATAGTCGAGCAGGGTGCCCGTCTGTCCGGTGGTGACTTGGAAGTATCCAAAGCAGATGGGTTTCCCTTTCCTGAGCAGCGGTGTTGGCTGGATCTCGGGACGCCAGACTTGCTGCTCAAGTCGAACATTCCAGCCACGAACCTGACCGCCCTCCAGTAAGAAGTCCTTCTCAAAAATACTCCAAGCCAGACGGTCTACCCAGGCCGGCAGACCCAGACTCAAACCCAAGTAGCGGAATCCCGCGATGCACATCGGGTCTGCAGGCGGTGCGGTTGCTAAGGCGTGAGCCAGCTCACTTCTCGTGGCCTGGGCCAGGGAGAGGGGCTCCAAGGGCGTATGCTTCATGTGCGCAGCCCGTGCTGCAGGTGGTACTGGCCGGCGCGCCATGCCTGCCAAGTCGCTGCTGGACTGGCTGGTTGAGCCAGGCACCAAATCAAGAGAGCGCGTAGACTCAGGTCAGGGTCGCCAGTGGAGCTGAGCAAGCTCTCCGGATTGAGCTCGAAGCACGCCAAGCCATGACTCAGGTCGCGGTGATAGTGCGCATAGGCGCAGAGGTCACCGAGCCAGTCCGCCCGCTTGGAGTCCTTCTCCAAGGCCTGCAGACGGCTCCGCAACTGGGCCAGACCACTGGGCTCCAGGGAGAGAATCTCCAGGTCGTAGACAAACTGGAACCCGTCGTGGTGGGCGGCCATAAGGTGCTGTAGCAGGCGCTTGGTCGAGCTGGCCAGGCCGGTCATGTCCCAGGGAGAGACCGCCCCTTCGGCCAACAAAAAAGGAAATCGTAGTGGGCGCCACACCAGCAGCTTTGCTCGCCACCCAGAGCGAATTGGATGGGTGTTTGATTTTCCGATGGTCTCCGGGCGAAAGACGAGACGATGCCACATGCGTAGGACGGCGAGCTCCATCTGCCAGAGGGTGGGGCAGTTGGGTATCCAGCCAGCCAACCGTGCCTGCTCTAAACGGGTCGCGACTTGTTTGGGGTGTACGAGGAGGAGTCGGCCGTGCCAGCTCATAGCGCTAAGCTCCGCTCATCCCTTTCCCGAAGCAGGGCGATGAATCGGTCTACGCCCTCTTGCTGGGGATCGTTGAGCCACAGCAGCAGAGCTCGAAGTGCTGCGACGTTGTCCTGGGGCCTGCGGTACAACGCTGCAGCGAGAGTCGGTGTGCCGATCAAAGTGGCCCGGAGCGGGTTCATGAAGAGTCCAAAGACCGGACTCTGAGTGGCCTGAAGCAGCGAGTTCATGACCTGAGCATCCAGCGCAGCGAGCTCGGCGATGGGCGCATCTCGGCTGGCTGCCTCTTCAAACAAGTCTACGGCGTCTGAGATGGGTTGGACGGGGGGACGGAGCTCGACCAAACGCTGGAGAACGGCTCGGGCAAGTTGGCGCCGCACAAGCAGGAGGTCGGCCATCGCGGCTTTGGCCTGAGTCGGGTCGGCTCCGGTCAAGAGATTCGAGATCAAGGCAGGGCCGCCAGCCCTCCTAAAGTCCTGGACCGTGTACCCGCGCCCTTGTCGGGACTGCAGCAGGCCTTGGTCTCGCAAGCGATGCAAGGCCTCGCGGACCGTCAGGCGGCTGATTCCAAAGCGTGCGCTTAGGCGTGCCTCCGAAGGCAGCGTGCGGCCGACGAGCCAGTCCCCGTCGATTATCTCCTGCCTTAGGATCTGTGTGGCGGAGTCGGCGAGGTTGCGTGTGGCGAGCATTGAGCCTCCTAAGGTGGTCTGATAATCAGACAGCTTAACTTGTCAGATAAACAGACAAGAAAAGAACGCTGATTATCTGACAACTCGCACCCGGGCCTGAGATGGTATTTCAATGATTGAAAGGCTGCCTTCTTTCGACTGCCTCTGCTGGGGCGCCGACTGACCTCAAAAGACCTCAACTGTGGAACGCATGTTGACCATCACTCCGTGGATTCTCGCCTTGAGTCTCGGCCCTGGCTGCAGCAGTGGCCAAGTCTCCCCTGCCGAGTCCACCCCGGACACTGAAACTGGCCAGCCCCAGCCGGACTGCCCCGACGCAGTGGACGTGGACGGTGCCTTGGTATTGGATGCCTGCTGGGTGGTGCGCGCCGACTCCGAGACCCGCGCTCTGGCCGAACTCTTGGTCGGCGGCAGCTTCCTGATGGGCTGCGAGGATGAGTTCCCGGCCATGGCCATTGTGGACCAGATTCCGGACTACGCACGCGGAACCTTGACCCTCAAGATCGACCTCAGCCTGGCACCTCAGGCCTACCGGGTCCGCCACCAAGACCAGAGCATTACGCTGAGCGGTGGCAGCACCCAAGGCCTGCGCTTTGGCATGACCGATTTTTTGGCCAGTGTGGACCGTGTTGACCTGGAGGGAGGAGGGCAGTGGCGCCCGGACCCCACCGACTCCCTGTCGGAGGGACCCAGCTTTTGCTCAGACTATGACAGCACTTGCACCGAGAACGAGGCCTGCTGGACGGACTCCTGGACTCCTGTTGAGCGCTTGGTTTGGCGTCCCCAAGACGTAGACAACGCGCCGAGTGTGGATCTGCGGTTGGCCTTTGCCAGCTTCAAGGGCACCCAGAATAGCCACTTCTTGCCCAATCTGGTCTACTCCGAGCAGGGTAGCTGCCCCAGCCCGGGTGAGACCGGGGCTTTTTGGGCGGGCCTGCTTGGCTGCGACCGTCAATCTGAAGGTACGTGCCTGGAGGTTCAGCGTCGCCTAGATGTCTTGGTCGCGGGCCGATTCACGCATGCGTTGGACGAGGGACACCCCATGACGGTGGGGGGCTCCGTTGAGCTGTTCACCGGCTGTGATGGAGACCAGCTCTACCAGGAGTTCCAGGACTATTTGGGAGAGCGCGGTGTGGCCTTGGTGCCCACGGTATTTGGTCTGGAGACTCGGGTTCCGGGGACCCCCATCGCGGGTCCACGAATCTCGGATGATGACCCAGCCGAGCTCTGGGGAGTGGCGGGAGACGCCAGTTTGTCCCAAGGGATTGGTCTGGAACATACCTTTTTAGCTTGTTCGCTGGAAAGTGGCGTCTACCTTGCGCCGAACTCCTGCGAACAGCTCGATGAGAGCGGCCATATCCTGGGTCCTCTATGGCTTACTGAGCTGGTTGACATAGACACTTTGGGCGTCTCAGACGTGCTCTCCTCCTGCGGGCCCCTGGACCTGTGCGCGACCAAGCCCGACTGCTGGCAGCCCACCCAAGGCCCGAAAGGTCAGGCCCTCACCCCCATCGAGAGCTGCAGCAATCCTGTGCTCCGCATGCCTCTTCCCGATGACGGGGACTGGTACGCCCTGCATTTCTTTGCCGCCGTGCCTGAGTCCCGGGATCTGATCGTCAAGATCATCACCAAGGATACCAACGGTCTGACCAACGCCCTGGAGCTCGAGGTCATCAGCACGGATCCAGCGGAAGGGGAGTACCTGAATCCCTTCCCGGGGCTGGAGGAGGGGGACCCAGACATGGTGCGCTACTCGGTGGTCTTTAAGGCGCCGGCCGCGCACTCGCGCTTGAGCGACGCCTACCTGCAGCTCATGGCAGCCGGGGACAGCGGGGTGCTGGTGGACGAGCTTCGAGTGGCGTGGGTGGCGGGACAGCTACACAATGTGGACCCCAGCTCGCTGGTGGGCCCCGAGTGTCTGGAGCTGATCGACGGGGCTCAGAGTCCCCTGGCGGTCGCCCCCTACTTTGATGGGCAAAGCGGCCAAGTCCAGGGAGCGGCTCTTCGGGCGGACTGTTTGGAGCCCGGTGACCAGGTTCAGGTGGCCTACAGAAGCTGGACTCACTTTGGGCTGTGGCCGGGCTTAGCCACACGCCAGAAGACCTATACCTACACCCCGGGCGTCTACCAGCAGGCCTGGTGGGACTCGCCGACGGCCCCCCCGGCGCAGCTCCAGGGACAGGAGCTGGGTGACTGGCTGCTGCTCTCTGATTTGGGGGGAGAGGCCCGTGGCGTAGACCGACTGGGCCCCCTGAGTGAGACATCAAGCGCGGAGACTCTGGCCAGCTACGTGTGCGCTATCCAGGCCAGTGCGTGCCAGGACTGCGGGTCCTGCGAAGACATGCTCCTGCCGTTCTCAGATCCGGACTTTGCACCTTGTACTTGCGATGAGTGGGCAACCCAGGCTGGACCGCGACTGCTGATCGCTGGAGACATGTTCACGCCGCTGCACAACGGTGGAGACGGCGATGGGTTGTCCCTGCGCGAGGGCTACCAGGTGCCACACGGCGGAGACTGGGGGCCAGCCTGGACTGCACGAGAAGACCTGCCTCGAGACGCCACCTTCTTGACTTGGTGGCACTACGACAGCCGCCGGGCGGGCCGGGCAGTGGGTGGGCACGAAACCTTGATGGGCTTTGTGATGAGCTATGCGGAGAGCGGTCACAGCAGCATTGGCGCCAGCGCGTGGGATCCTGACAACCAGCGGGTTTGGGCCGCTCTGGCAGCTGGCAGCGGCAAGACCCATGAGCTGCCCGTGGCGGGCGTGGCCCAATATGGTTGGAGCTCCGATGCCCAAGGCCCCAGGGTGATGTACAACGCGAGCCGGTGGTTCTGGAGCCCTGGCTGGTCCCATGTGGACGCGTGGCTCATGTCCCACAATTCGGCGCTTCCAGGCGGGGACGAGAGTCTGCGCACCTCGATCCAGGGCTTTGAACTCGAGCCCTCCACGGGGGACATGATCTGGCCCCAAACTGGGCTCTGGGCTCGGGTGCAAGAGGCGGACGCGCGCTGGACCAGCGACCCGGTGGCCCTCTCCGGAGAGCGTGCGCTGGTACGTGTACATGCGTCGCTCCCCGAGGAGTCTTGTACCTTGACCCTGGGGTTCTCTTTTGACGGACGAGAAGCCCTGGAGAAGACCATCAGCACGACGCACCGCGACTACCGGGTGTGGAGCAGCTCTGTGGACATTCCCTTTGACACGCAGGATGTGAGCATCTCGGTGAGCTTCAGTGACTGCCCCGGCGGTATCCTGGATGCGGTGACTCTGTATTCCAGCCTGCCCCTCGTAGACTTTCCCTATGCTTGGCAGGGAGAGGGGTTCGAGGACTGGGACGGGGCGGAGAACGTGGACGCCCGGCCCAAGATCTGCGGAGACGCGGAGACCTGGGACTGCGTGAACTCGGACACTTGGCAGTGATTTCGAATCGAGAGACCCGCTTCTTGGAGCCCCTACATCGCCATCCCGTACAAGCCGTACAGGAGCATCTTGGGAGACAAGGTGCGCAGCTGCACGAGCTGCTTCTTGATCTGCTCAGGCCGCAGGTAGAAGCGGCGCAGTGCGTAGGACTGCATCTTGATTAGCTCCGCTGGATCGTAGCCATGGGGGTGGTAGATCAAGCGGTCTGGATCGGGATTGAAGGTCGTGTAGTTGTCCCAGTCGTCCCGGAACAAGTCCTTCTGCCAGCGATCCTCGAAGAGCTTGGAGCCGGGGAAGGGCACGGTGATGGCGAACTTGGCAAAGTCCAGATCCAGGTCTACGGCGAACTCGATGGTCTCGCGGGTGAGCTCTGGGGTCTCGCCAGGCAGCCCAATCATAAACAGACCGACGGTCTGAATGCCGGCCGCGTGGGCGTTGCCTACCCCTTCACGCACCTTGGCGGTGGTCAGGGTCTTGTTTACGTTGCCGAGCAGCATGTCTACGCCGGACTCGATGCCCATCAACACACGGCGGCAGCCACCCATGTACATGAGCTCGCAGGTCTCTTTGTCCAAGCGGTCGGCGCGGGTCTCGGAGAGCCAGACGCATTTCTTGTCTAAGCCGCGCTTGTTGATCTCCTCGCAGATAGGCTGCAGATCCTTCTTCACCAGGGGGAAGATGGGATCGATGAAGCCGATCTGCTTCACGCCGTAGCGCGAGACCAGGTACTCGTACTCGTCCACAACCTTCATGGGGTTTCGGCGGCGGAAGGTCTTGCCACCGGTGTGGATCAAAGAGCAGTAGTCGCAGCGGTAGGGGCAACCGCGGGAGGCCGCCATCGTCAGGATGGGCTTGTCCATGTCCGCGAAGGGGAGCAGGCCATAACGATGGTAGGGGAGCAAGTGCCAGGCCGGGTAAGGCAGGCTGTCTAAGTCTCGGTTTAGGGCCCGAGCGCGGTTTGTGATGGCCTCGCCGTCACTCGTCCGCCAGGTGATCCCATCCACATCGGAGAAATCTGTCTCGTTGCGGCCTAGAGCGTCGACGAGCTCACAGATTGTGATCTCCCCATCGTAGTGAACGGCAAAGTCCACGCCCAAGTCGCGGCAGATCTCTTTGGCAAACACGTCCGCGTGCACCCCGCCCCAGACAAACTTTGCTTCTGGGAGGCGGTTCTTGAGCAGGCGGGTGAGCGCCTCGCACACGGGCGCGGATGGCGTGAGCACTGTCATGCCGATCAGGTCGGGTTTGAAGCGTTCAGTCTTGTCGACCACGTCCTGAGGGCTGAGGCCTTCGGCGAACATGTCGATGCAGCGCACGTGCACGCCATGGGCTTCCAAGGATCCTGCGATGTAGGCCAGCCCGGTTGGGGGCATGGGCTCTAAAAGCGCGGCAAATCGGCCGAGCTTGTCTAAGTTCATCGAGGGATTGATCAAAAGGACGCGCATGGGTGGCTCGCGGTGGGCTGGTCTGGGTGAAGCATAGCCGCAGCCCTGCGGCCTCTCAAGCAATGACTGGGTCCTGATCTGACTCAGCCTTCTTCCAGACCCCACCCAGCACCGCCCGGAGTCTCCACGCGGACTCGGTCTCCAGGATGGAGTAAGACGGCTTGGCCCTGCCACTTTTGGCGCAAGCAGCCACGCTGAATCCACCAGGAACCGGCCTGCGCAACTCCCCCCCCAGCCAGGCCACTGCGGGGCGAGTCCCCAATGGCGAGCAGGGCCGCTTGACCGCCCTTGAGCAGGACCAGCTCTCTGACAAGGCCGTCACCGCCCGCGTGCTGCCCGAATCCGGCGGACCCTCGTCGCAGCGAGAACTCCGCCACGCGCAGTGGGAGCCGCGTTTCCAGCACCTCTACGTCGGTGATGCGGGTGTTGGTCATGTGGCTCTGTCGCCCACTTCTGCCAGGACCCGCTGGGCTGGCGCCGACCCCGCCTCCGATGGTCTCGTAGAGGCTCCAGCCGGTGCCACCGAGGGACAAATTGTTCATGGTTCCCTGGGAGGGGGAGCGCAGGGCCATGGCGCTTAGAAGCAAGTCCACCACGCGTTGGCTGGTTTCCACGTTTCCGCCGACCACAGCTGCTCCAGGGGAGGGGCTCAGGATGCTGGGGTGTGGCAGGGTGATCCGGACTCGGCGAAGGGCACCTTCGTTCAGCGGCAAGCGTTCGCCGGCGGCGCATCGGAGCACGTAGAGCACCGCAGCCCGCACCACCGCTTGGGGGGCATTTAGGTTGCCGGGGTGAGGGCCGCCGGTCCCAGAAAAGTCTACGTGCAAGGAATCTGGGGTGACCGCGATGCGCAGGTGGATGGGCACGCCTGAGATGATCTCGCTTGCGGAACCGGGTGCCAGCGTGGGAAGCAGGGCATCCAGGCTCTCATCAGCGAGATCGTGTAAGTGGGCCATCCAGGTGGCGATCAGGTCCCCCGAGCCGAGTTTGCTCAGGCCCAGTGCAGCGTGGTGATTGGCGGCGATCTGAGCTTGCAGATCGGCATGCACCGTCTCGGGCTGGCGGCAGTCGCCGAGCTCCGGCGGCATGTATTCTCCGGTCGAAGACAGGATGGGCACCCGCCTAAAGACTTGGCCTTCCTGGTCCAGGCGGGTGGAGTGGGGGGGCATGGATCCCGGAGTCAGGCCGCCTATGTCAGCGTGGTGGCCCCGGCTAGCGACCCAGAAGCGCTGTCCATCGACCACCGCCGGGCTGATGACGGTCAGGTCGGGAAGGTGCGATCCCCCGGCTGCGGGATCATTGCTGAGCCACGCGCTGGCGCTGTGGGGGTCTACGTGAGCCAACACGTCCCGCACGGTCTCCCCCATGGCCCCCAGGTGCACCGGAATGTGCGGCGCGTTGGCCACAAGCTCACCTTTTGAGTTGAACACCGCACAGGAAAAATCGAGGCGTTCCTTTATGTTGACACTGCGTGCACAGCGTCGAAGCACCTCGCCTGCTTGCTCCGCGACCGCCATGAGACGGCTGCTCCACAAAGCAGCTCCAAAGGGTGTGCGTTCGGTCTCGGGGGCCTGAGGCTGGCGCTTCCGGTGCTCCATATGGAGTATTCCGGCGACGTTTCTGGCCACCCATCCGGCTGGCAAGGCCACGCTGGTGGTGGGGGCGAAGAGCACGGTTGGGCCAGCATGCGTGTCCTTCCCCAAGGTGAATGGGTCGCTGTCCATTTGGGGCATCTCAGGGGCTGGGGCCAAGGTGCGTGTCCGTAGGTTCACCAGCTCCAGGGGCCCCGTAGGCCGGGTTCCGTAGCGGCGGTGGTGCTCCTCTCGAAAGCGGCTCTCCAGCTCGGGGCCGGTGGGCAACTCCAGGCTGTGATCCGTACCTTGGACCCGGAGCTCGGCGGTGTGTTCTATGCGGCCCAGCTTGGGGAGCTCCGCCTCGAGTTCTGCCTGGATGACCTGCAAATCAACGTGATCCAGGGGCCGCCAAACAGCTCGGGCCGCGCACTCTTGGCGCTGGGCCAGGGCTTGACCAAAAGCACTGAGCACCCCCGCGCAGGGGTGCACCAGCACCGTAGAGATACCCAGGCGCTCTGCGACGAATGCGGCGTGTTGGCCGGCTGCACCGCCATAGGCGACCAGGGCGTGGTCCCGCAGGTCGACTCCGCGGGCGGCTGCCAGGCGCCGTGCGGCTTGCGCCATGGTTTCTCGGGCCAGTTCCAGAAAGTCGTTGGGGTCGCCGGGCAGTGACACCGCGTCGGGATCCAGTGGCGGGGAGAAGGCTTGAGCGTCGATCAGGCCCGCGAGCAAGGCGGCGTCGGTCAGGGTCGGCGGGCCACCGCGGCCGTAGCAGGCGGGCCCGGGATGGGCGCCTGCCGAGTCTGGTCCCACGGAGAGATGCAGACCATCGCTTCGGAGAATGGAACCGCCGCCCGCGGCGATGGTCTCAAGCTCCAGCATGGGACGTCTAAGCCGAAAGCCCGCCACTCTGACCTCGCCTTCGCGGCGGTGGGGTTGACCGTGGTCCACGCGACACAAGTCTGTGCTGGTGCCGCCCATGTCCAGCCCCACGGCGTGCTCAAAGCCCGCTTGTTTGGCGACTGCTGCGACTGCCAAGACCCCACCCGCCGGTCCGGAGAGCACCGCGTCGGGAGCCTTGAGTTCAGCGGCGGGGCAGAGGCTGCCATCCGAGCGTATGGCGAGCGCACCCTGGGGAATCGCGTCTCGGGTCATGGCCTTGGCCAAGACCGGTGTGATAGCAGCCTCGATCAGTGTGGTGTGGATGCGCGGGAGCAGTCCGAGCTCGGGGTCAACCTGATGGCCCAGCGCGACGTGCTTACCGAGCGGGGCAAAGTGCTCTTTCAAAGCCAGCTCATGGGCTGGGTTTCTAGGGCCATGGGCCAGCACGATGGCGATGGCTTGGGCCCACTCCAGGCCCGCCAGCGAAGGCAGTTCCAGCGGGGTGAGCACTCGTCCGGTGGCGTCCAAGCGCTCCGATACCTCCAGAACCTGCTCGCAGAGGGGGATTGGCCAATCCTGGTCGGCGTCAAAGAGTTCAGGCCGGGTCATGTCCCCGATGTGCACCAGATCTCCCAGGCCGGCGGTGATCACCAGGAGTGTGGGTACGCCTTGGCGCTCCAGCAGGGCATTGGTGGCCACCGTGGTCCCAAAGACCAGCTCTCCGGCCGCCAGCTCTCCGACGATCGCCTGGTCCGAGGGGACCTTCTGGATCTCCACGGCTCCATTGGAGGCAATGCGGACCACATCGGTGAAGGTGCCGCCGCGGTCGACAAAGGTGCGTGGGAGCTTGGGCATTGGACCTTGAGGAGGCAGTGTGGGGCTCTTAACGCTGAATTCATCTCGGAGGTCGCATGAAAAGGGTCGGTGTTCTGGTCGCTGCGTTGAGCATCAGCCTGGTGGTCTATGCGTTGTGGATGACGCGTTCCTGGCCCTTTGATGGACTCCCCACCCCGGAAGCGGTCAGCTGGTCTGAGGCGCGCGCCGACGCGGATGCCATCACGGTGTCTGGCACTGCCCACTACACCCTGCGTGCCAACGTGACCCGTGGGGCGCGCATGGGTCGGGAGGCCCAAGAGATCTGGATCTTTCCCCTCATGGAGAAGGGCGACGTAAACTCCAAGCAGGTGCGCATCATGGTGGCGATGGAGCGGGAGCCAGGGAGGACTGTGACCTATGAGGATTTGACCCTGTCTGGGTGGGTGCGTCCGCCGGGGGCGGTCATGAACTGGCAACTGGAGGACAGCTTCATGGGTGCTGGGTATTTCTTTGCCGAAGACTATTTTGTGCTGGAGGTCTTTCCGGCCCCAGAGGGCCCCTAAGGGGGTCAAGAGCGAACCCCTGGACGACGTGATGTGTCACCGTTGACCCGCCACAGAGATGTTTTTGGGTCCCTCTGACCGTTGGCATGGACCGTGCATCTGGCTCGGCAAAGCGGAGACGGAGGACGTCGCTGCACACCCGGATGTAAGTTCAGGCGGTCGTCATGGCCCCCGGAGCTCAGTGTGCCTCTCAAAAATTCCTGGTGGTGGCGACGTCCTCTGGCTCTTTCCCATGTGGATGGGCAGGAGGAAAGCTGGCCGGTCGACAGCGACTGCAGAGTCTGCCGCTTCCAGACAGGTTCCAAGCCGCCTGCATCCTGGGTGCCGGTGGCGAAGAACCCGATCAACCACAGCATCCAGTCACGCTAGTTTCTCCTTGTGGGCCCGGTTGACTTCCCAAGCCCCGTACGCTCGGGTACATGGACGGTGTGTCCAGCTTCTCCCTTCGTGATCACCTGCGCGCCTTGGCCATTACCGTGGTGCTGCTGGTGCACGGCTACATCGCCCTGCCGATCCCCTCGACAGTGAACGCCAAGCAGTTCTCCAACCCCATCGCGAAGGAAGAGCTGGACCGCTGGGTGGGGATCTTAGGTCGACGTGGGGTGGTGTTGAGCCGCGCGGAGCTCCAGGCCCAGGTCATTGAGCGCACACGGGGCATCACCACCTTCCGCAAGAAATCTTTAGAGCCCATCAAGCCCTTCAACCGGATCACCGGCACCGGGCAAGCATGGGGCCTGTTCACCTACCCGAACAGCTTTCCCCACACGATGTTCATCGAGCTCCAGATCGATGACGTGTGGCAGCCGCTCTACATCCCAGTGGATCCCGAGCACGACTGGAACAAGCGCATGTTCGTCTTTCGTCGCATTCGCGGGGTTTACGACGACAACGCCAACAACCCCCGTCAGAGCTACGACAACTTCGTGGAGTGGGTCTCGGGCATGGCCTTGGAAGAGCATCCCCAAGCCACCGCCGTGCGCATCTACTATCGCCAGGGCCACGTGACCTTGCCCGGTGAGGAGAAGGACACGAAGACGGAGATCAAGAACGAGCGCATCCTTAGCCGCCAGGACTTGCAGTGAAGCTCTGGTCCAAGTGGGTGGCCCTATGGTCCCAGCGCGAGGTCCCCACGATGCTGGCGCTCATCCGCATCTTTGTAGGTGTGGTCCTGCTTTGGGACTTTGTAGAGATCGGTCTGCACGGCCTGCCCGATGTGATGTGGACCCCACAAGAGCTCGGCGGGCTGCCCAGCAACGTGCTGCAGCGAAAGGTCCCGCCCGAGGTCTTCACCTACCTGGACCCTAGCCCAGAGCTAGCTTGGGGACTCTGGGGGGTAATCATCCTCTGCTTGGTGTTGCTGGTCCTGGGGGTCGCCACGCCTCTTGTCGGCGTTGTATTGGTGCTCGCATACGCCCAGACCGCGCTCATTTTGCCCCTCAGCGACCGCGGCATTGACCTGCTGCTTCGCAACGTCTTGATGGTGCTCATCTTCTCCAAGGCCGGTGCGACGCTCAGCCTGCAAGCCAAGCTCAAGACAGGCTCTTGGTTGGGAGACGCGAAGACTCATCCGTCCTGGCCGCGCTACCTCATCGCCCTGCAGCTCGTGGTCATGTACTTCATGGCCGGTGTGCAAAAGACCGCACTGACTTGGACCCCACTGGGCGGCTACAATGCCCTGTACATCATTCTGCACGACCCCCACATCGCACGCATGGACTGGGCTGGAATGGGCGTCTTGGATGCCGTCTCCCCGCTGCTTCGTCTGGGCACGGCGGCCACCCACATCTTTGAGTGGGGCGCGCCCATCTTGGTGCTAGCGTTTTGGTTTCGCTACACACACGAGCGCCCTGGCCGTCTGCGCGCCTTCTTCCTGCGCTGGGATGTACGCTTGATCTGGGTTGTGATTGGGGCCGTTCTGCACCTGGGAATCGCAATCGCCATGCAGCTGGGTGTCTTTGCCTGGGCGATGCTGGCCTTGTTCCCGGCGTGGTTTCATCCTGATGAAATCGACGGGTTTAGGAACTGGTGGAAGAAGCGGCGTTCCTCGCAAACATGATTCGGATAATCCGAACAATAAGGTTCGATTCTTTCGGTTTGGAGAAGTACCAGAATTGAGGTCATGGTGTCTCCACACCCAGGAGAACCGCATGAACCGAGTCATTTTCCAACAAGCCCTTCACGCCACGGCCCGAGTGGCTTGCGCTGCCGCACTGGTCGGCTGCGTTCGAAACGTTCCCAGCACCGTCGAAACTGGCGCTGACCCTGTTCAAGACACCGGAACCAGCGACACGGGAAGCTCCGACACGGGCAGCTCCGACACGGGCAGCTCCGACGTCCAGGAGTGCCTGGATGATCTCGCCACCCAGGTGAACACAGAGCCCCAGGATGGGGAGATTCGGGATTGCTGCGAGACCGTCGCGATGGACTGGGGCTTCAACGGCGCCGATTCCCAGGTCCGCACGATGTGCTGTGAGCTGCTGGACTGGGATGGACAAAACTTCCCCGGCTGCACTCCCTGGGGTCCACCCCGTCCGCCATCCATGGGTGCTCGCCTTTCGGCCGCTCGCAGTGTGCGCGCTGTCCGCGCTGCTGCCTTGGCTGGGGTGGCGTGATGCGCCTCGACCTTCGCAAGCAAGCCTTGGCGCACATGCCCGTGTTGCCAGCCTTTGACCCCTCCATGCGGCGTGCCGCGGAGATCACCTGGCGGGGCCGCATGATCAATGAGTACTGCTCCGCCCAGGTCTTTGAGACCCTGGCCAAGCAGCTCGAAGCGGCCGGGGCACCCCCAGACCGCGCCGAACGCTGCCGCGCCTTTGCCGCCGAGGAGCGCCTGCATGGGGTGCTCTGCGGAGCGGTCGTCCAGGCCTTGGGCGGGCAAGCCGTTGCAGATCTTCCAGAGCAGGAGCCCGTACCCACCCACCCGGAGGTCTCTCCTCTCGAAGGGGTGCTTCGCAACCTCATCCACATCAGCTGCATGAGCGAGACCGTTGCAGTGGCCTTGATCGGCGCCGAGCGCCTGGAGATGCCCGAAGGTCCATTGCGCGAGCTGCTGACCCAGATCTACGCCGACGAATGTGGCCACGCGAACTTTGGCTGGCGGCTGGTGGGCGAGCTCATTGCGCAGGATCCCAGAGTGATTCGAGGTCTCAATGAGTACCTGCTTCTGGCCTTTGCCCACCTGGAGCAGCACGAGTTGGCCCACCTTCCAGAGGGTGCGCGCGCCACGGGTCCCGAGCTGGGACTCTGTGATGGCCGGGACGCCCGCGAGCTCTTCTACGCTGCCGTGGAAAACGTCATCGTGCCCGGCTTGGACTCCCATGGGCTCTCCGCCTCTTGGGCCTGGGAAAACCGTGCGTTGGCCCTGGAGAATTAGATGAAAAACCAAAGCATGAATCAAGCCCTGGCGGCCACAGCGCGCATCGCATGTTTGGTGGCCTTGGTTGGCTGCCGAAACAGCGGGGAGCTCTACACCGCGGATCCGGACGGTGGTGCCACGGACAGTGGCCCGACCGACTCTGGTGGCGTTGAGCTGGACACGGCGGAGGAGGAGCCGGAGTGCTCTGTGGACTGGGCCGTCGCCAACTACAGTGAGGACCAAGACAATTCAATGCTTGAGCCCTGCTGCGAGCTGCTGTTGGACCAAGTGGGCTACATCGGCGAGTGCTGCATCGTGGTCGGTTGGGACAACCCAGCCTGCATGGCCTGGGGCCCGCCGCGACCGCCGGCTGTAGGCCGCAAGATCCGTGCTGCTCAAGGTGCACAGCGAGTGGGGCTGGCAGCCCGCTCGGGCGTTGCCGCAGCTGTCGCTGCATAGGGCTCGCTTGGCCGGTGTAGAGTGGCCGCATGATTTTGCTCCTCACTGGCCTTGTTGGTGCCACCTGTCCGGATGCTGTCTACAGCCCCACCCAAGCTTGGCCTGACCGCAGTGCGGAGGTGGATCCATCCATCGTCGCCTCCTTAGACAAGGCCTTGTTTCAGGAACGGGATGAGGAGACCCGAGAGGGCATCCGCACCGACGGGGTAGCAATTTTCTATAAGGGGGAGCTGCTCTATGAGCGCTATGGGGCCGACTACACGGCCGAGACCCCGCACCTGATTTGGTCGGCCTCCAAGTCCTTCACTTCGGCCTTGGTCGGGATCGCCGAGTACAAAGGCTTGCTCGACATAGACCACAGCATCTGCGAGTACATCGAGGTGGGCCACGAGAGCGCCTGCCAGGTCACGGTGCGCAACCTCTTGGAGTTCTCCTCAGGATTGGCTTGGCGCGAGACCTACGAAGGGGAGCCGCCCACAGCCAGCTCCGTTCTGGCCATGCTCTACGGAGAGGGGCGCGCTGATACGGCCACCTTTGCAAGCAGTCAAGGGTTAGAAGATGCGCCAGGGAGCACCTACCAATACAGCTCCGGGGACACCAACATCCTGTCCTTGGTAGTGCGAACGGTGCTCGAGCCCGTCGCCAGCGATCGCTACCCTTGGACCCTGCTCTTTGAGCCCCTGGGGATCACCTCGGCCACCTGGGAGCGCGACGCCGCGGGCACCCCCGTGGGCAGCTCGTACTTGTACTTGACCCCCCGGGACATGGGCCGCTTTGGCCAACTCATGCTCAACGATGGGTGCTGGGAGCAGGACCGTCTGCTGCCAGAAGGCTGGGTGGAGCGCGTGACGCGCCCCAGTCCGGCCACGCTAAGCGGCCAGTCCCGTGACCGAGGCCCAGGTGAAAATCAAGGCCAGCAGTTCTGGCTCAACGCCCCCAACCCCGGCTACGACGAAGGACCGCGCTTCCCGGACATTCCCGAGAGTGCCTACGCGGCGATGGGCTACTGGAAGCAGCGGATCTGGGTGCTGCCAGACCAAGACATTGTTGCCGTTCGCACCGGAGATGACCGGGATGGCAGCTACTCGGACAGCGACTGGATTCCTCTGGCCATGGCCCTTGCGGAGTCACTGCCCAAGCCACCGCCCCCGGAACCCGCTGTCATTCTCGAAGAAGCGTCCGGAGCTGAGAGTGAAGGTGAGCTGACCTGGCCAGTGGAGGAGAGTCCATGATTGCGCTGCTTCTGGTCTTGGGCTGCGCCGCCAAGCACGACCCAGCGTCCGGTGTTCCTCCTGAGACCTACGACAACGCCTTGCTTGAACTGGCCACCGCATTCGCTTCAAAAGAAGGATGCAGCTGCATCTTCGTGAGCGGCCGGGACGAGGACATCTGCCGCAGCTACCTGCGCGTGAACCCCGATGTGGCCAAGTTCAAGGTCGACTACGACGCCAAGCGGGTCACCTCCAAAGCCTTGGGCATGAAGAAGACCAGCGCGGTTTGGGTGAGCCAGGAAGAGGGGTGCGTGCTGGAGCCCTAAGGACTCAGCGACGCAGCGCTGCTGCACCCAAGTAGATCGCCGCCTCGCCCAGCTCTTCCTCGATGCGAAGGAGCTGGTTGTACTTGGCGATGCGGTCGGTGCGACACAGGCTGCCGGTCTTGATCTGACCGGCGTTCACAGCCACAGCCAAGTCGGCGATGGTGGTGTCTTCGGTCTCGCCGGAGCGGTGGCTTATCACGCAGGTGTAGCGGTTGCGGGTAGCCAGCGCGATGGTGTCCAAGGTCTCGCTCAGGGTCCCGATCTGGTTGACCTTGATCAGGATGGAGTTGGCGATGTCTTGGTCAATGCCCTGCTGCAGGCGGGTCACGTTGGTGACGAAGAGGTCGTCGCCCACCAGCTGGACCTTGTCACCGAGCAGCTCGGTCTGGGCCCTCCAGCCGTCCCAGTCGTTTTCGTCCAGGCCGTCTTCGATGCTGGCCAAGGGGTAGCGGCTGCACCAGTCGGCGTAGACCGCGTTCAGGTCGTTGGCGCTGAGCTTGTCGCCGCCAAAGTTGTAGACCCCGTCCTGGTAGAACTCGCTGGCGGCCACGTCCAGAGCAAACCGAACCTGGTCTCCAAGACTGTAGCCGGCTTTCTCAACGGCCTCTGACATGAGCTTGAGGGCTTCCTCGTTCGAGCCCAAGTTGGGGGCAAAGCCGCCCTCGTCGCCCACGGCGGTGTTCAGACCACGGCTCTTGAGAACTTTCTTCAGGGTGTGGAAGATCTCGGCGCCACAGCGCAAGGCGTCTGAGAAGCGGTCAAAGCCCACGGGCAAGACCATGAACTCCTGGACATCCACGTTGTTGTCGGCGTGGGCGCCACCGTTGACGATGTTCATCATGGGAACGGGCAGAACCCGGGCGTTGGTGCCGCCGATGTAGCGGTACAGCGGCAAGTCCTGGGACAAGGCCGCAGCGCGCGCCACAGCCATGCTGACACCCAGGAGAGCGTTGGCACCCAGCTTGGACTTGTTGGGCGTGCCGTCCAGGGCCAAGAGCAGCTGATCGATCGCGACCTGGTCAGTGGCGTCGTAGCCCACAAGGTGGCGAGAGAGGGTCTGATTGACGGAGCGAACGGCCCCGGTCACACCCTTGCCCATCCAGGCAGTGCCGCCATCGCGAAGCTCGACGGCCTCGTGTTCTCCGGTCGACGCACCGCTGGGTACAATTGCGCGTCCGACGGTTCCGTCCTCCAGCGCGACTTCGACTTCGACAGTGGGGTTTCCGCGTGAGTCCAGGACCTGGCGTCCGTGCACCTCGAAAATGGCCGACATGCTGCTCCTTAGGCGGCCAGCGATGGCCTTGCAGTAGGAGGGTCCGTTAGCATGTGCCCACCATACAGGCACCCTCCAGCGCGTGCCGTTTCTGTCCCGCGTGCATCGGTCTGTTTTTCGGGATGGTCCAGCCGCCTTCTGGAGAGCGAATGCTGAAGCTTGTCCTGTCCCTCTCTTTGTTGGTCCCAAGTGCTTTTGCTGACGAGTTTAGCCTTGAGGACCACCTGCCAAGAAGAGAGATCAAGGTCGATCAGTACGCGATAAACCCAGGAACTCTGAGCATCAACGGTGTGGTCGAAGTTCCCCTCTACTCCAGCTACAGCTCAGCTCGTCTCGCTCCCCTGGTGGCCGTCCGTCTGCCCGGTCTAGAGAATCCGATCTTGATGGCCCTGTCGCTGGGGCAGTCGGGCATTACCTTGACCCAGAGCACCGCTGAAAAAGCAGGCGCCACTGTCAAGGCGAAGACCCAGGGCCAAGTCGCTGTGGTTCCTGAGCTGCGCATTGGGGAGCTGGTCTTGAGCAACGTCAAGGTTCAGATCGGTGCCCAGGACAGAATGGGCCTGACCACCTTCTCCGGCCTGGCCACCGCGCTTCTTCCCTCCAAAGGGGTGGTGCGCTTTGCCCCCGCAGAACACGCGGATGGCCTGCTCTCGGCTGTGGGTGCGCCCTTGGCATACAGCGCTACGCCATTGGAGCGAATCAAGTACAAGCGCTCCAAGCACTGGATTGGGGGGGACACGGTCATCGTCTCAGGCAGGGTGAACGGACAGGAGGGGCCCATCTATCTGGACTCCGGCTCCAAGATTGCCAAGAGCTACACCGGTCAGACTCCGGTCTACAGCCTGGGTCTGAGCAAGTACTACGCCACCGACTTGGCCTTTGGTGGCATGGAGCTTGAGCTGCTGTCCTTGCACTGGAGCAACCCGCCCCACATGCCCAGCGCCAGCGGTGCCTCCATCCCCGGCTCAGAGATGGCTGCGTGGAACCTGGCCATTGACCCCAGCACCCAGCGCATCGCGATCTCGCCGCAGGCTGACACCCACTATGTCTCTTCTTGGGACATTGAGCTGGCCCAGGCCCTCTCGGAGTTGGAGACTGCCAAGCTGGCGGAGGATGCAGACCTGAGCGATTTCCATGGGCACCTGGCCAGGATGTACATCGGCAACCACAACCCGGCCAAGGCGCTTGAGTACGCGGTCATGGTCGTCGACACCAAGCCCGAGAGCTGCACCAGCTATCACCTGTTGGGCCAGGCCCAAGCCATGGCGGGCGACCACATCCAGGCCATTGAGACGCTGTCCAAGTCCGGGACGCTCTATGAAAAGTGGGCCGACATGGGCGTTGAGACGCGGGAGGAGCTGGCTCAGGCGTCCCTGGAGAACCCAGGACTTGAGAAGCAGATTCAGGACCACGATTGCTTTGACGCGTGGGGATTGGCGGCACAGTCGGCCCTGGAGCTCGGAGATTTTGAGCAGGTCGCCACGCTCTATACGGAGCATCACGACCTGGATGCCAGCCTGCCCAAGGCAGCCGCCGCAGCATTCCTGGCTCAGGAGAGCTACGCCCAGGCCCGCGCGGCCCTGGTCCAGGTGCAGCTGCTTTCAGACACCGAGAGCGCCGAGACCGCTCTGACGCGGGCGGTGATTTTGCACGCCCAGGGCAACCCAGCAGCGCTGGACAGCTATCAGCGGGCCGCTTTCTTGGGCGGCTTGGTAGAGGCCCGCGCCTGGGGTACCGCAGTCGCTGAATTACAGGGCGCAAAAGGCATGACCGATCTGGCCCAGATGGCGCCCTTTAGCCCCCACATCGCCCTGGCCCATGCTGAAGCTTTGGATGCCAGCGAGGGGGACTCAACCAAGGCTTGGGAGACTGCCTTGATCGCCTATGAGCGTGCGCTGGGAGCCGGATCTGGGGATGTGGATGTCTGGGCTGGATATGGCCGAACCCTGCGAAAGATTGGCAACAGCGACCAGGTCACCACGGCTCTTAAGTCGGGGCTAAAGGTCGACGCCCAGGCGCCTGAGCTGCTCTTGTTGGCCGGTGATCTGGCCGCGGACGCGGACGACTATGACCGTGCTAAGCAGCTCTACGCCCAGGCCGCGAAGGGCGCGCCCACCACGGCCACCTACACAGGATTGCTGAGTCTTTAAGCGGCGCTCCAGAGCCTGAGCAGCTCTTCGTAGTAGCCAGCACTCAGCAACCAGAGTTGGATCACAAAGCCTGCGGCGCAAAGGCCCAGGCCGGCCAGGGCCAGTTTTCGGTAGCGGTTCAGTTTTGGAGTCAGCTCCAAGGGCAGGTTGCCCTGGATGACCCGCTCTCGCTCTGCATCGATGATGTGCAGCACAATCAGGGTCAGGACCATGCCTGGCACCGAGGTACAGGTGAGAAGACCGAGCAGATCCAGGGGCAGGGCCAAACCCAGGAGCCAGAGAATGCGGGTTCGCCGAAAAGGCCGGTCATTGACAGCAAAAAGCCGGTCGACGCGTGAACTCACAGTCCGTGCAGCCGGCTCTCGTCGCCCTGATTGCCCATCCGCAAGAGCGTCCGCAGACGCTCGGTCACCAAACGGCCCTGCTCGGGGTGGAGTGCCAAGGTCTGGCCCTCCTGCTCGATCAAGGCGCCTTCGCGGGTGAGTATCTTGAGCGCGTTGGCCAAGTTCACGCCCGAGAGGGCCTCGGGGCGACGCAGGTCTTGAACAGCCAAGAGCTGGGCACCGATGCGTTGAATGCCGCTCACCTTTTCCTTGGTGCTGCCCTGGAGTTGAGGTGCAGCCCGCAGGGTCAGGTAGTAGCTCTCCAGAAAGTTCGTGATGAGCTCGGCCATCTCGCCGATGCGGGGACGTTCAATGACGTGGAAGAACCCGTGTTCGTCGGGACCGCTCAAGCCACCGATGGAGCCCAGCTGAGTCAACCCAGCCCCCAGAAGATCTGTGTCCACGGTGGCCGGATCCATGATGAATTCCTGCTGCAGAAGTCTGCGCTGAAAGCGCACCCCATCCAAGAGATCTGGGGCGCTGAACGCCATCTTGGCTTGGGCGCGGATGACCACGGCTACCAGGGCGCCAGGCAACAGCATGTGGAGCACGCCGTTCTTGTAGTACTCCAGGGTTACCCTGTGCTTTGGAATCGGCCGAATCACAATGTCGTCTGCTCCGGAGAGCTCCTCGATCATGCCGCCCTTGCGAAACCTGGCCAAGGCATGCACCCGGGCCCAGGAAGGGTGCAGCAGGGAGCGGGAGAGCTCCGCACCGGACTCAATGAGCAGCTTGCGGAAGCGCTCGATGCGCTGCTCCAGCACTCGGCCCGGGACCGCAGGAACGGCCTGGGCCAGTAGGGCCAAGGCAACCAAGCCCGTGGGCAAGACCACGGCCTGTTGGTTGATGCGGTGCACCAAGAGCTCGCCGAGCTCCGTCAGGCGCTTCTTTCTCTGATCTCGACCCTGTGACTTCCAGTGGGCCAGATCCTCGCCGGGCGCGACCTCTGTGAGTTTTACAGGGTCTCCGATACGTAGATAGACACGGCCGTATCGCTTGAACAGGGCCCGACTGGCGCGCAGAAGCCCGCTAACGGACTCGGTCTCTTTCGCAGCGCCGGCCAGCTCCCTGGCGTAGGGCGCCTCTTCGGCGACCTGCTCGTAGGTGATGTTGATGGGCAGCCAGCTAAGCTCGGAGGTTGGCCGGGTGTCCCGAAGCTCCAGTCCGCTCTCCAGCGTGTAGTCCAAGATGCCCACTTTGGGCGGCAGGCACTTGCCGGTGCGCGAACGCCCGCCTTCGATGAAGAACTCGACGGTTGTGCCCTCTCGGAAGAGGTGGGTCATGTAGGCCGAGAGCAGCGTGGGGAAGAGCTTCTCCCCGTTAAAACTACGCTTGATAAAGATGGCACCAAAGCTTCGGAAGAACGGGCCCAGGGGCCAGAAGCTCATGTTCTCGCCGGCCACGACATGTGGAATCATGACCTCGTGCTCGTGGAGCACGGAGCTCATCAGCACATAGTCCAGGTGACTGCGGTGGCTGGGCACCAAGACGCAGACCCCATCGCGCTGCGCCTGGCGTACCCGCTCGATGTCTTGTTCCCGCACGTCAACGCCCGCAAACACGCTCTTCCAGAGCCATCGGGTGGCCCGCTCGGCCCACCGGATTCCTCTGAAGGAGAACCGTGCGGCCATCTTGTCGTAGGTGTGTAGAGTCTCCTTCTGGATCGAGCCCACGCTGCGACTCTGCTCCTTGGCCTGTTCGGTGACCAGGGCCTGCACCTTCGGACTGGTGAGCACCTGTTTGCGAGTCAGGGCCGGGGACTTGAGCACCGGCCCAGTGAGCACGCGCTGCTCCTGAATGATGTGGCGCCGCAGCGTGCGGCGAAGGCGCTTGGCTTGGCGCGGCTCGGGGTCTTGGGCAAAGCGGTGCTGGTATTCCTCCAGGTCGATGGGCTGACCCACCTGAACCACTGCAGATCGCGTACCCACGCCGGCTCCGATGAGCTTGGCGAAGGTGCCCTGGCTGTCCTCGGCGCCGATGAGTGCCTGCAGGGTGCTGCGCTGGTGCTGTTTGGGCGCTCGTCGCCACTGGAGTAAAACTGGAAGCAGCTGTATGGGCCTGTCGCACATCTCTTGAGCTTGAAGCAGGGCTGGGATGGGGTCTGGCCAAGAGCTGGGTTCGAAGATCTCCCGCAGCGGGCTCTTTCCGCGTAGGAAGATCGCGGCGTTGTGGCCCTCGGCCACGCATCGGCTCAGCCAGCCCACGTCCACCGGGTTGGGTAGGCGGCCGTTGCGGGCGAACCAGATCAGTTTGTCCCGGGCCACACCCAGACCATCCAGAAGTGGGCTCCAGACGGTCGTCGATACCCCGGTCCCGTAGGCAGCAAGCGGAAGGCGCCGACGCTTCAGAACGTAGTTTAGAGCGATGTAGTCGATTGGAGACCGGGAGTACATGACGTACACCACTGGGCCCTTTTGTGCTGCTTGGCGCACCAACTCAGCGGAGGCGTCGCCCAGGCGCAGGCGCTGCAGCATTAGGCCAATGCCCGAGAGGTGGAAGAGCGGTCCAAAGCGCCGCAGCATCGCCGAACGGTACAGGGCGGTTGGGATGACTGGTGCGGGGACTTGCTTGGTCAATCAGCGTCCAGTGATCAGCAGGGTGCGTTCGCTGTCGGTGTCCGTGGAGTCATAGAGTAGACCGGAGTGCACTCGGTAGCTGTCTCCCAGGTCGGCCCAGGAATTGGAGCCCAGTGTGGCAGTCTGACCCCCCAGGGCAAGGTCCAGGCCAATGGGCTTGAGGGACTGGGTCTCGTCTCCCCAGTCGCAGAGTTCCAGGTTGTCCTGCACGCTTGTCAGTCCCCACCAAGGAATCTCGCCCAGGCCGGCTGCTGCGAGCAAGTCCGCAGGCGGAACAAGCGCCCCATTGGTCTGCATCCATCCCAAGCGGAGCGTAAGGTCCGCGTCGTAGATGCTCACCCAGGTATCGGCGCCATCCACGACAAAGAGCACCGCCAAGTCTACGGGCCATTGGAGACCCGGATCGACCGTGGCAAAGTCACTCAGGAGCACGAGTGCTTGTTCATCTGCCAAGGTCAGCTCCACCGCAGATCCGCCGCTCTCTCCATAGGCCACCTGGGTTTCGCAGTTCAGCTCCACGGCGGAGAGCTGAGCTTGTTCGCAGGTGGTCTCTACGGTGCACTGCTGAACGGTGATGTAGCGCTCGGCTTGGGCACCCTGAAAGAAAAGGCTGGGTGCGCTCAGCTCGGCGGGGCACTCGGGGAATTCAGGGTCTGGGTAGCTGACTTGAGCCCCACTGAGTGGGGGGGCGCCATCGCAGAGCTCAGAGGGTTGTGGCGCACAGTCCTCCACCAAGTCCGGATCCGTGTCGTCGCAGTCCCCAGCCACCTCCGAACTCTCTTCGGGCTGCTCACAGGCCAGGATCTTTTGGTCCTCTGCCCCATAGCCGTCCCCATCGGCATCCACGTAGAAGAGCTGTCGTTCTTCGCAGTCTTTGGGTACAACATCGCTGTCCAGAGCTTCGCGAAGTTGGCAGGCGGTCAGGAGCAGTAGCAGTGGCATGGGTGCAAGCTATCCGCTCAGAGCAGTCCCTCCAAGGCTTCGTCTAGGACCTGGGTCCACAAGCGCTGGTGTGGGGTGGTGCGTTGACTGCGGCAGGATGCGATCTGGGTCACCCACGCCTCCTCTTCTTGCACCAGCCGGTCTCCCTCTCCGAGCCAGCTTGCGATCTCTCCCACATCCGAGGCCACCACGGGGGTGCCTTGTGCCCGGTAGGCCCAAAGCTTCAACGGGCAGAACCAGGGCGGGGCATTGGAAGGGTAGGGGATGAGTCCCACGTCCATGGCTGCGACCAAGTCCGCCGACTTGGCCTGGGAAACGGAGCCGGTCTGGAGCAGGCCCTGGGGCAATTCCACGGGGCCGGAGCCCACCAAAAGTCCCTTGGCGCCTGGAATGCTGTCGATCCAGTTCGGCAGGCGTTGGACCCCGTGCCAGACCTTCATTGAGCCCAAAAACCCCACCACAAAGTCACTCTCTGAAAAGCCCAGTCCGGCTCGTGTGGCGCTTCGCTCGCCGATGTGCGGGCTGGTCCCGTTGGGCACCACTCGGATGCGGTTGGGCCGCACGCCAATGTCCTGGGTCAGCCAGTTGGCCAGCCAGTCGCTCACCACAACCAGCCGGTCTGCGGACAGCAGGGCCTGACGCTGCATTCGCTTGGCATAGACGGCATCGCGGATTTCTTCGAAGCGCTCGCGCTCTTGGAACAGGGGCGCGTTGATCTCCAAGACCCAGGGGGCGCCTGTCTCTTTGCGCACCTGTTCTCCCGCCAAGGAAAATAGGCTCCAGCGCTCATAGACCAACTCTGGCGTTGGACCGCGCAGCGCCCGTCGCGCCACCTTGTTTGCCGCCCAGGTTTCGCGTCGCTCTCGGTACTTGGGCAGCCAGCTGGGCCATCCAGGCACCCCTACGGCTTGGATGGGCACAGGAACCTGTCCGTGCACCCCACGACGGTCGCTCTCCAGGGCTGCAACGATGCGGAGCTCCGCGCCTCGCGTCACGAAGGCCTGGGCAATTCCCCGCAGGTGGGCCGAGGCCCCAGATGGCCCCAGCACCGGAATGCCAGGAGCCGGCGCCAAGAGCAAGACTTGGCGACCGGTGAGGCTCAAGCCTTCCGCCTCAGATGCCCGCCGCAGCAATGGCTTGCGCCACGTCCGCGATCAAGTCGTCGATGTGCTCAATGCCAACGCTGGCTCGAACCAGACCGTCGGTGATGCCAATCTCTTTCCGCACATCCGGAGGAATAGAGGCGTGTGTCATGGCTGCGGGCAGCTCGATCAAGCTCTCCACGCCACCCAGGGACTCGGCCAAGGTGAATACCTTGCAGGCCTCACAGAAGCGCTCGGCTGCAGCCAGGTCGGCGTTCAGCTCAAAGCTGATCATCCCGCCAAAGCCGGACATCTGGCGGCTGGCCACCTCGAACTGCGGGTGGTCGGGGTCCATGGGGTACCAAACCTTGCCCACCTTGGGGTGGTTCTTCAGCCAGGCCACAAGGGCCACGGCGTTGGACTGGTGGCGCTCCATGCGGAGGGCCAGAGTCTTGATGCCGCGCAGGGTCAGCCAGCAGTCCCAGATGCCGGGCACGCCGCCGGTGCCGTTCTGGATAAAGCGGACGCGTTCCATCAGCTCAGGGTCTGCGGTGACCACGCAGCCACCGACCACGTCGCTGTGGCCGTTGATGTACTTGGTGGTGGAGTGCACCACAAAGTCTGCACCCAGGGTCAGGGGCTGCTGGAAGATCGGTGTTGCAAAGGTGTTATCGACCACGACCAGTGCTCCGACCTGGGCGGCCCGGGCACTCAGCGCGGCGATGTCAGCCACCTTGAGCAGGGGATTGGTCGGGGACTCCAACCACACCAGCGCGGTGCCCTCGGGGATGGCTTCCTCGGGGCTCAGCGACGTAAAGTCCGCGAAGGTGAACGCGATGCCCTGGCGGGCAAAGATCTTGGTGAACTGGCGGTAGGTACCGCCGTAGACATCGTCACCGGAGACCACTTTGTCGCCAGCGGAGAGCAAGGACATCACCGCAGCGGTGGCTGCCGAACCCGAACCGAAACAGGCTGTATGGGCGCCGCCTTCGATGTCGCGCCCCTCTAAGCTGGAGATGGCTGCTTCCAGGGCTTCCCGGGTAGGGTTCTGGGAGCGGCTGTACTCGTAGCCATTCTTGGGCTTGCCAACTGCGGGCTGGGCATAGGTGCTGGTCTGGAAGACGGGGACCATCACGGCGCCGGTGACAGGCTCGAAGGACTGGCCTCCGTGGATGGACAGGGTCTCAGGCTTGTTGCTTTCGGTGCTCATGATCCGCTCCCGGTGCGGCTGGCGATGTAGTCGATCAGGTCGATCTTGGTGATCACGTCGTGAACGGTGTGACGCTTGCCCTCGCTGGTGACCACAAAGCACACTTTGTAGCGGCGGAACAGGTCAGTGAGCACGGTGATGTTCTCGTCCGCTTCGACCGTGCAGTAGTCCATCTGAATCAGGTCCCCAACGGAGGTGTTGGCCCCGCCGTTCTTGAGGGCCTGCTCCAGCAACGAGGTCTCGGTCAGGATGCCGTTGATCTGGCCGTCTTCGAGGACGGGGACTTGGCTGACGCCCTTGAGCTTCATCAGTCCGATGACCTCGGCCGCCTTGGCGGTGGGGGCCACCGAGATCAGCTGCCGGTTGCCCTGACGCTTGAGCAGGTCGCTGACCTGGCCCATGCCGCCGCTGGTGTCCAAGAAGCCGTTCTCGCGCATCCACGCATCGTTGTAGATTTTGGAGAGGTAGCGGCTGCCGGAGTCGGGCAGGATGACCAGGACCTTCAGGTCCTTGCGGTCGTTGCGCGCCATCCATTTCAGGGCGCCGGCCACAGCCGCACCGCAAGAGCCGCCGCAGAAGATGCCCTCTTCCCGAACCACCCGGCGGGTCATCTGGAAGCTCTCCACGTCGTTCACGCGCACGATGTCGTCGATGTATTCCCATCGCACCGTGGTGGGCATGAAGTCCTCGCCGATGCCCTCCACCACGTAGGTGTGTGGGGTGGTCATCTTGCCGGTGTGGAAGAAGTCGAAGAACACGGAGCCCACTGGGTCCACGCCGACGATCTGAATCTTCGGGTTCTTGGACTTGAGGAACTTGCCGATCCCGCTGATCGTGCCGCCGGTCCCCATGCCGCAGACTACGGCGTCCAGCTCCTCACCCATCTGCTCCCAGATCTCCGGACCGGTGCTCAGCACGTGGGTCTTGGGGTTGGAGGGGTTGTGGTACTGGTTCGCGTAGAAGGCGTCAGGCTCGCTGCTCAGCTTTTTGGAGACGCTGTAGTAGGAGCGTTCGTCCTCTGGCTCCACAGCGGTGGGGGTGATCACCACTTTCGCGCCGTAGGCGCGCAACGCGGCGCGCTTCTCTTCGGATTGCTTGTCCGGCATCACGAAGGTGCAAGGGTAGCCCTTGATCGCGCCGACCATGGCCAGTCCTGCTCCGGTGTTGCCAGAGGTACCCTCCACGATCATCGCGCCCGGCTTTAGGGAGCCGTCTGCCTCGGCGTCAGCGATGATCTGCAGTGCAATTCGGTCCTTGATGGACCCGCCTGGATTCAGCATCTCTAACTTGGAGTAGAGCTTGCCCTGAAGCCCGGTTGTGACGGAATTCATACGGACGATGGGGGTGTCCCCGACGCACTCCAGGACGTTGTCGTAGACCTTGTGCACTGCGGCTCCCTGATCTCGGGTTTTCGAGAATGGGGTCTATAATCGGATCACGCATTTTCGGAGAGACGCGCTTGGACGATACCCGTGACCGCCTCGTACGCAAAGGCGACTATGTGTACGGGTCATTCATCCGACCCGAACAGGTAGATGGCTATATCAACGGGGTAAATCCCGGTGACCGCAGCGACGTGTTGGGACGCTTCGCGTTCTCGGAGGCGTCGGTAGACGACGCGGTAGAGCATGCTCGGATGTCCACGCGCATCTGGCGGCGGGTGAGCTTGGTCGATCGCGCCGCCGCTGTGCGCCGGTTTCGACAAGCCATCGCGAAGGGGAGGGAACGCCTGGTCAATCTGGCCACTCGAGAGACGGGAAGGCCCATCTGGGAGGCCCGGGTCGAGGTCATCGACACGCTCAAGGCCTTGGATTTGATGGTGGACGGGGGCGTCAACCTACTCCAGCCCAGCATCCAAGAAGAGGTTTCTGGGCGCAATGATCCTGTGCCTAGGGGAGTGAGCGCGATTCTCTGCCCCTTCAATCTGCCCGTCTTGAGCACTGCCACCGCCACTGCGGCCGCAGTGCTGTCCGGCGGCACCGTGGTCTTCAAGCCCAGCAAGTTCACTCCCGGCTGTGGTCAGCTCATTGCTGAGTTGTGGGACCAGTGCCGGTTGCCCCGCGGCGTGGTGAACATGGTCCAGGGGAGCGGCGGCGGGTCGGGAAAGCGTCTGTCTACCCATCCTGACATCGATGCCCTGATGCTCACTGGCTCCTTCTCCACTGCCATGGACATCCGTCGCCAGACCTTTGACAGGCCTGAGCTACCCGTGCTGTACCAAACCGGTGGCAAGGCCTTGTCCATCGTGCTCGACGGCTGCGAGCTGGACCGGGCGGTCTACCAGGTCATGGTCGGCGCATTTGTCTCCTCCGGTCAGCGACACGACTCCACCGCCCGCGTCATCGTCGAATCTGGGACCTACGATGCCTTTGTAGAGTCGCTGGTCCGCCACACGAAGCGTCTGAGCATTGGCTACGGCTTTGACTCCGACATCTTTATGGGCCCGCTCATCTCAGAGAATGCCCGCAGCCGCTTCCGCCGCTACGGCCGCGCGCTCCAGGCCAAGGGCCACACCGCTCTCCTGGAGGGAAGCTCCCTGACCCGCACGAAGCGACGGGGCTTTTACGTGTCGCCAGGCATCTACTCCATCGACTGGCGGAAGGGCTCGGCCTTCCTCAACGAGGAGCCTCCCGGGCCCACCTTGCTGGTCTACCGCGTGGACTCCCCAGAAGAGGCGGTCGCCTTGCACAACCAGGCCTTTTATCGCCTGGCTTGTGGGCTCTTCCCCAGCCCCGATCACGACGTGGCCGACCTGGTGGACAAGCTGCGCTCTGGTCGGGTGCACGTGAACCTCAGCACGACCTCACGGACGCTGCCCCTCTCCAGCGTGGGCTTGGGTCGGTCCAGCTCCGGGCATGCTTGCGGTGGGGACTTGGTACGCTTCTTCACCTACCCCCGCTCCCACGTGCAGGAGCCACGGCCCTTCGACGACACCTACACCTTGCCTGGCTCTCACTGGACCGCGGGGCCCAGCGCCCCCTTGCTCGACCTGGAATCCATTGAGATAGAGGAAGACCTGGGGCTACTGCTAGAGCCAGAAGTTTAAGCCCAAGCTCAGCGTCGGTTTACGCTCCAGTCATACGTTCCGTAAACCACTTTAACGCCTGGGTTCTTGGCCGTTTTGGCAAGTTCCAAGCTCGGTGCGTGCACCGCGATGAAGTTCAAGGCCGCCTGCTTTTTGCCGCCCTGACCCGGCACGTCGTGAAGCTCGCCGTACTTGGGCACAAAGTCGTCCCCATACCAGTCAAAGATCTTGTTGAGCTGGATCTGCTCGTCCTGGACCACCCAGGCGTTCGTCGAAACCCACTGGCGGGCAGCGGTGTCCAGATCGGCCTCCAGCGTGGCTGCGGAGACGGGCTTGAGGGGCAGGGAGGGCAGCCCTTGCTCGCACAGTTCAGCGCCGCGTGTACCCGGGCGTCG
>CAJQPC010000049.1 GCA_905480105.1 uncultured bacterium | reverse complement strand
CTGCTGTCCCTCGAAGGGGGCGCGATTCAGACGACGAGAACGGGCATAGAGAAGTCGCCATTCCAGCATGCCCTGTGGAAGCACAGGCTCCAGCAGCAAGCCGCTCACCAAGGGCGCGGGATTGTATCGGACCTGCTCCACCACCATGTCCCCCGCTTCCAGCGCCCAGCGGAGCAACTGCACCCGGTGAAACTGGGACAGGTTGGGGGCCATCGGGGTGGCTCCGCGCTCGGCCAAGCCCAGGATTTCCACCTCGCTGAGCACTTCTTCATCGGGAAGAGGCGAGATAATACGACGGCCGCTCTCCACCTCTCCCTTGGCCAGTCGCACCGAGGTCTCATAGGCCAGAAGTAGTGCCAAGGCGTCTTGGCGCGCCCGACGGCCTTCCCGCGACCAGGGAGCATCGGGCTGAAGAAGAGGCCACAGCGTGCCCTCGCCCAGGAGCATCAGCGCCCGACCGTGGCTGTTTTGCAGAGCCTGGTCGATCAGGAGGTTGTTGGCCTTGCGACCCGCAGCATCCAAGCCCGAAGACGAACGAGCCATCGCCTCCAATGGAACCGTGTCCCCAGCAGCGAGCGCCATGAGCACCAAGGGATCCAGGGCCGCACGCTGAGCTGGGGACTGAGCCAGCGCCTGCGCCGCCAAGCCACGCTCCAAGCCGCCTCCCTCCAGCTCGGCCAGCAGGCGTTTGGCTTGCATGTCCTCAATCTGATTCGCCGCGCCCGCGATGCTTGGCTGTCGGTCACGGGCCAGCTTCAGATCGCGCATGCCACCGGCTGGATCCCCGTCCAGGAAGTTTGTTCGAGCGCGCTCCAGATACAAGCTGCCGAGCAGATCGCCGTTCTCGCTGCCCAAAGCCCGAGCCGCTTCCAGCTCCTTCAGCGCCGCGTCCAAATCCGCTGCGCTGGCCAGGTCCCTCCCCAAAGCATCTCGTGCACGCCCTTCGGCCACCCGGGTGTCCACCTCCACGTCCCAGCGGTGAGCCTCCTCCAGCCGGGCCAATGCCTCGTTCGGACGCCCTGCATCGATCAAGCCTTCGGCTTGAGTCACAGCCATACGAGCCACCCATGCCCGAGCCTGAAGAGCCGCCTCCGTGCCGCGCCAGCGCTTGATAAAGCCGACCAACTCCGCAGAGGAGGCCTTTGGACCCAGCTCTCTAAGCAAAATCCACGCCTCTTCCTCGTAGCGCAGGTCTTCGACACGCTGGGCACCGGGGCTGTTGGCGAAGTGATCCAGGTACGCATCGCAGAGAGACAAGCTGGGATCCAGCAGAATGCGCTCATAGAGATGCGCTTCGGCCAGGACCCATGCTTGTTTCGCATAGGGACTTAGAGCAGGAACCTTCTGAGCCGCCTCGAACAGATCGAAGTAGGCGGGCTCACCCATCTCTCCCAAGAGCAACAGGGCTCGTCCGGCCTCGGGTTTGCGCTTGATCACCGATCGTCTCAGGGCAGGACCTGCTCTCTCGCCCATGGCCAGCAGTTCGCCGTAGGCGAGATGCCAGACCTCCTCATCCTGAACCCTCAGCGCCTTTACCAACACCTCAATGGCGTGGGGGTCGGTCTCCGACGCTTCAGAGAGGGCATGCACCCTACGTTCCGAGCGTGGGACGCAACCGGAGAGCAGGGGGAGTGAAAGCAAGAGAATGCTCAGCACAGTCCAATCTCAGAAAAGAGTGAAGAGAAAAGCTCAAAGCCAGTGTAAGCCGGCCCGCCTCGGGTGCGTTGACTCTACGAAATAGCCTTTTTGCAGGAGTCGTGATGCGCAGCTGGCAACCCACCGCAGCCCTTGGTCTCATCGCCGGCGTCTCCGCACTGCTTGCTCCCCAATGGAGCGCCCTGGCCAGTGGCGGCGGACCAACACCCGAAACAGTGAACGTCCCCACCCCTGAGCCTGTGTTCGAGCCCGAACAGGTCGACACGGGCGGCCTGCACCTGGAGGCTGGGCTGGACCACGCTGCACTCATGGAAGGCAGTACACAGGAGCGCCTCTTGGTGGTCACCGTTTCCGCAGACCCGGTCGAAGGTGGAGAGCGCGCACCCATCAATGTGGCTGTCGTGGTCGATCGTTCCGGCTCCATGCGCCAACAAGACCGCATGGGCTTTGCCCACCAAGCCGCCGAAGACTTGGTCTCATCCCTACAAGACGATGACCGCTTCGCACTTGTGAGCTTTGCCAGCGACGCCCGAGTTGTGGTTCCAAGCGCTCCTGTTCACAACCCCACCGCTCTCTACAGCGCCATTCGCAGCATCCAGCCAGCAGGCAGCACCAACCTGCATGAGGGCTTGCGCACGGGGCAACTCCAGGTGCGAACCCATGCCACGCCGGAGTCTGTTGACCGCGTCATCCTGCTCTCGGATGGCTACGCCAACGTAGGGGTCCAGCTACCCAGCGAGCTCTCCAAGGCTGCCGGCCGCTACGCACAAGAGGGCTTAGCGGTCTCAACCATTGGCCTAGGGCTGGACTACAACGAGGACCTGCTGGCTCAGATGGCCGACACTGGAGGCGGCAGCTACCGCTTCGTCAATGATGCTGAGTCTCTGCAAGCCGCCTTTGACGACGAGCTGCACCGGCTGAACTCCGTGGCCGGGCGAGGCGTTGGCCTGGACATCGCCCTGGAGGATGCGGAGCTCATCGATGTGATTGGCTACGACGTCACAAAGACGGACACCGGACTGCGCATTTGGATGGGAGACGTCTACGGCGGTGAGACCCGCCGGGTAGTCATGCGGGTGCGCATGACAGCCGGAGCTGAGGGCCAGCTCCTCAACGCGGCCACCGTGCGTCTAAGCGAGGGCAGCACCCAGGTGGGAAGCCCTGTAGCCGTCCAAGCCACAGTCACCGACAGCGCGGACCGAGTCGAGCGCAGCGCCAATCGTGAGTTGGCCGTCGTCGGCAACGAGGCGGCCGCAGCCGACTTGGCCCAAAAGGCCGCAAACGCTTTCGAGGACGGCGACATTCAGGCGAGCAATCAACTCATAAACAGCAGTGCGCTCGTCGCTGGAGAGGCTGCCTCTCGCTACGGCAGCACCCGCCTGGAAGAACAGTCTGGCGCCCTGCTGCGGCAACAAGAGCTCTACGACAACAACACCCCCAGCTCCCAGAAGGGCCGCTACGCCATCAAGAGCAACAAGGAGGACAACCGTGCCTGGACCCGCTGAGAACCAAGATACCTACGGTCGTCTAAGCTGGGCGCATCCCGCCCAGTGGGCCGCCTCCGCAGCAGCTATGGCCGGCGGCTTTGCCCTGGTACAGGTTGGCGCCAATTTTGCCGGTTGGTCACCTGCTCTGGCCGAGCTTCCCGTTGCTTTAGGCCTTGGTTTGGGCACGAGCTTCGCCAGCCTCCGCAAGTGGAGATTCGCCCCGCTGTTCTTGGCGGCACCCTGGGTGGGCGTGCTGACTGAGTCATGGCTGGGAAGCCACACCTTGCTGATCCCAGGCGCGCTGCTCGGACTGACTGCTGCGTTTTCCCATCTACAGCCTGGCTTTCGCAAGCTGGACGCTGTCAATGGAATCCTGGCCGGCATCGGCGGCTCCGCCCTCGCCAGTCTGATGCTCCTACAGGGGGGCGCTCTTCCTCCTCTCGCCCAGGCCCTCCTGGCTGGTCTGATGGCCACCTTGATGCTGCTCCCCGCCCTGGTACGCTGGATTCCACGGACGCACGTGCTCTCCGAGCACGAGGTCGAGCGCAGCCTGAGCGCTGTCTACCGGCCGCCGGTGCTGAGGGCCGGAGCGCTGTACCGCCAACTAGAAGCCGACACCGACGCCGACACCCTGGATGGACTGGCCAAAGTTGGTGGCTGGGTTTTCAGCTTAGCCCGCTCCTTGCAGATCATCGGCCGCCAGCTGGAGACTGTGGACCACTCTGACCTAAAGGAGCGCATCGAGTTGCTCGCCCTTGAAATTGAAGAGACCTCAGACCCATTCACCCGGGACCGCCGCTTGGCCACCTCCAGGCATCTGGAGCAGCTTCTTCACCACGCCGAACAGCTCCGCCTGGAGCGCGACCGCATCGCTTCGCTGCAGGAGTACGCAGTGGCCTACTTAGAGGAGGCCCGCGTCAGCCTGACTTTGGTCCGCACTCTGCACGGGGAACAAACCCCAGGCAGAATCGACGAGGTCCTGACCCGCCTGCGGGAGCACGCGGTGGAAGGCGATGCCCGTCTACAGAGTGCACGGGAGGTCCAAGCCCTTGGCTAAAGAGTGCCTCCTGAGCAGTCGCTTCCCCACTCTCTCTCTCTTTTACGACGGGTCCGGTGACTGGGTTCTGGAGCGTCCGGAGAGAAGCTCTCGCACCAGGTCGGCAGGGTCACCACGCAGTTCAGCGACGATGTGCTCCGGGCCTGCATGGATCTCGATGCGTTCCCCGCGGAGACCACCTCGCAGGTGCACCTTGACCGGATGACCATCGACGTATCCGTAGGCCCGAATTTTTGGCCCCAAGCTGGGTCGGATCTCCAAGCCGAGCTTTTCCAGTCCCGCAGCACGTTGTTGCAAGCTGGCTCGCCAGACGGCGTTCAAGAAGCCGGGGATCCAAAGGCCGACGACTCCGGTAAACACTCCGACCAGGATCCCAGAAGCCAAGACCAGGTCGAAGAGTGGCGCTATCCCTCCAGATCCACACTGCCCCCTTCCTGGGCAAGGGTCACCGTCGGTGCGGTGTTCCCAGCCCAGCTCGCAGCCAAGGCATCTAGAGCCTCGTCGTCCGCATCCGGTGCATGGTGGAACAAGGCCAGATGCCGAGCGCCAGAGATCTGGCAGAGGCGATGGGCATACTCGGGATACGAGTGCCCCCACGTCATCTTTTCCAAGTACTCATCGTAGGAGAACATGGTGTCGTAGACCACCAAGTCCGCGTTTTCCATCAACTTGAGCATCCTGCCCTCGGCCGAGGAAGGTGGCTTACCGGCCATGACACCCTCCCCTTCGCGGGCCAAGGGGCCTGTGTCGGTGATGTAGAGCATGCTCTGCCCATCCACTGAGACCCGGTACCCCACGGAGCCGCCTGGATGGTTTAGACGGATGCCCTGCACCTCAAAAACACCGCGCTTTACAGCCCGTCCCGGCATGAGCGGATGGAAACTCAGCTCGCAGGGTATTTCGCGCATACGGACTGGGTGGTAGACCCCGTTGACAAAGCGAGCTAGCTTTTGGCGGCACTCCTGCTCAGAGAAACCGGGAGCGGTGACGCGCACCTTAAAGCCTGGCGCATAGATGGGACCAAAAAAGGGAAAACCAAAAATGTGGTCCATGTGGAAGTGGGAAAAGAGTAGATCCAGCTCTCTCCCGCCGCGGCTGAACAGATCCTGACCCAGCGCACGTGCGCCAGTGCCACAGTCCAGGACGAGCACGTGATCACCGTGACTGACCTCGACACAAGAGGAGTTCCCCCCCCATTTTTGAGTGCTGGTACCAGGGACTGGAATGGACCCTCGCACGCCCCAAAAGCGGACCTTCACTACGCGCACTCTCCGATTGCTAAAGAAAAGGTATCTTAGCCGCCCAGACCCGTCCAAGCCCCAAGCGAACGATGCGCTCTGTTCCGGGTCGAGTCGTGCTGTAGGTCCGTGGGGGGGCGGGTGGTACGCGGTACAGGATTCGAACCTGTGACCTCTGGCTTCGGAGGCCAGCGCTCTATCCAGCTGAGCTAACCGCGCTCACCCACCGCATGACCATTGGGTCCCACGGAACGCCAGCGAATTAACGTGGGCCTTGAGCCTGTCAAGGGCTCCGGACACCCGTCACCGAGGCCAGTGCATCGGCCACCCAAGCGCGCATCTCTGGGACCCGCACCTCCTTCCAGTCCTCGGCCACCCGCTCCGTCGCATAGCGCGTCAGAAGTGCGGTCACGATGCCATGCAGTTCCTCGTAGAGGTACATGCGATCGTAGAGCACCTCTTCGACCGCACCCTTGACCATGCCCGGCAGCTTGGCTCCAGAGATCTCCAGAAGCTCTCCCCGCAGGCTCACGGAGTACTCCCTGTCCTCGCGTTTGATCATGAGGCGGATCTCTTTGACCACCCGGCCTCCAGCCAAAGCAGCGCGCGCCTCGAGCGTGTTCGCGGCATTCTCGCCAGTGAGTACCGCCCGGGACTTGTCGTCCTCCATCGCGCGGAAGGCGATGCGGTCATCGACGTAACAATCAATGCCCCCAACTTCTTCCAAGATCAGGCTGCCGCCGCTCTTCTCAGTGGTGAACCAAATCCAAGTCAGAAAGTCTGCGGGCAGGTGCCCCAGTACAGCGCGTTCGTCTTCCATGATCAGCTCTCCATCCGCAGGTCGGTCCCACCGGTCTGCTCCAGTGCATCGGCCAGCTCAATAGGCAACAGGTCAAGGGGGTTGACCGGCCGTAGCTCGAGCGAGAAGGTCTGCAAGAAGAGCTTCCGGAAGGTGTCATTGGCTTTGTCGCTGTGGCTATGAAAGAGCACGTAGCCCTCGGCCATATTCCAGCAAACCTCGGTGGTTCGCACGGTAGGAAATATACGAGTCAGCCACTCGAACTCCAGGTTGTCCTTGAGCTCTTGCTTGATGTTTCGGGGAATGCGCTCCTTGCCTTCCGCCTCGCACCAGGCCTGGCACTCCTTCTCCAAGTGGGCCTTGAAGTAGTTGCCGGGCAGACGCTTCACGTCAGTCCGGACTTGGAAAATCGCGTAGTGGTTGAAAAGCCACTGCTCTAAGTCGTTGAAGTCATTGTCCAGAAGGTTCTGGCTAAGAACCCAACCGTGTACCTCTTCGGTCTTGGTCTTGGAAGCCGGCTCATGGAACGCAAAGGCGTTTAGAGCTTCGGTATAGGTGATGCGAAAGCCCTCTGGCGGCTCGCCAAGCACTGTGTAGCGACGGGCCGACAGCGGCCCCTTCAGGATGCCCATGGAATCCTCCGGTCTGCGATGTCTGTGGCGCGACCTATCCCGCTCGCGCGGGGCCTGCTTGCACGCACCAGTAGTAGGTGCCGACCACACAGTCCCGCTCCTCATCCCAGAGCTGCGCCTGGTGCCTAAGCCAGTTCCGACCAGCCCAGTCAAACTCCTCCTCTATGCAGTGGCCGATCAGCCACCAGCTGCGGTCACCCAGGCTCACACGACCGTCAGGCCAAGCGGGAACGCGCCGCGGTTCGGGCCTGTTTAGGAAGATGACGCGCTCCTCCAGCACAGGGCGCACTCCAATCCAGATGCTAAGGCCGATGGGTACCGGCCCGACGGCACCATTTCCGGGCCGCTCGACAGTCGCGTCCATCAACGAAGCTCCTTGAGTGACTCCAGGGCGTGTCGGAAGATGACCAACTCCACGCCCCCTTTGACAGCCAAAGCGAACTCAAAGCGTCCGACCGACCTGACCTGCCCGATGAACTGTTCCCCTTCTAAGAGCTGCAGTTGGATGCTTGCCTCGCGGTCCATCAAGGTGAACAGGCGCTTATTAGAGCAACAGAAGCGATGCTGGGGTTTCCGGAGGATCTCCTTGGGGGTAGCCCTGCGCGCCTTGTCCCAGCTCAAAGCCCGGCGTGCCTTTTTCTTGTCTGTCAGCGCACAGGCCCACTTGAGCTGGAGTTTGTGGATGCTTTCCTGGCCAACGACGAATTCGTATTGCGCCACGTCAACGACGGGCCCTTCCAGGTGACGCTGACCGTGCAAACAGAAGTGCAGTGGAAGCTCATCGGCGACGGACTGCTTCAGGATGCTGCGGTCGCCCATCTCGGCAAAGTGCAACTCCATGCGCCGCTTAAACAGAACCCGGTCCAGCTCCGCTTGCCCCATGGCCACTTGGGTTGCCAGCGCACGCTCAAGCCCGTGGAGACGCATCAGCGAATCTGCCTTGGCTTGCAGCGCCATACGCTGAAGGACCGTGTCCAGGTCCACGTGACCACTGGCCACCTGGACCGCCACGCCCCTGGTCAGGCCATTACGCGACTCCAACAAGGCCACACGCCGCTCGATCGCAACGTCTCTTGTTTTTCGTCGCCCCTTGCGGGGGGTGTCTGACTTATCCCTCACTCTCTGGCTCTAAGAGTGAGGGTCACCCTGGTCAAGCGACTTGGTCAATGCCCAATCCGGGGTCTGGAACCACCCGGTCCTCCCCCGCCAACGTTGCGGAATGGGCCCGCTCATCGGCCACCTGAATCAGCTCCTCAAGGTCCTTGGCCGTGGCATGGACCCCGGCAACCCCAGTTGCGATACCGATGGCCGCAGTCACCCGCCAGTCCGACGGCAGCATCCGAAGCTCTTGGGCACCGAATGCCTTCAAAAGACGCTCTCCGAACAGCAAGCCTTGGTCGAGCGAGCAGGCGTTCAGGAGCACCACAAACTCTTTTTCACCCCAGCGCGCGATGAGATCCGAGCGTCGGGCACAGGACCTAAGAGCGTCGGCCACACAGACCAAAATCGCGTCCTCGGCCGTGTGACCATGGGTATCGCTTAGGTGCTTAAAATCATCCAGGGTCAAAAAGACCAGACTCATTTCTTCACAGCGTACGCCCGTTCCCCGCGCAGCATCCTTGGCCAACTCCATAAAGGCCCGGCGATTGAGCAGTCCGGTCAGGGAGTCCCGCAAGACGGCGGCCGTGAAGGCATCCGAGTCCCCCTCTCCGCCCCGACCCTCTCCGATTATGCGCTGGAGGGTAGCCTCCGCATTCTGTACCCGGCCGACCAGGGTGTGAAGCCTGACCCGCGCGGCTTCTAAACGCTCATTATTCAAGGAGTCGACCTCGACGAGAGCCTGCAGAGCGTGCACCAGAATCTCACACGCATCCTGGGGTCCAGAACACTCCAAGCTGGCGACCCGCTCCGAGTCGAATTGTATCGCGTACCCAGGTCGACGACTGGAGACCACGCGGGCCGCACCGTGGTGACGCTGATGCAGCAAGAGCAAGCGCCGAGCGGGCATGCTGCGGAGGATGGCGGGAATGGAGGATCGCACCCCCGCCTCAACGGATCTTGGCCCAAAGGGCTTTAGTGGAGCATTTAGAGGCTCAGCGGCAGCTCAAACACCCAGACCCGACCACCGTCCAGCCAAGTAGGCTGACCAACTGCCAAGTGCGCGTCGTCACAAGCAACCGTCATCGCCGCGCCTTCACGCCCCGAGGCAATGGCGAGCTCAACCCCACCACTGAGACTCCGAACGCGGCTTTGGTTCGGCAGGGTCTTTAGGTTGTGCTCCCCAGCCGCAAAGTCAGCACAGATT
>CAJQPC010000048.1 GCA_905480105.1 uncultured bacterium | reverse complement strand
TCCATTTGATGTGACCGTAGCGTACACGCTTCCTATCTATGCGGCACTTTTTCTGTGTGCCCAAGGTGTGCGAAGGCATGACGGCGACGTGGTGAACGTAGATGTGACCCCCATCCTGCCCAAAAAGAACGGCTGGCACGGCGACACCAGCGTGACCTTCTACGTGGGCGAGCCCAGCGCGTCGGTCAAGCACGTGGTCGAAGTCGCCCGTCAGTCGCTGGAAATCGGCTTGGCCCAGATCAAGCCCGGTGGCTACACCGGCGACATTGGGGCGGCCATCCAGGAGTTTGCGGAGCAGCAGAACTGCACCGTGGTGCGCGACTACACCGGTCATGGCGTAGGCCAAGTCTTTCACACCTCCCCCACCATCTACCACCACCGCGCCACACGCGGCGTAAAGCTGCGCAAGGGCATGATCTTCACGGTCGAGCCCATGATCAACCTGGGCACCCACGAGGTCGACCACCTGGACGACCACTGGACTGTGGTCACCGCCGACGGCTCCCTGACCGCCCAGTTCGAGCACACCATCGCGGTCACCAAGCGCGGCTGCGAGGTGCTCACCCGCCGTCCCGGTCTGGTCAAGAACTGCGAGGACGTGCCCTGGGCCAAGCTGGGTCCCTTGGCCAGCTTCCCGTTCAGCAGCTAGCGGTAAATGGCGGAGTCGGCACGCTGGCCGCTCCGGTCCACTCACTCAGGCTGGACTGCGGGACCAAGACCGTCTCCAGGTCAACGCTGCCGCCGATGACCGCCCACTCGCTGCGCCGGTCTCCAAATTCAGGACTCCACTGATCCTGAATGCGGGCCAGGTGGTCTGCATCCTTGGGCCAGTGGCTGTGCTTGGTGTCTACCCACCAGGTGCCTGCCCGCCCGACCTGGGTCTCCCCACCACAGATGGAGACCCGCAACACTGCGCTGGGCTCCAGCAGGCTCCAGCACAACGCAACCAAGCGCTCCCCCTTAAAATCCAGTTTCTGGAGGGCCCCCAAGTCCACGGGTCTCTGAGAGGAGAAGCGTTGGGTACCGGGCACCTGCTCCCCGCGCAAGATCCGCTCCCACGTGGCCCTGGATCGATGGTGGCGCCCCCTAGGACAGGCGTGTTGCCACTCCTGCAAGCCCATCACTGGTGCGGCCGTGAGCTGCCGGGCCAGCCCAGGAGTGGCACCTGGCAGGCAGAGCACCCGGTCCGCAGCCTCGATCTGCTCGGCGCTGCGCAGGGTCAGGGGACCGGCCGCTAAGAGCGCAATGGCCTCGTCGGCGGGTGCAATGACAGGCAGGCGGGCACCTGGAGGATGGGCCAAGAAGGCGCCGTCCTGTGGGGTTGCGGAGAGCTCCTGTCCCGTTCCCTGCGCAAAGGCACGAAGGCTGTCTATGTCTGGGGCGAGCAGGTGGTGAATCATGGCAGCTTGGGGCAGCGCAGGCGCCTAAGCTGGACCCCCGAACCCAGGGTGGGAAGCTGGGTCAGCTCGGGCAGCTCCAAGAGCACCAGATGCGACAAGCGCGCAGGCAAGCGATCGATGGCCACCGCGTCCATGTACTCCAGGGTCAAGCGCTCCAGCAGCGGCAAGAGCGACCAGTCGGGCAAGGCGCGCTGAGCGGCGCCGTAGAGGTGCAGGCTCTCCAGGGTCGCATGGGCCAAGTCCAGGTCTCCAGGGAGATCCAGCCGAAGGGCACGCAAGCCCGGGGGCAGCACAGGAATGGGGTGCCTGGACAGGCTCAGCCTGAGCTCTACCAGCGAGGTCATTGCCGCCAAGATCCCAAAGTCCGGGGCCCAGTCCGGCTCCGCGCGCATGGCCAGGCGCTCAATCTGGGCCAGCCCGGGCCAAGCCCGCATCAGCAGCAGCACACCGCTGAGGCGCCAGGACGACTTGAGGGACTGGTCCATGAAGTAGACCGCACCCCGCTGCACGGAGAAGTCTTCCAACACCCCGGCTGCCTGCTCTTGCGAGAGCTGGGTGGCCAAAGCGGCACTGCGCTGCTCGGACGACGCCATGAGCAGCTCACCAGCAAGCCCCTGGGGCCTCACGCCTTGTCCACCGCGAAGCGCTCCGGGGCGGCCATGGCGCTGGCCATGATCGCGGCGAACATCGGATGGAAGACCTGGGCCATGCGTGCGCGGTCGTCGGGGGCCAAGGGGCCGCCATGACGCAGGTGAAGGACTGCATTTTCCAGGCCCAAGAACAGGGTCCAGTAGACCAAAGGGTCCAGCGTCGGCCCACTGGCCGAGGCCACGGCACGGCGGGTGAGCATCACCAAGGACGCCATCACCTGCTCTCGGTGCGGCCAGAGTCGAGATTCGGGGTCCATGGCTTCGGACTGGAGAACCCCAAGCAGACGGCCACCGCGTTGCTGAAAGTCTAAGTAGGCGTCCACCGGCGCCCGCAGACGTGCGGCCGGGCTGCCGGCCCCCCGCACAGCCGCCTCGATCTCCTTGGCCAGGTTGGCGGTGTTGAGCTGGTAGAGGCTCAGGACCACGTCGTCCTTGTCTCGGAAGTACTGATAGAAGGTTCGCCGAGAGACCCCGGCCCCCTTGACCATGTCCTGGACCGTCGCGCTGCGAATGCCCCCGCGCGCGATGACTTTGGCGGCGCCCTCAAGGATCTTGGAGCGGGTTGGCAGGCTGCTGTCGATGCTGTGCCTATAGCCCTTGGATCACGCAACGCGCCCGACCTGTATGCTTTTCCTACACAATGCGTCTGCATCCACCGATAGGCCACTTGAACTGGCTTTAAGGTTCTTTAGAAATCTATGTGACTGAATAAAATGCACAGTGTGTATACTATTGATGCTTGGCGTCCGCCCCCTCGAAATAACGCCCCAAGCCCTCGGCCAACGGAGTTGCCCAATGCGTCACGGAACTGCTCTTGCCATCCTCTCCGGGCTGCTCATCGGCTGTACACCCACGGCCGTTGAGAAGCAGGCCTTGGACCCCGCTTTCTCAGAGGCCGCACGGCAGTCCGATGTTCCACGCGACCTGTTGGTCGCCATCGCCTACTCGCAGAGCCGCTTGGACGACCGCGGCGGCGAGCTGGCCGAGGACGGCAGCGCTGGCGTGATGGGGCTCCTCGAGTCCCCCCATCTAGACGGCCCCTCTCTGACTCACGCCGCCACGCTCATCGGCCAGAGCCCAGCTGACGTGGCACTGGACTCCCGCCTGAACATCCTGGCTGCAGCCGCCGCGCTGCGCTTCCAGGGAGACCAGTGGGAGGCCGAGACCGGACTGGAGCTACACGAAGTGGCCGACTGGGCCGAGATCGTGGGTTGGTACGCCGGCGGCGAGGACGCTGGCATGCAGCGCTCCTACACCCGCGAGGTCATTGGCTGGATCGAATCCGGGCTGGTGGCCCAGACCCCGGATGGCGAGACCATCGCCATCGAGCCTAAGGAGATCGATGCCCCCTGGCTGAACTTCCAGCCTGTGTCCGGTTCCAGCGGAGATTACAGTGGAAACGCCAACTTTGTGCAGGCCCACTCCAGCAACTACACCCACCAGTCCCGCAGCGCCTCCGACATCGACATGATCGTCGTGCACACCGCCCAGGGCAGCTACTCAGGCACCGCCTACTGGTTCGCAGATTCACGGGCCAACGCCTCCGCCCACTACGTGATTCGTTCCTCCGACGGCGAGGTCACTCAGATGGTCTACGAGGAGGACAAGGCCTGGCACGGCGGCCATGGCACCACCAACAGCCGCAGCGTGGGCATCGAGCTGGAGGGCTACATCGAGAGTCCTTCCACCTACTACACTGATGCGATGTACGGCAGCTTGGCCACCCTCATCGTGGACATCTCCAGGCGCCAGGGCGTGGCCCTGGACCGCAACCACATCATCGGCCACAACGAGGTGCCCGGTTGCGCCTACACGGGCGGCGGTGGCGCCAGCTGCCACACCGACCCAGGTAGCGGATTTGACTGGGACAAGCTCATGTCCAAGGTCAACGGCATCAGCGGCGGTGGCTCCAGTGGCTCCGGTGACTCCAGCGGCGGGGCCTCTAGCGGCAGCACCACTGCAACGGGCACCCTGTATGGCTTTGTTCGAGAGAACAGCATCTACAGCGGCAACGGCATCTCCGGTGCCACGGTGACCACCAGCACTGGACTGAGCACCACCACCAACGCCAATGGCCTGTACACCTTCGAGGGCCTGGACGCTGGCTACCTGACCCTCTCCGTCACTGCCAGCGGCTACCGCACCGCCAGCGGCGAGGAGGAAGTACTCGCCAACCACACCAACTGGGAGAGCATCGCCCTGAGTTCTACGGGCGGACCTTCTGGGACTCCCGAGAACCTCAGCCCCAGTGGCTGGGACACGGTGTACGGCCCCAGCGTGACCCTGGACTGGAACGGCGTGAGCGGCGCTGCATACGAGGTGAAGATCTACTTCTACAACGGCGGAAACTGGGAGTACTACTACGCCTACAACACCGGCAGCAGCCCCGAGAAGATGTTTTGGCCCTCTGTAAACGACACCTACTACGCCTTCTCTGTGCGGGCCAAGGGCGGCGACGGCAGCTCCGAGTGGTCCGACAAGAACTACTTCTACTTTGACAATTAGGTCAGGACGCCGCCCAGCATCCATGAAAGGCAATTGGCAAGAGTGGCAGGGGCACCTGAGCGATGGGCCCCGCGTCGACCCGACAGGCATCGAAGATGGCCAGGCGGCTCTGTTCGGCCAAGGCATCACTGAGCATGACCAGCAAGTGGCCTTGCTCCGGATGCTCGGCCCTTGGAACAAAGATGGGCTCCCCCACAAACACCTGGTCGGGGGCCGTCCAGATCTGGGTGGGCCTGTCCTGCGAGCGCAGGTCCAAAGCCAGCACGCTGTCAAAGGGGTCCCCGTGCTGGGTGTCTAGCCGCGCGGCACCGAAGAGCCAGGGGGTGCGTTGTCCCTCATGACCCGGGTGAAAGCGCGGGAAGTCGATGGCATAGGGTGTGAGCTGCTGCCAAGTCGCCGTGTCGCTGTCGTGGGGGATGGTGATGCGGTACAGGCGCTGAGGGGCCTACCAAGACCAAGTGGCCGCTGCTGGGGTCGACACGCATGTGGGCCAAGCTGGCCTGGCCCTGTATGACCCCCCCAAAGGTCTCCGGGCCCACGGTCTCTAGGCTCACAGGACCAGGGCAGCTTTCTTTAGCGAATCAAACCCAGACCTCGGGCCTGTTCCAACATGCGCTGGTGGATCTCAGGGATCTGATCCCTGCGGTCCCACTCGGGCATGTTCTTGGCGACCCAGGCCTCCAGCTCAGGCTGTCCCCCGGGACTGGAGAAGGCCTGGGCCGAGACCCGCACGTGCTTGGGAGGAAGCGTGATCTCTTGGCTACCTGCGGGCTGAGCAAAGGCGCTGGTGTCGTAGTGGCACTCTTCCCCCACCTCTTCGTCAGGCACCTCAAAAGGCGGCAGTTCAATGGGGTCCAACGGGATTCCAGAGGCCATACGCTCGGTGTCCAGAGCCTGGGCGATGGAGTTGACCCCTGCGATTCGCGCGTTCCAGGGCTCAATCCCAAAGCGCTCGCACACGTACTTTAGGATGCTGGCGTGGTCGTAGACCGTGGGATCCACTCCTTGCTTTACCCAGGGGCCGATGATCAGCGCAGGGACACGAAAACCCAGCTGCTCAAAGCCCGGGTAGTCATCCGGCACCTGGGGAGGCGGCACATGGTCAAAAAAACCGCCGTGCTCGTCGTAGTTGACGATGAACAAGGTGCGCTCCCACGCAGGGGACTGCGCCAAGGCCTCGTAGATGGAGGCAATGAAGAGCTGCCCCAAGCCCACGTGGTGCGGGGGGTGGTCGTCATTGTAGGTAAACCCTGGATCGATCCAGGTAAACTCCGGCAAGCGGCCGGCGGCACAAGCAGCGAAGAACTCCTCGACGTAGCCGATGCGGGACGCGTCCCAGGTGTCCTTGAGCAGTCCCAGAAAGGGCGCATCCGTGTAGAAGTAGCGCCAGTCCGCCCCCACGCTCTCCAGGGCCCTGTAGACGTTCATCTGGTCGTAGCCGTCGGGATGAAAGTCGTTGGTCTCTATGCCCTTGGAGGTGCCGGTGTGGCCGTAGATTCGGTTGGGCCAAGTGCTGCTCATGACCGAGCAGAAGTAGCGGTCCGGCACGCAGAAGTGGCTTGCCAAGGCGTAGTGCACCGGCAGGTCTTCTGCGGTGTAGTAGCCCATGGCCTGGCGCCCGATCTCATAGCCGTGGTTGCCCTCGTGCTTGATCACGAAGCGATCGTTGGCGCCGTCATTGAACTGCTCATGGCTGGAGCGCCAGGAGTGCGGTGGGTCCTCCTGACAAGAGACATCCAACCGGTAGACCGTGACCGTCTCGCCCAGCTCACTGGGGTTGCTCTCGGTGCCCACCAAGCCATCGATCTCGTCTCGGCCCTCGACCTTGGTGAGCGCCCCTAAAAAATGGTCGAAGCTTCGGTTCTCCATCATGAGCACCACGACGTGATCGATCTGCCCCGGCACCACCCCAGTGTCCTGTTCTCCAGGACGGCAGCCCGGTAGGGTCGCGGCGCCCAAGGCGGCGGCAGCACTGGACTTGAGCAGGTCTCTGCGATCGATGGCCATGGGACGTCCTTTGGAGAAAGTGTAGCGCGGTGTCGCCAGAGGTAAAAGGGATGCATGACGACCCCACAACTGCGGGCCCTGTTGGTCCTAAGCGGCGCCGCCCTGCTCGCTGCCCTGTGGGCCGCTCTCTCTATGCAGCCCATCACATGGATGTGCATGGACTTGTACCCCACATGGATCGCGGCTCAAGTCACCGCTGTCGGCGCGCCCGAGGCCGCCTACAACGCCGGTGTCTGGACCGGCCAGGGCTACCACCCCGCATGGATCGCTGCGATGAAAGCCAAGGGCCTGCCCACCAGCGCTGGCACCAGCTTTCACTACGGGCCCGCCTACCTCTGGCTGACTTGGCCCCTGACCCGGCTCCTCAGCCTGCCGCAGCTCACGGTGCTCTTCTTTGCCGGCAACGCGCTCTCCGTGTCCTACCTGGGCCTGGAAATGGGGCGCCCTATGGGCTGGACGCGGCCTTGGCTCAGGGCGCTGCCGACGCTCCTGCTGGGCCTAAGCTTTCCAGTGCTCTACGCCGTGGAGTTGGGTCAGAACGTGCCCATCACCCTGGCCTTGGCTTGGGCCGGCGCGCGGGCCCTGGGGCCTGGAGAGAAACCCTGGCTCGGAATCTCACTGTGGGTGTTGGCCAGCCTGTTCAAGCCATGGTTTGTCCTGGCCTTTGCCTTGCTTCTCTTGGCCAAGCGCTGGAAGGACTTTGCAGTAGGTGCGGGCGCTTGGGCCCTGCTCTCCGTCCTGCTTCCCAAGGTCCTGACCCCGGAGCTGGCCGCCGGCTACAGCCAGGTCAACCAGGCCCTGCTCACCACCACCGTCGTGCCCCAGAACAATATCTCCCTCCGCAGCCACGTCCTTCGTCTGAGCGACCCCGACTGGATTGGCATGGTCAGCAACTGGCAGCCGGTGCAGATCTCCCCCCAGTCCATGCAGCTGGAGCTCTACGCACTGCTGGCAGTGGGCTTGGGTATCTTGGTCTGGGGCCTGATCCGGCCTAGAGCGTGGCTGGATCTGGTGCGGGTTGGCTTGGTGGCCATGCTGCTGCCCCTGGGCATCGTGTGGACCCACTACCTGATCTTCGCCTTTCCCTTGATCGCCGCCCTGGTGGCCGACGGGCGCCGCCCCCTTCGCTGGCTCGGTATCGCCCTATCAACCTACATGCTCGCCATGTGGCCCCATGCGATTCAGGACCCAGTCCACGCGCACCGCTGGGAGGACATCGAGGCCTTTGCCCTGGCAGACCCAAGCTTGGGGGCTCTGCGGGCAACGCTCCCTTTCGCCTGGATCGTCCTGGCGCTCCTGGTCTTCGCCGCGACCCGTCGACCGGCGGCCGAAGAACCCAACCCTTCCGCCTAAACACAGCGGGTGGCAGCATGGCTGAGCTCAGCCCACCAAGTCCATCAGCGCGCCTTTGATCCTGGGATACTCGAACTCAAAGCTCCGCTCTTCCAACAGGCCGGGGCGCACATTTTGCCCCTTGAGCAGTAGCTTCTCTCCCATCTCGCCAAAGATGAGCTTGATCCCTGCAGCCGGAACCGGAATCTTCGTCCAGCGTCCCAGCGCCTCGCCCAGCGCCTTGGTAAACCCTGCGTTCTTTAGCTCTTCAGGGCCAACGGCGTTGACCGGACCCTGCAGCTGGTCGTCGTCCAGCGCCAACAGAAAGACCTGGACTGCGTCGTGGATGTGCACCCACGGAAAGGCCTGTTTCCCGTCGCCTACCCGCCCCCCCAAGCCCAGCTTGAAGGGCGGTAGCATCTGCTCCAGGGCGCCTCCTTCCGTGGACAGGACAACGCCCAAGCGCACGTGCACCACCCGGGCTCCCGCGGCCCGAGCCGGGTCTGCGGCCGACTCCCAAGCCAAACAAACTTGGGCCATAAAGTCGCTTCCGGGTGCGCTGGATTCGTCCACGCGCTCCGGTCTGTCCGCTCCATAGAAGCCCACTGCGCTGGCGCACACAAAGATGGGCTTGTGGGGCGCTCCTGCAATCGCTTCAGCGATACTTCTGGTGCCCCCTTCTCGGGACGCCAAAATGCGCTCCTTGGCCGTATCGCTCCACCGCTGAGAGATGGGCTCGCCGGCCAGATGAATGACCGCATCGATACCGTCCAACACCCCCGGATCCAAGGCCTCCCCAGGAATCCAAGCCCGCTCGTCGGGGCCGCTGGCGTGTCCACGTCGGAAGCGCAGGACCGTGTCGCCCCGAGCCTTCAGGGCGCGCTGTATGGCACTGCCCATTAGGCCAGAGGCACCCGTAATGGCGATGGTCTTCGGCAAGAAACCTCCCGGGCCGCAACCGGCACACCCCTCTTAGGCCCTGAACCCGAACTAAGTGCTCGGCAAAACTTCTGATCCACTCAGACCTGTTGCTGTGATGGGAGGGGATAGACAGAAGCACACCATGCGCCTCACCGTCCACCGCGGGGGACCCGGTCCCCTTCTACGCTTGCCTTCGGAGCGCCCCTTGTGGGGGGTGGCTCAGGCTATATTGGATGTCGAACCTCGTCTTCAGAGATGCACCGTGGTGCGCACCAACAACCGAATACGGGTCTTGAGCTGGAAGAAGCAGCCTTTGGGTTTGGAACTCCGGGTGTCCAAGACGGTGATGGCTCACCCCCAGGACATCGCCTCTGTGGTCCTAAAGAACGACCCAAAAGCCTGGGCCCGGCTCAAAGCCCTGCACATGGGAAAGCGGGCGGAGAGCAGGCGATCCGTGCATGCACCTGTGGGTCAGGCCCATGACCTGCTTCCCTTGTGCATCCTTGCCCTGCGTTTTGTGCCCGAGATCCCCACGCCGCCCCCCTTGCGATGGGGGAACTGGCCAGCCCGGGCGCCCCGACGCCGCATTCAGCTCGGCGCCTGTGACGGCGTTGGAATCCGCGTGCATCCCGTGCTCGACCACGACAGCGTGCCCGACTTCGTGCTGGAGGTCCTGCTCCACCACGAACTCCTGCACCTGGCCATCCCCCCCAAGGTGGTCGGCGGGCGGCGGGTCATTCACAGCCGCGTGTTCCGACACCGCGAGCGCGCTCACCCCGACTACGCCCGCTCCCAAGCTTGGGAGAAAGCTCACATCTCTAAACTCCTCCAGCGCACGCGCGCCCAAGGCTGACCCATGCCCCAACCTTTCCGCCGCATCGCCGTCTACTGCGGCTCCTCCCAGCTCGCCAACCCCAAGTACTACGCCTTGGCAAAAGCCGTCGGTACACACCTTGCAACCAACGGAATCGGCATCGTATATGGTGGCGGGAACGTGGGTTTGATGGGTGCCTTGGCCGACGCAGCACTTCAAGCCGGCGGCCAGGTCATTGGCGTTATCCCCAAGCTCCTCGTCGACCGCGAGGTCGCGCACCACGGCCTGACGGAACTCTACGTCGTGGATGGTATGCCCCTGCGCAAGTCCATGATGATTCAGATGAGCGACGCATTCCTTTGCTTGCCCGGTGGCTTTGGAACCTGGGAGGAGATTCTAGAGGCGGCGACCCAAGGCATCCTGAACTACCATCGCAAGCCTCTCGGCGTGCTGGATCTCGACGGCTATTACGCCCCCTTGCAGGCCATGATTGCCCAAGGTGTTGCGGAGACCTTTGTGCGCGCTCAGCATGCAGACTTGATTCTCTTCGACAACGAGCTGGCGCCCTTGCTGGCGCGCATGGCGAAGGTGGAGGTTCCTGAGCTGAGCATTCCGATTGGGAAGGGCTGACGCCCATGCGCCACATGCTCGCCTGTCTGTCCTGGACTGCGGACTCCACGGTCGACTCCTCGGCCAAGACCATGGACTCTCAGTTCAGCTTCGTGGTGCTCGCCGACCCCCACATTTCCACCTTCCCTGACCCCAAAGCGCGCACGCCTCTCACCGGTCCGCTTGCCTGACCGAGGGCGTATCTAAACAGCCACCGGCTTGTCTTCGTCCAAATACACCTGCACCGCCGCCGCAATCGCATCCCCAATCCGCGCCGCGTTCTCCAGTGGCTTTCCGACCGGATGCCCGCTCTCGTCATGGTCAAAGACCAAATCCTTACGTACCTCGATCGCCATCGCGCTGGGGCGCCATGGGGAATAGCGGTACTGCTGAACTCGGCTGCGGTTGTCTGCATTCAGGAAGCGCTCCACATGTTCGTAGGCCAGCTGCGCCTTCTCGAATTGGGCCTCCTCGCCCACGGGCGGCCGCTGGAACTGGTGCAGATAGGCTCGAAGCAGCATGCTCTCCGCGTTTCGCCGGTTGGTGTCGGTGAGCATGGCCCAGACAGCGCGGTAGGCCGGGTCCTTCGACGAGCCCGGATGCTCGGCGATGAACTCCTGCTGCACAAAGTTAAAGAAGCGCCAGACCTGGGCCCGCACCTCAATACTGCCCTCTGGCAGGGTGTAAGGGAAGTTGTGAGCCACCCCAAAGCCAGCCTTCTCCACAACCAAACTGATGCGGTTTCGGAGAATGCGGTCCGCGGTCCACTCGCCCAGCTGGTGGGGGTAGAGCGGATCGAAGGCGTCGGTGACCTCGTCCACGTGCAGGCCGTCCACCCGCGTGATCAAGCTGACCGGCGCACGCAGCGTGCCGTTGGCGTTGTACGGGTCATAGGTGTGGATGGCCAACTTCAGGCGCCGAGGCGCCACAACCCGGTCCATCTCATCGGAGATTGGGTCGTAGTAGCGCTCCAGCAGGGTCCGCTTTTGGCGGAAACTCAGCAGCTCAGAGAAGGGGTAGTTTATCGCGAAGCGCTTGAGATGCGGTGCGCTGCGCGGGGTGCTCCCAGGGAAGCGCCCAAAGTCCATGACCACCCGGGCCAGGTTGATGCGGTGGTAGCCGGGCAAGCCCAGCGCACGAGCGACCTGGCCGGCGATGACTCCGGCACCCCAGTCTCGCTCGGACACATAGGCGTCGTAGAAGCGAGAGCGGGCAATGGAGGCCCCCTGCCCATCCACCAAAGCCTCTTCGGGGATGACGTGACCATCGTGGATCACATCCACCATCACGCTCGGTACCTGCTCCGGGCGCAAGGCCGAGGTTGCTTCCCCCTGGGAGGGGACCAACTCGAAAAGCTCACCGGATCCAAAACCGCGCTGAATGTCCATGCCCAATGGCTATCCAGCGGGGATCAGGTCCACCACCAGAACCGGGGACTCCGAGTCCCCCCGTCCTGCCGCACGCACGCTGGTGCCCCGCCAGAATGGCCCTGTCCACGCTCTGTCAAGCTGACAATCAGCCCCTGGCGCACGCCCCCCCTACTGGGCACATCGCTTCGCAGAATCAGCCAAAGGACAACGGTCGTCAGCCCCACACAGCCCACGCCTGGGCGCCCGCCAAAGGCCTAAATCCCTCCATGCTGCGCACTCCTTGAACTCCCGCGGCACACCTGGGCGGCCAGGATGTGGAAAGATCTTGCCCCGGAGTCCCCATGTACCTGCTGATCTGGTCACTATTCGCGGCTTGCCCCAAGCCTAACGACAGCATCGAGGACCCTTACGCAGGTGCCCCACCCCCGACCCTGGCCGAGCTCAATGCCAGGGGCCTGGCAGCCGTCGAGCTCGCCCCCCAAACCAAAGCGGCGGAGCTGGTACTCACTGGAGCACGGGTCATGACAGCGACCGGGCAGGTGCTTGACCCCGGCTGGGTGGAGCTGGAGGGGGGACGCATCCGCGCCCTTGGCCAGGGCAGTCCGCCTCCAGGATCGGCAAAAATCCTGGACCTTTCGGGAAGGACCATCACACCGGGTCTCATCGACACCCACTCCCACATGGGCGTGTACCCCAAGCCCAGTGCAAAGGCACATGGGGACGGGAACGAGGCCACCTCCCCCACAACAGGCGGGGTGTGGGCCGAGCACTCCTTCTGGCCACAAGACCCCAGCATCGAGCGCGCCGTCGCTGGAGGCACCACGACGATCCAGGTGCTGCCCGGCTCTGCAAATTTAATCGGCGGACGCAGCGCTACCCTGCACTTGGTGCCAGCCCGGGGGGGCCGGGCGATGCGCTTCCCAGGCGCCCCAGAGGGCGTCAAAATGGCCTGCGGCGAGAACCCCAAGCGGGTCTACGGCGACGGGGGAGGCCCCAGCACCCGAATGGGCAACTTGGAGGGCCAGCGAATGGCCTTTGCCCGTGCCGCCGGGCACAAGCGCGCCTGGGAGGACTACCAGGCCGAGGCCGACGACTGGGATGGCACCGGAGCACCGCCACCTCCGCCCGCCCGAGACTTGGAGCTGGAGACCCTGGTCGGCGTCTTGGACGGCGAAATTTTGGTTCACGTGCACTGCTACCGCGCAGATGACATGCTAAGTTTTATGCAACTTTCCGATGAATACGGGTTCTCCATCCGCAGCTTTCATCACGCACTCGAAGCCTACAAGATCGCTGACATCCTCGCGGAGCGCGAGATCGCTGTGAGCACTTGGGCCGACTGGTGGGGATTTAAGCTCGAGGCCTACGACGGCATTCCCTACAACGCAGCGCTGGTCCAAGAGGCCGGCGGTAGACCCGTGATCCACTCGGACTCCGCGGTCGACATTCGCCGCCTGAACCAAGAAGCCGCAAAGGCCTGGCGCTCCGCACAGGAGGCTGGGATTTCACTGAGCGAGGACGACGTGCTCCAGTGGATCACCATCAATCCCGCCTGGGCTCTTGGCATCCAAGACGAGGTCGG
>CAJQPC010000047.1 GCA_905480105.1 uncultured bacterium | reverse complement strand
CGAAAGCGCAGATCGCGGTGGGGATAGAACACGGTTGCGCCAAAGCCAAAGGGCAGTGTGCGGGCGTCGTCGGGAAAGAGGTCCCAGCCATGCCGGTGGCGCTCCAGGATCTCCATGCCGCCGGTGGCCGCTAGATAAAAGACCAGGTTGGCGGACTGACACGCGCCACCGCCACCTCCCATGGCCAGCTCCCCATCGTGCAGTTCCGGTCCAGGCACAAAGCCGTTCGCGCGCAGGGGCGGCCCCACTGCTCGGTGCCAGGAAAACTCGCCCCCTGCTGGAAGTATTAGGCCATCCAGGCGCTCTGTCGTACGGGAGACGTTGTGCTCCTTGGCTTGCTGCAGTTCGTCCCGGTACCGGGTTCCCTGGCGGCGCATCGGGCTGCGACGCTGGGTCTGCACGAAGGGAAAACCCTCTGGCGACGCGCGGTGCAACGGCTCTCCCCACAAGCTGCGCACACCATCTCTGACCAGCGCCGGGGCTCGCCGCAGCGCGACCCGAAGAGCAAAGGGAATGCGTTCACGGAGGGAGGGAGGGAGGGCCATAGACTGTCCACAGTCTACAGCCAAAACCCGTCCTTCGACTCCTCGGATGCTCAGCGACCTAAACAGAGTCACTGCTCTTTAAAAAGGCTGGGAGCTAAGTCAGGAATACAGCGGCGAGCCCCACAGCAGCCAAGCCAGCCATGACGGCCACGATCAATGGAAGCGGCAGGTTCCGCTTTTCTATTGCTGGTTTCGTACTCGGGGCTTTGGCTGAACGAACCGGTGCCGCTACTCCTTCAACCTGCTTTGGTTTTTCAGGCGCTGCAGCCTTCCAGCCAGTCATGACCTGCCGATCTCGGATCTGCAGGGCCTGAACATCCACTCCCACGATCCCCAGCACCTCTGCAAGCTCAGGGAAGCTGACCATGCCGCGCCACTGGCCACCCTGGATGCGGACTTGCTCCTGACCCTTGTAGCGACCGGCGTAGATACGCTCGCGGATCAGGTGCAGGTCCACGGGGCCCTCCACCGAGCCAGAAGGTACTTGAATCTCCATCTCGAGCAGTGCGCGTGCGTCCATGGAGGAAGTGTACCCGGTTAGGACTTCAGCATGTCCCTTCCCCAAGCCTTCGTCGTCGGAACCGCCGGTCACATCGACCACGGAAAGTCCTCTTTGGTACGCGCTCTAAGCGGTCAAGACCCGGACCGCCTGCCCGAGGAGAAGCGACGCGGCATCACCATCAACCTGGGCTTCGCACGCATGCCCCTGGCCGACGGACGGGTGGTCTCATTCGTCGACGTGCCCGGACACGAGCGCTTGGTACGCACCATGATCGCTGGCGCCGCGGGGATCGACGCAGTGCTCTTTTGTGTGAACGCGGGCGAAGGCGTGATGCCCCAGACAAAGGAGCACTTGGACATCCTCCAGCTCCTGGGCATAGAGCGCGGGATCATAGCGCTAACCATGGCCGATCTGGTGGATGAGGAAATGCAGGAACTGGCCACGGAAGACGTGCGAGATGCCTTGGCGGGAAGCTTCTTAAAGGACGCACCACTGATCGTGACCTCGGCGACAAAAGGAACCGGCTTGGATGCGCTGCGCGAAGCGCTTGCCGCGCTCCCAGTGCAGCGCCGCAGTGACCAAGGTCCCTTTCGACTCCCCGTAGATCGCAGTTTTGTGCAAAAAGGCTTTGGCGTAGTGGTCACCGGCACGGTGCTCTCGGGCACGGTGAAAGAAGGCCAGGAGGTGCGCCTGCTACCCCAAGGCGACAAGCTTCGGGTACGGGCATTGCAGGTGCACGGCGATCCACAGCCAAGCTCACAGGCTGGTTTTCGCACAGCGGTAAACCTCTCTGGCGCCGAGCGAGAAGAGTTGCCCCGAGGCTCGGTCTTGGTCGGCCCAGGGGTCGAGGGGCATCAAGTACTGGACGCCCGATATCGCCATCTTCCGGGCGTTCCAGAGCTCTCTAACGGCACCCGGATTCGCGTGCTCACCGGCACAAGCGAGGTCATGGCTATCGTGGACTCACTGGACGGCGAGCTGACCCCTGATAGCTCACACTTGATTCAACTCAGGGCCGCCGAGCCCCTGGCCGTCCTTCCTGGTGACCGTTTTGTGCTGCGGCGAGAGTCTCCCGTGACCACCCTTGGCGGCGGCACCCTCTTGGATGTGTGGGCACCTCGACACCGCAAGCGCGACCATACCCGCGCAACCAAAGAGCTCTTGGCCCTTGAAAGCGGTGCGCGCAGCGTTCTTCTCGAGCGGGCTGGGCCAGGCGGTTTGGACAGCAAACGGGCTCAGGAGCGGGGCTTAACAGGCACAAAATTAGGCGACCGCATCTTGGGTCCCGTGCAGTTGGTCCAACAAGAACAGGCCTTGCTGGAGGCGCTGCATAGCTTCCACGCGGAGAACCCGTTGAGCCCGGCTGTCCCACGCCGCTCTCTGCACCGCGGGCGCTTGGCTGCCCTGGGTGCTCAAGCATTCGACGCGTTGCTTCGCCGTCTGCAACAGGCAGGACAGGTGGAGATAGACGGACCTAGGCTGAGAAAGACAGGCTGGAAAGTTCAACTCAGCACAGAGCAGCAGCAGACGGCAAAAGCCATCCTCGCCAAGGTCCGCGCCGCAGGCTTGCAGGCCATGGCCTTGGAAGCGCTCAACGCCGAGGCTGGGGAGGAGGGCGCGCGCGTCGTGGCACACCTAATTGAAGAGCAACGCCTGGAACGTATCGATACCCGCGTCTACGATGCCGAGCAGCTTCAGGACATGATTGCAAAGGTTCGCGCCCATTTAGAGAAGCATGAAGAGATGGCGCCGACCCACTTTAAGGAGATTAGCGGGCTCTCTCGTCGCTATGCCATCCCCCTCCTAGAATGGATGGACACCCAGGGTGTGACCAAACGATTCGGAGCTGTGCGAATCGCACCCCCGCCTTGAATGGTACGATCGATGGACAAGGAGAAAAGAGGAATGCTCGCGAGCCTCTGGATGACCCTACTCGGTGTGCTCATGCTCACCCAACCAGCCCACGCTCAGGCCTCCGGGGTCCTGAAAGTGAACGCGAATGTAGAACAAGCTCTGGTTCACGTTGGCTCCGAGCTGATGGGACCGGCGCCGCTGACCCGCGAGATAGCCCCAGGCCGCTACATGGTGCGGGTAACGGCCGACGGCTTTGACCCCTATGTGCGCCAGATCACGGTCAGTTCCGGCCAGACGGCCACCGTGGGGGCGAAGCTCAGCATCGGCGGCGGCAGCGCGGATTTTATGGCCGATCCCGATGGAGCCACCGTCGAGATCAACGGCAAGGACACCGGCCTGCAAACTCCTACACGCCTCTCCGCACTCAGCGACGGCCGCTATCGCTACCGCATCCTCAAGCCAGGCTACGAGCCAGTGGAAGGCGAGTTTGAGATCAAGAACTTCAACAACCCGCTGATCTCCGCCACCCTCCAGTCAAGCTCAGGGCGCTTCGAGATCACCTCGGACCCGCCCGGAGCGATCGTCTTTGTGGACGGTCAGGAACGAGGAGAGACCCCCTTGACCTTGGACGGAGTGAGCCCCGGAATGCATCAAGTGGGTGTGCGCATGAATGGCTACGCCCTACTCGTGCGCGAGGTCGATACCAGCGACGGCTCCAAGGGCAGCGTGAGCGCCCGCCTCAAGAAAGAAGGCGGCAAGCTGACCGTGAAAACAGCCGATGCCCAGGCCACGGTCATGGTCAACGGCGTACCCGTCGGCACGGGCAAGAGTGTGAGCGTCAAGGTCACACGCGGCAGCTACCTTGTGGACGTACAGGCCCCAGGCATGGCTCCAGCCGTCGGCAGCGCCAAAGTCCCAGTTAAGGGAAGCGTGCTGTACAAAGCCGAGCTGGCACCTAAAAAAAGCGCTCTGACACAGTCCACCCCATTGACCCGCCGCTGGACCTTTTGGACCGGTGTGGGCCTGGGAGTGGCCGCGGTGGGTACGGGCAGCGCAGTAGCAGTCGCGGCTACCCGCCCCGATCCTCCCCCCTCGGGCGATGTCGCCCTGACCCTGCCTTGAGGCTCCCATGCTGATGGTCCTTTACACGCTCAGCCTGATGGGGTGTGCGGTCGAGACAAAGACCTCGTTGATCCTAACCATCGACGGGGATGACCTGCAGTCAGTCGCCGATGCCAGCGACACCTTGGTCTTGATCATCGATCCAGAGACCCCATTTCTATTCAGCAGCGGCGAGCCTCTCTTGGAGGGTGACACCCAGGGCGGCTTTACGGCCACCAACGTGCTGGTTGAAGACGACGAGCTCGAGCTGGTGTGGGAGTACAGCTTTGCCAGCGCAAATCTGCCCACCGTCGAGCTGGGACTGGGCAGCAACAACCAGGACCTGAGCTTCCAAGCCTGGGGCGTCTCCGATATCCAGGGACGCGTAGCCGAGTCCGATCTTGTGGGACCTGTCTCCTTCGTCACCGACGAGGTGCTCTTGGTCACCGTTGGCGGCCTGGTGCTGCTGGACACGCCGATAAACGACTGCAACGACGGTAGCGACAACGACGGCGATGGCTGGTTCGACGCCGAGGATCCAGACTGCGAGCTGGGGCTTGAGGAGGTGGGGCTGGGGGTCGACGCCTGCAACGATGGCCAGGACAACGATGGAGATGGTGCCACCGACGCCGACGATCCGGAGTGCGAGTCGGCCCAGGACGACCAAGAGGCCAGCGGCTGCACAGACGGAGAAGACAACGACGGTGACGGCTGGATCGACGCGGCTGACCCGGAATGCGACACGGGCACCGAAGAGCAAGGCGTGCGCGTCACCCGAGAGTGCAACGACGCGGTGGACAACGACTCCGACGGCGCGATCGACGCCGACGACACCGACTGCGATGACGCCTACGACGAGGAGCGGCCCGAGCCCTGCGAGGACGGCTTAGACAATGACTCCGATGGCTGGATCGACGAACTGGACTGGGACTGCAGCAAAGGCACCGGCATTGAGATCGGCTTCTCCGGCAACGAGTGCAACGACGGCAGCGACAACGATGGCGACTCTCTGACCGACTGGCAGGACCCCTCCTGCGTCGACGGCGCTGACGACACAGAGTTGGACGCCTGCGAGGACGGCCTGGACAACGATGGTGACTTTTGGATCGACCTGAACGACCTTGGTTGCCTGGGCGATGCCCACAGCGAGAGCGAGGGTGGAATAGAAGCCCTAAGCGACTGCAGCGACGGACTGGACAACGACTCCGATGGCGATGTAGACGCCAACGACGCAGACTGCAATTCGGCCTCGGACAACTCCGAGGCGGCCAACTGCCTCGACTCCTTGGACAATGACGGCGACTCTTGGATCGATGCCGACGACCCTGACTGTGCCACCTACGGCGCCGAACTGGGCGCGGGCTCCAACGAGTGCAACGACTTGGTGGACAATGACTCTGACGGCAGCGCCGACGCCACAGACAGCGACTGCGAGGACGCCCTGGACGAGACAGAGTCCAACACCTGCTCGGACTCCTTAGACAACGACTCAGACGGCTGGATCGACAGCAGCGACCCCGACTGCAGCTCTGGAAGCGAGGAAGTGGGCTTAGACACCACCTACGCCTGCAATGACGGCATAGACAACGACGGCGATTTCAGCGTTGACTCAGCAGACAGCTACTGCACCAGCGCGACTGTGACGGCCGAGGCAGCCCCCTGCGAAGACGGCGCCGACAACGACTCCGATGGATGGATTGACGGAGACGACCCCGACTGCACCACAGGTACCTCCGAGATCGGCACCGGCAGCACGGAGTGCAACGACGGCAAGGACAACGACAGCGACGGTGATTTCGACTCGGACGACGCGGATTGCCTGAATGCCAGCGACAACTACGAGGCCACCTACGCTTGCGCTGACGGCGTAGACAACGATGGAGACGGTTGGATCGACCTTGATGACCCTGCTTGTGGCACCCTGAGCACAACAAGCACCGAGTCCCCCTCCTCCAGCGCCTATGAATGCAACGACGGCAGCGACAACGACGGTGACGGCAACACGGACTCAGCAGACGCCGGGTGCGACGACGGCTTTGACAACGACGAGAGCGACGAGGCCATCACCGACTGCAACGACCTGCTCGACGGCGATGTGGACGGGTGGACCGACGAGGCCGATCCCGACTGCGAGACGGGCGACACCGAGCTGGGCTACGGCAGTACCGCCTGCAACGACTCCAAAGACAACGACTTGGACGGCAGCATTGACAGCGCCGACCCAGACTGCGCGGACGGCTTGGACACCGTCGAGGAAATCGAGACCAGCGAGTGTGACAACGGAGAAGACGACGACGCAGACGGATGGCGCGACGACGCGGACCCTGACTGCGCCGCAGGCAGCACCGAGACCGGTACCGGCAGCTCAGAGTGCAACGACGGCGTGGACAACGACTCCGACGGCGACATCGACGCCTACGACTCCGGCTGCGAGGATGCAGACGACGGCAATGAGACCACCGGCAACTGCATCGACGGCACGGACAACGACTCCGATGGCTGGATCGACGACGCGGATCCCGACTGCACCAACGACGCGGACGACGAGTTGGGCTTTGGCACCGAGGTATGCAACGACGGTCTGGACAACGATTCCGACGGCAGCATCGACTCCGTAGATACGGGCTGCGACGATGCAGGCGACGGCAATGAAGACGCCGGAGCCGCCTCGTGCGAGGACGGAAGCGACGACAACGGCGATGGATGGGTCGACGACCAAGACATCGGCTGCTTGACCGGCACCACCGAGGGCACCTCCCCCTTCGAGTGCAGTGATGGCAGTGACAACGACGCAGACGGTGATGCAGACGGCTTTGACTTAGACTGCGAGGTGTCCTGGCAAGACTTTGAGGAGCCCATCACCTCCTGCGAAGACGGCTTGGACAACGACGCAGACGGCTGGATCGACACGGACGATCTGGACTGCACGCTGGACGGAGAAGAGATCGGCTTTACCCGATTTATCTGCAACAACGGATTGGACGACGACTCCGACGGCAACACCGATGCGGATGATACGGACTGCGCCAGTGCCAGCGATGCCGACGAGACGGCCGCCAGCAGCACCTGTTCCGACGGAAGCGACAACGACGCAGACGGATGGACAGACGAAGAGGACCCAGAGTGCGTCAATGGCGGCACCGAGGGCAGCGGGGCGACCGGCGAGGCAGAGTGCAACGACGGTTTAGACAATGACGGCGACGGCAACACAGATGCCGACGACACCCAATGCGAGAGCGCCTGGGACACCCAAGAGCTCGGTGCCAGCAGCACCGATGCTTGCGCAGACGGCATAGACAATGACGGCGACGGCTGGGAAGACGATTTAGATCTCGACTGCATCTTTTCCAGCTTCGAGATCGGCTACTTCAGCGTGGCCTGCAACGACGGCCTGGACAACGACTCTGACGGAGACGTGGACGCTGACGATGCGGACTGTACCGGCCCAGAGGACGTGAACGAGGCCACACCGGGCAGCACCTGCACCGACCTGGCCGACAATGACGCCGACGGCTGGACAGACGACGCAGATCCAGACTGTGTGATCGGCGTGGATGAAGACGGCAGCTTCGCCGGAGCGCCCTGTCACGACGGTGCGGACAACGACGGGGACAGCTTCGTCGACGGCCTGGATGTCGGCTGCAGCAACGCTTTTTCCGCGGACGAGGGCGGAACCGCTGGTGACTGCACCGACCTGGCCGACAACGACGGTGACGGCTGGATCGACGATGCTGACCCGGACTGCCTGCTCTACGGCACCGAACAGGGCTTTACCCCATTGCCGTGCAACGACGCACTGGATGGAGACGGAGACAGCTTGGTGGACGCAGACGACGCCGACTGCTTGGACGCCTACACAGCAACAGAAGCAAGCGCAGACACCACCTGCACCGACGGCAGCGACAACGACGCAGACGGCTGGACAGACGAAGCAGATCCAGACTGCGCACTGGGCAACGCCGAAGCCGGAACCTGGACCGTTGCAGCCTGCTCGGATGCCATCGACAACGATGCCAACGGGAGCACCGACGGCGAGGACTCAGACTGCGAGAGCGGCTGGGACGTGATCGAGGGAGACGGCAGCTCTTGCGATGACCAACTCGATGACGACGGCGACGGCTGGGTGGATGCCGACGACCCCGACTGCATCCTTGGCACGACCGAGGTCGGACTGAGCCTGCTTGCCTGCAACAATGGTGCAGACGACGACACCGATAGTCTTTACGACGCCGAGGATCTAGGCTGTGATTTTGGGATGGACACCGTTGAGACCGACTGGTCCAGCTCCTGCAGCGACGGCAGCGACAATGACGGCGACGGCTGGATCGACGAAGCCGATCCTGACTGCATCGATGGCACCGCCGAGGCCGGTACCGCCGGTCCTGCCGAGTGCCACGACGGCAGCGACAACGACAGCGACACCGACTCGGACGGAGACGACGCGGAGTGCGTGGACGCGCTAGACAACGCAGAGTCCGATAGCGCAGGGGCTGACTGTAGCGATGGCATCGACAACGACGCCGATGGCTGGGTTGATAGCGATGATCCAGACTGCGGCTGGGGCGACATAGAGCTGGGCGAGGAGACCACCTGGGCCTGCAATGATCTGGTGGACAACGACGCGGACGGTGACATTGACAGCGCCGACATGGGCTGCGACAGCCCCTTCGACTCCAACGAGACCAACACCGCCACCTGCGCAGACAGCAGCGACAACGACGGTGACGGCTGGACCGACCTGGATGACCCCGACTGCGGCGCAGCCACAGAGGACGAAGACGGCAGCGAGTACGGTGTGTATGACTGCAATGACGGCAGCGACAACGACGGCGACGCTTTAGTGGACGCCAGCGACTTTGGCTGCGCAGACGGCTTGGGCACCACCGAGGTAGACCCGGCCTCTCAGTGCAACGACAGCAGCGACAACGACGGCGATGGATGGACGGACCTGGACGACCCCGGGTGCGGCGGCGACCCAACTGCCAACGAAGACGACGGCTACGCCAGCTTGTCCGAGTGTAACGACTCGACGGACAACGATGGTGATGGGTTCACCGACGCAGCGGACCCGGACTGCTCGTCAGGCTCAGACAACAACGAGTCTGCTAAGTAGGTCTGTGGCGCGAACGTCGGCGCCGGAGGTGCGACAGGGACACAGCCTCAGCGAGCGCAGGCGCCGTCACAGCTTGCATCAAAGCTCACGCTGGTGACTGTCGCACCTGCCCCTGAACACGTGATCTCGGCACTGTCGTTGCACTCAAATTCATCGCTCTGCACTGTGCATCCACCTGTCACGCCATCACTGCAAGAAAAGTCACAGCAACCCTCTGCTGCAAAGCCTGTCTCGCCACTGTCCGGTGGAAACCCACCGTCAATGCAAGAGGCCAACAGTCCCAAAAGCAGTCCAAAACCCATCGCACGCCGCATTGGTCACTCCATCTTTACGATCAAGGTAGCCGCTCCTCCTTGATTTCGCCTACCCAGCCCTCATGCTTCTGGCGATCCCTTCCGATAGCAGGTGGAACGAAGACGAGCGACACCGTGAAAATTCTCATCGCAGAGGACGACTTGGTCAACCGCATGATCCTGGCCCAAACTCTCAAGGGCTGGGGTTACGAGGTTGAACAGGTGGAAGACGGGGATACGGCCTTAAAACGCCTTACCCAAAATGATTCGCCAACCCTGGCAATCATCGACTGGATGATGCCCGGAATGGACGGCCCAGACGTCTGTAAAGCCGTGCGCAATAGCGGACAGGAGCTCTACCGCTACCTGATCTTGCTGACCGCGCGGAACGACACCGACGACCTGGTTCACGGCCTATCCTCGGGGGCGGATGACTTTCTGTCCAAGCCCTTCGTTCGGGAAGAACTGCGGGCTCGGCTCCGTACCGGACATCGGATTCTCGCACTCCAAAACGAGCTCATCGACGCACGCGAAGATCTACGCTACCAGGCCACCCGAGATGCCCTGACCGGCGTGCTCAACCGGGGAACACTGATGCGGCGCATGCAGGAGGAACTCCAGCGCACCGAGCGCACTGGGGGCGCACTGGGCGTGGCTTTGTTTGACCTGGACAACTTCAAGAACGTCAACGACACCTTCGGTCACTTGGCCGGAGATGAGGTTCTTCGCCAGGTCACAAAACGGGTTTCAGGCGAGCTACGCAAATATGACGTACTGGGGCGATACGGCGGCGAGGAGTTCATCGCTCTGTTCCCCGAAATCACGGAAGAGGGCCTGACACAAGTCAGTGAGCGTCTACGCAAGGCCATCTGCTCCGAGCCTGTTCAGTTCGAGCAGAGCACGATCGACATCTCCGCATCCGTGGGCGTCAGCATTCGCTACTCAGAGACCAGCACCGAAGACGTGCTGGCCGAGGCCGACGCCGCGCTCTACCGGGCCAAAGAGCAAGGTCGAAACAGGGTGGAGTACACCTACGACACGACCCTCCATCTGCGCAAGGCCAGCTAAAAGACCACAGCGAAAAGACCACTGCGAAGAGACCACTGCGAAGAGACCACAGCGAAGAGACCACAGCTAAAGGCGTTCACACTCTAGACTTGCCGCTCTGCAGTGGAAGCGTGCCACCTGACCCTCCTCCAAGTCCAAACTCGGCCCTTTCACCGTATACCCGCCGGGGAAACTAGGAAATAGCGTGTAACGTCCCGCCGGAACGGCACCTGGACCATAGGTCTGAGAGCCACTGACCAAGCGCATGCTCTCCAAGTCGCCGGTCACAGTCACGGTTGCCATTGGCACTTCGCGCTCGGGCTCCGAGCTTAGCGTTCGACTCGGTCCGCGCAACACCCTGGGGCCACCTCGTCTGCCCCGGGGCTTGTTCTCCAACTCCGAGGGGTCGACGTCCTGAAAGCGAATGCCCCCGGTGTCCACGACCGGCTCCTCGGTGCCATATGCAGGCAGCGTTGTTGGCAGCTCAGCCATCGGAAGCGCCTTTCTGGGTGCATTGATGGCCAAGGTAAGCAGCCCTACCGACAGCGCGATGAGCACACCCGTCAAGACGCCCCCCCCCAAGAAGAGGGGAATCTTGGAGCGCCCCTTGGCTGCCCGAAGCGGCCGAACCGGATCCTTGGAAAGCGCAGGCGATGATGCGGGTGGCACGGTGCTTGGGCCTTGCGGCCCAGCCTTGGGACGCGCTGGAAGAGGTGGGGGCACGGGCGGAGCATCGCTCGCGAAAGGCGGGGGCAGGGCATCGGTGAGCTCTACAGGCTGCTCAGCGTCCACTAAATGATCCAAAGTGGCGTCCCCTTCTGCCTCCTCTTCTTCCCCCGCCGAGGTCGCCTCGGTCATGACCTGACCGCACAGAGCATCCGGATCCAGCAAGTCCCTGGCCGTCAACGCTTCAGGAACCACGCCCTGGGCCCACTGGTTCAAGGAGGGACCCTTCGCATGTCGGCGAAGCTCCATCGCGCGGGCGGCCACTTGCTCTGCGTTAGGCCGAACCAATGGGTCGTAGGCCAGCATCTCCCCAAGCAGCGCCAACACAGGCTCCTGAAGCTCCTCTTCCAGGTGGTCCCAAGCCCTGTGCAAGGCCTTGCGCATGCGGTCCAAGTGCTTTTCCAAGCTTGGCCGGGTTCGGCCAAAACGCTCTCCCAACAGCATCTCGTATAGGCAGCAGCCCAGTCCGTAGACATCCCCGGCGTGCAAGTCCTGGAAGTTGTAGCGCTCCGGAGCCATGTAGGGCAGCGAACCCATCACAAAGGCCTGCTGGGTCTGAGCTTCGCGCTCGGCCAGCTCGGCACGGGCCACCCCAAAGTCCAGCAGCTTTAGATCCCCATCTGCAGTCACCAACAGGTTGGCGGGTTTCACGTCCCGATGCACCAGCTCCAATTTCTCGCCGTCAGGTCCCAGGGCCTGATTCACGGCCCACAGGCTGGTGGCCACTTTCTCCAAGATGCTCAAGGCCACCCGGGCTGGCAGGGGGCCTTTCTGGAGAAGGCGCTCCACGTCTATGCCGGGGACCAGCTCCATGACCATGGTCCAGCGGCCGTCCAGGATCATGAGATCCTCTACCCGCACAATACCCGCGCACTGAAGGTTGGACAGCATGCGCGCCTCGTCCCGCAGTCGCCGAGCCGCTTCTTCCGACTCGGGGCCGGCCGCATGCAGTACTTTCAGGGCTACTTCACGCCGTAGGCCCAGATCAGAGAGCTGCTCTGCCCGGTAAACGGTGCCAAAGCCACCCCTCCCAAGAATGGAGAGGATCTCGTAACGGCGGCATTGGGCTGTCATTGCGGGGATGATCCTACACCCGAGCGGACTCCGGCAAGGGTAGTATGCACCTATGTGGACAATGATCACCCTCTTTGCCAGCGGCTTGGCATACGCCGGCTGGGCTCCCAGCGTGGAGTCCGGGACTCCCCCGGTCTACCTGCTCGCCCAGATCGAACAGGCGACCGCCCACTGCCCGGCTGCCCAAAGCGAGTGGATCGCGCGCTACCAGGACGGCGCTTTTATGCGCGTGGCTCCCATAGCCGGGGCTCAAGACGACAACGGCGCGCTGCAGAGCTGTCTTGAAGCCGGCCTGAAGCAGCATCCACTGCCGGTGGACAGCCTGCTCCGCCTGAGTTTCAAAGACCCAGCCGCCCAAGCCTGGGAAATCCGGGCCTTGCAGCCCCTGAACCAACAGCTCGGCCCGCGGTCACCTGGCAGCTGTGCGACCCTGCGCTTTCCCATCAACAGCCAGGGCAAGTTGGGCACTCCCACCCTGGCCCAGGGCAGCGGCGACATCGACCTGGACACCTTGGCCATGCTCGCAGCCAAAGCGCCTACTCTGACGCTGCCACCGGTCCCCGAGGCGCTCCAGACCCTCTACGGAGACAGCGTCGACCTGTGCGTCTCCGGCGTTCAAGCCAAACGATAGAAAGAGACCCATGCTGCTTCTGCTGATAGCCTGCGCCTTCCAACCCACCGAAGGCACCTGGTCCATGACCGTGCAGACCACCACGTCCTGGGGCTGCACCGACGACCCCAGCTACTACCAGTCTGGCGACAGCTGGCAAATGGGTGTGTACCCCGAGGACGACACCGTGCTCTTGGACTTGGGACATGAAGACGGCCCAGAGAACAACTGCGAGTACACGGAACCAGAAATTGAGTGCAAAGAGGTCCGTGTAGACGACTACAGCGAGACCTTCGACGTGATCATTACCTGGGCAGACACTCTGACAGCCACCTTCGTGAACCAGGACAGATTGGAGGGCGTTCTGTTCACCGAGATGACCTGTGAGGGCTTAGACTGCGACACCCGCGGTACCCAGTTCGCACCCGGTCCAGAGGCGACTTGGCCTTGCAACGGTGAGACCACGGTCTACGCCCGACCAGAGTAGAGACTACTCCAGGACCTGGAGTTCTCCACCCTGGGTCAGGGAGTAGCGGTAGCCAGCCCCCAGTTCCACCGTCTGCTGGGTACGATCAGCATTGGGCCAAGTCACGGTCACGCTGGCAGTGCAGTCCTGGCCCAAGCCAGCAAACACCGTCAGGTCATCCTGCTGTCCCCACTGGCCGTGGCCACCGTCTACAAAGCGTGTCTGGGTCGTGCTGGCCGTCTCGATCTCTACCCGAGCCCCAATGGCCGCAGCATTGCTGGCGTCAGCCCCCTCCAGGCGCAGGGAGACGCTGTTCATATCCGCACTCTGGTTGATGAACAGGCGCACAACACCGGTCTCGTAGCAGTCGTCATCACAGCGTGAGCGGCTGTGGCCCACGACCATGTCCAAGTCTCCATCGTGGTCAAAGTCGGCCACCGTGCTGCCGTGCGAGCGCATGTGGTCAATGCCCTGGTCCACAGGAACCGCCTGGAAAGTCCGGTCTCCAGCATTGTGGTAGAGCAGCCCGCGCGTGCCGGCGTAGTCGCTGCTTCCAATCCACACATCCAGGAATCCATCTCCATCAAAATCCAGCATTCCTCCAGTAATGTCTCCCTCGTTCCAGTCTGGAATATCGTACGCGCGGGTGATGCCCATCGCATCGCGGCCAGGGCGCTCAAAGACCACCTGAGGATCGCCGGTGTTCATCAGCAACTCGCTGGGATCCGAGCTCGCGCCCACATCCCAGTGCACGATCTCGCTGGTCAACAGGTCCACGTTGCCGTCGTTGTCCACGTCCCCGCAGGTCGTGCCGCCGCTGTTGCCCCCCAATCGAAAGGCCTCCATATCGTAGGTGTGATCCCAACGAAAGGCATCTGCGTCTGTGCTGCAAGCAATCAAGGTGGGGCCAGGCACGCCCTCGCAGTTCGGGTCGGTGGGGTGCAGCTCACACCAGCACATGGCGGACTGGTTGTCGCTCCAGTCCATGCGCTCATCGTAGGCGTAGCCGCTGGCGACGCTCTGGTTGGCAAAACGAGGGCTCCCAGCAGCACCGCTGTTCAGCCACAGGTGGTTGGGAGCCCGACCATAAGAGCTGGCGAGCAGCTCGGGCAGCCCGTCGTTGTTCAAGTCACAGGCCGCCGCTGCCCAGGCGTTGGAGTGGGCCTCGCCTTCGTTGAGCACCGAGATGCTGGACCAGGCCTGAGTCGTCAGGCCGCTGGCCGAAGTCTTGTCGGTGAAGCTGCCTGTGCCATCTCCCTGGTACAGACGGTCTTGGGCCGAGCCGTACTGGGCCACGAATAGATCCAGATTGCCATCCATGTCCACGTCCGCAAAAGCCGCGCCATAGGGCCGGTCTCCAGAGAGCGCGATGTCGCCGCTGGGTCCCGCGGCAAAAGTACCGTCGCCGTTGTTGAGCAGAATCTGAGAGTTGGCCCCGCTCACGGATGTGTTGTCCACCCCGATGAAAAGGTCTAAATCCCCATCGTTGTCCACGTCACCAAACACCCAGGTCGCCCCTCCCTGGGAGAGACCGCGCACGCCAGAGCTCTCGCTCACATCCTCGAAGGCGCCCTGTTGGTTGTTGCGCATCAACCAATGCTGGGGGGCCTCGTCGGTCCCGCCCCCCATGTTGTTGCGCACGGCAAGATCCGCCCATCCGTCTCCGTCAAAATCTACGGCGCTGACTCGCACGCCGCTCGGCGCGAGGGTCTCCAGGCCCCAATCCGCTGTGCCCTCGGCAAAGGCCTGCTCCCCGGGCGCCCACTGGTTGCCGTCGCTGCAGATCGCGGGCAATCCCGTCTCCTCTACTGGGTCCTTGTTGCAGGCGATGAGCAGAAAAAACAGCATGGAACCTCTCTAAGAGGCCAACAATAGCGGAGCTATCGGTCAGTTGGCGTCAGTCTTGGGCAAAGCCGACTCTTCTGGTGCGCCCTGACCATGTCCTTTCTGTAGCGCCAATGCTGTCTCCAGGTCCCAGCCGGGGTCTTGTTCAGAGTCATGGCACCCCGTGCAAACCGCTTCGATCACACACACCGGGCAGTCCTCGCCCAGCCCCTCGATGCTCTCTTTGTCCGGCGAGGTCAGGTGAGGTTCACCCGGCCCATGGCAGCTGCCACAGGACACGCTGGCCTGAGTCTGGAATCCCTCCAGAGACGTGGGCGGAAGACCGCTCTCCACGGCCGTGGCGTGACAGCTCACGCAGGCCAGATCCTTCTTCTCCTTCCCCTTGAGCAGGTCCATCGCACCGGAGTGCGGGCCCTTGGACCAGGCCTTCACCACGTCGGCATGGCAGCTCTCGCACTGCTCTGGGCCCAAGTTTTTCCCGTGCGGAAACGCCAGAAGAGGTCTCTCGGCCTTCCCGTTGGCCAGATCGTGGCGGCGCTGCTCTTGCTCCCCGGCGCTCATCCCGTTGACTTTGTAGTGATCGATGTGGGGCAAGCCCTTCTCCACCGAGAAGGCGATGCTGTGGGTCTTGTTGTGGCAGCTCTCGCACTGCTCGGTGGCGTTGACCGTCTTGCCGTCGTGGGGACCGCCGGCGCTGTGACAGGCCTCGCAGCCCACATCGGCCAGAGGGTGCCCGTGCTCTCCCATCACAAAGCCGCCCGCCTGGCCCATCCCGGTCACATGGCAGCTCACGCACTCCGGGTCCGCCGCCTTGTCCGCCTTGTAGATCGTGCCGTAGGCCACCGCGTGGTGACTCAGCTTCCAGCTCGCCGCCTCTTGGCTGTGGCAGGCGCTGCAGGCCGTGTTGCCCACGTAGCGGTCCTCTTCAAAGTGCGAGAAGGGGTCAGCACCTCCGCGACGGATCTTGACCAGCAGCTCTGCCCCATGAAACCAGGGGTAATAGGCATCGGTCGCAAACACCCCGCCCGCTGGGTCCGGCTCAAAGACCAACGCCGTGGGCGTGGACCGAGCGCCCACCGAGTACGAGAAGCCTCTGGGCTGGTCGATCATCAGCGTGAAGTTGACCTGGTAGGTGTCCATGAACCACTTCAGCTCGGCCGGGCTGGCCCCGCTGTTGGCAATCCCGATGACCTGCAGCCCGGCGTCCCCTTCCTTGTTCTTCATCTCCTCCGCAAGCCGCACCACCCCGCCGATACTGGCCTGACAGTGCCCGCAGTTCGGATTGAAATACCAGACCAGCGTGGGCCCGGTGATCTTCTCCACCAGCCAAGCGGGGAGCTCCACCGTCTCTTTGACCGGTGTCAAGACCGCCGCAGTGTTCGCCGCCGGTGTACCAAGGGTCCAGGAGGAGGGGGTGTCGCTCGTGCCAGCCAAGGCTAGGCCGATGCAGAGCAGAAGAGTCCAAAAGCGCATGTTGGGA
>CAJQPC010000046.1 GCA_905480105.1 uncultured bacterium | reverse complement strand
CGCTTGAAGATGCGCAACGGCAGCGTTCCCCACGTAGGTAAGCGCGACCTGATTCTCCCCATCCCCAAGCACTTTTAGGCGCCCGGCGCGGTGGCGAGCGAGCAAGCGAGGAATGAGATGAGGGTCCCCGGGCCCATAAATCAGGTGGGGCCGAAGCGCCGTGGTCGCCAGCTCCCCTGAGTTGGCTGCCAGCACGGCCTGCTCAGCGATGGCCTTTGTCTCGGAGTAGAAAAAATCATGGTGTTCCGGGTAGCTACAGTCGGTCTCGCTGACCCCTTCCTCATCCCTGCCATGAAAGGTCACGCTTGGGGAGGAGGTATAGACAAAGCGCTGCACACCGGCCGCTCGAGCAGCCTCCAACAAGCGCTCCGTAGCCGTCACGTTTGCAGCATAGTAGCGCTCCCGAGGCCCCCACATTCCAGCCAGAGCTGCGACATGAAAGACCACACCCACGCCATCTAGTAACGCCTCTAGCCCCTCTCCAATACTCAGGTCACAGACCACGCTTTCTGCGCCCAATGCCTCCATGTGCGGGTAGCGATTCCGCCCCAACACCCTCACCGTATGCCCAGCTTCGATAAGCTGCTTGGCGATTGCGCCTCCCAAGAATCCGCCGCCGCCAGTCACCAAGGCTTTCATCGCAGACTCCTAAAGCAAGGTAGCGGCGGGCTGCTGGTCCGCAGCCCAGGCACCCAGCTCGGGCCGGTGGATCTTGGCATTGTGCCGGCGGTCCACGGGAAAACTCGAATGAAAGTAGAGCGTTGAGATGGGCTTGCACACTGCGACCTGCTCTCCAAGGGCCAGAATCTCCCGCCCCAGCGACTCTACAGCGGAGTGCCCCGGCTTGAGCTCAACCACCAATACGGCTTGCTTATCCACCTGGACAATGGCGCTGCGGCGAACAGCAGGATGCTCGTTGTACACGCCCTCCAAGGGCACCGGAAACACTGGCCCTCCTGGGGTCTGGACTCGATGCCCCTTGCGGCCGCAGAACCAGAGTCGCCCTTCCCCATCCAGGTAGCCAAGGTCACCCATGCGGTGCCAAAAGACATCCCCGTCTGGAATTTTAGCGGCACGGTTCGCATCTGGACGCTCAAAGTAGCCCTTTGAGACCTGTGGTCCCTGAACGCAGATCTCACCGACCTCGCCGGCAGCCAGAGTGCTATTCGGGTCCCACTGAGAGACGGGCTCGTCTGAGATAGGAAGTATTTCAACGCGAATCGACGGGTCTACTCGCCCGACACACGTCCCTTCCCCTGCGGCAGATCGCGCCCCCGTCTCATTGAGGATTTCCTGACTCGAGATGGTGGCCACCGGCAGCGACTCGGTGGCCCCGTATGGCGTGTGAATTTCCGCATCCAACGCCAAGATCTCCCGAAAACTGAGGTGGAGTGTCCTGGGGATGGGCGCCCCGAAGGTCAGCACACGCTTCAAGCTCTCCAAGCGCTGCCCTTTTGCAGGAAGCTCCGTGGCCATCTTCGCCAGGACTGCTGGACTGGCGACAAGCTGATCTGCCCTGAAGTGGTCCAGGGCCTCTTGAATCTTGGCCGGTGACGCCGTTGCAGGCTTGGCAAAGTCCATATCGGGCAAAACACAGGTGGAACCCATGGCCATGCTAAACATGGCAAAGGGCAAGAAGCAGGAGACCTCGACCTGGCCAGGCTCGATGCCGTACATGGCCGCGATGCGGTCAGCCTGGGTGGAGAACATGCCGTGGGTGTAGCGCACGCCCTTGGCAGGTCCAGTCGACCCGCTGGTAAACAGGATCGCTGCCAAGGAGTCCGGATCAGCGTCGTGGTTGGTGACCTGAACGCCTGACTTGAGGCACTTCTCGTATCGGTGACCGCCCCAGAGCCAAGTCCATCCGTTGACGGTGACCCGCTCCTGTACCGAGGCAAAGGCAGCGCCCTTGATCTTGGAGAGCAGCATTCCCTTGGGGATAGCGATCAGGACCTGCGGTTTGACCTGTGAGACACAGCTCAGGAAGCCGTCCATCCCCATCCCGGGATCAATCAGAACGGGAACGCAGCCCAGCTTCCAGAGTGCCAGACTCAGCTCGAAGAACTCAAAGCCAGCAGGCACCAGCATCATGACCCGCTGTCCTGGTCTGAGACCCACCTCGTCCCGCAAGCCAGCCGCGGCAGCCATGACACGTTCTTGGACCTGGCCGTAGCTCCGCTGAGCCCAGCTTCTTCCCTCAGGCAAGATCAGTGCGGGCTGCTCAGGGTCACGGGCGACGTGCGCCTCGAATCGGGCGACAAAGTTGCTCATGGGACCTCAGGGGGCTGAAGCGATGAATTGCTCCATGCGGGAGAGAAGGCGCTCGGGCACATCCTCGATCAGGTAGTGACTGGCATCTTCCCAGGCCTCGACTTCCGCTTTCGGGAAGCGCCGCTGCCACTCCTTGCGAAACTCCGGCGTGAAGCACCAATCTTGCTCTCCCCAACAGATAAGCATGGGCAGCTCAGCCAGCTTTTCCAGCCCATCTTCCACCCCTATCAACGTGTCGTAGCTGGGGTGCTGAGGCTTGAGAGGAATGTCCTCGACGAAGCGCAGAGTAGCGATTCGATTCTGCCAGCTGTCATAGGGAGCGAGAAGACCCGCTTTGACGGCTGGGGCCAATGGCCGAACCGTCGTTCGCCAACTGGCAGCCCATGCAAAGCCATTGAGTTGTAAAGCCACGTGATCTGTAAAGGAATAAGAACCTTGTATTTCTGTACCTGCGAAATCTTGTCCGGTGCTTAGTGATAAATTCCATTCCGTTTCCTGCTTTTCTTTATGCAAAGGAACATTCTGACTATTGGGTGCATAATAGATTCTTGAACATGATGAAAATATTATTGTTGCCAATAAAAGGTATGTAGTTTTTGTTTTCATAGCAATTAGATTTGAGACGAAAATATGTGTTCCCTTTC
>CAJQPC010000045.1 GCA_905480105.1 uncultured bacterium | reverse complement strand
GCGAAGAAACCACGAACGACCTCGGGGGAGAGTTCAGCCACTTCGTCGTCGTTGCTGCCACTGTTGTCGTCGTCATTGATCAAGCCTGAGACCGTCAGGACCTTCTTTTGCTGGTCCAACAGCTTGTTCTCATCTTGCTTGTCTTTCAGAGCCACCGCCGACCCGGACACAAAGACCGATGCGACGAGACAGACAGTGGCTGCAAAACCAATGATGTAGCCAGTAGAATCAAGCTTCATGGCGAGCGATCCTCCGCTTAATGTTTGCCTGAATCACGAAGTGGTCCATGAGCGGCGCGAACAGGTTCATGAAGAGAATCGCCAGCATCATCCCCTCGGGGTAGGCCGGGTTCACGACACGAACCAACACCACCAGGATACCGATGCCCAGCCCGTAAGCGAGCTTTCCCTTGGAGGAGAAAGCGCTGGTGACAGGGTCGGTGGCCATAAAGACCATTCCAAAGGCCCAGCCACCCAAAACCATGTGCCACCAAAAGGGCATCGCGAACATAGCGTTGGAATCAGATCCGATGGAATTTAGGCCAAAGGCCGTGACCGCCGTGCCGACCACAACGCCAAGCATGGTCTGCCAAGCACCGATGCGCGTCACGAGCAGAAAGCCGGCGCCAAGTAGGCAGGCCAAAGCGCTGGTCTCCCCCATCGAGCCGGGAACCATGCCAATAAAGGCGTCCATCCATGACAGCGTCATGTCTGCGCCTTCGCCCATCACCGCAGAATCCAAGCCGTTGTAGACAATGGTTTCGGGGTCAGCGGAGGCTGCCTTGGCAAGCCAAGTCGCTCCCGAGTAACCATCGGGTCCGACGGCCTGCCAGACCTTGTCTCCCGAGATCTGCGCTGGGTAGGCGAAGAAGAGGAATGCCCGGCCCGTCAGGGCGACGTTGAGCACGTTCATGCCCGTCCCACCAAACATTTCTTTGCCGACGACAACGCCGAACATGATGCCCACGGCGACCTGCCAGAGGGGAATGGTCGGAGGCAGAATCAAGGGGAAGAGCAAGCCTGTGACCAGGAAGCCCTCGTTGATTTCGTGCTTGCGAACCACACTGAACCCAGCCTCGCAGAGGCCGCCTGCAACCTGAGTCGCAAGAAAGACCGGTACGAAGTAAATCAGGCCGAGCAGGAAACAAGCGACCACGCTGCTTTGCAGGTCTGCAGCAGCTACGGTGGTCAGCTCCCCGAAAATGGCCTGGAAGGCGCTCATCTGCAGGTCATCCCGAACGGGCGCTCCAGAAGCAATGGCGGTCAGGGCTTGGTTTCCGGTATTCCACTGGGCCATCAGGATGACCGGCTGCAGCGCGATCGCTACAGAGATCATCAGACGCTTCAGGTCGATGGCGTCGCGGACGTGGGCACCCTTTTTGGTGACTGCGCCTGGCGTGTAAAGAAACGTGTCGCCCGCCTCGTACAGGGCGTACATGCTCTCGAGCTTGCCTCCCTTTTCGAAGTGGTGCTCGACCTTGTCCAGAGTGTTTCGAAGGATTTGCATCAGCCTTCCGCCTCCAGGGTATTCAGATTCCGCCTGAGTATTGGACCGTAGTTGTACTTGCCCGGACACACGACGGTGCAAAGTGCAAGATCCTCTTCGGCCAGCTCCATCATTCCCAGGGCCTCGGCCTTCTCCAGGTCTCCGGAGATCAGGCTCCGCAGCAGGAAGGTGGGCAGGATGTCCAAGGGCATGACGCGCTCGTACATGCCAATTGGCACCATGGCGCGGTCCGAACCGTTTGTGCTGGTGTCCAGCCCAAAGTTCTTTGTGGAGCCAACGAGCTTGCTCAGAAAGGCCGGGAGCGTGGAGAACTTGTCCATGCCCGGAGCCAGCCAGCCCAAGAACTCGCGCTTGCGGCCCTCCGCCAGCACACTGATCTGAGTGTCGTAGCGACCCAAAAAGCCCATTGCCTCGCCCATCGCGATGGTGCCACTGAGAATGGATCCGGAGATGACCCGTTGCTCTCCGTCCTGAAGGTTGCCTGCACTGAGCTGGTCAATGCTTGCACCCCGGCGGGACTGAAAGAGCGCCGGATCCTTCACGCCGGGGCCGCCCAGAGCGACGATGCGCTCGAGGTCCAGCTTGCCAGTGCGGAAGAGCACACCCCATGCGGCCAAGTCAGCCACGCTGAGGTGCCACACCTGCTTGCCGCGCTTGACGGGCTGGAGCGTGTGGATGTGCGTGCCGACCAGACCCGCCGGATGGGGCCCGGCGAACGCATGAACATCGGCCCCCTGAACTTTGAACCCAGCGCCTGGAGCTTGGCAGAAGTACACCTTGCTCGACAGCTTCTTGGCCACATCCAAGCCAAGTTGAATGTCTTCCTCGCGGTCAGCGCAAGCGACCTTGGGGTCTGCAGCCAGCGGATTGGTGTCCATCGCGTTCACGAAGATCGCGGTGGGCTCTCCATCTACGGCCGGCACCCGGCTGTAGGGCCGAGACCGGAGAGCGGTCCACTCCCCAGACTCGATTAGCAGCGCACGGACTTGACCCGTGCTCATCGAGTCGGGCGCTTCGCCTGTGTAAGCCTGGAAACCAACGTGATCCTCATCGGTGATCTCGCCGGCGAGCTCGCGCTCGTTCAGCTCGATGACCAACGACTGGAAGGCGCGCTTGTCGCCTCGGTTGATGGCAACGACTTTGCCCGCCGCTGGGGATGTATGAAAAACACCCGCCCGCTTACGGTCCTCGAAGAGGAGACTGCCGCGCTTGACCAAGTCACCAACGATGACCTGCATTCGCGGCTTCATGCCAATGAAATCCGAGGCCATCACCGCAACGCGGGTGACCGAAGGGGCCTGTTTTACATCTTGGGCAGGCGTTCCGGTGATGGGAACATCCAAACCTTTTTTGATGGTGTGCAAAACCATGTGCAGCAGCACTCCAGCGTCTTCGTTCAAGAGGGGCGACCAGGAGTCCCGAAACTATCCCGGGGCCTGCCGACAGGCCAACCGTGACTCAAAAGCTACCCGTGCGCCGGGTTGCCCCGGCGATGGTTTCAATTTCATTGCGGTAGAGCTCGCCGCCGAGCCTTCCGCCCGGATCTATCAGCAAAGATCCGACTCTCAAGTCGAGCAGAGCTGAGAAAAGCAGTCGGCCCGGCATGGTTTTAAAGCGGTCCACAGTCGGACTGTAAAGGCGCAAGGCGTCCAGGCTGCTAAAGGCCGCGAAGACATCCCAGCTCTGAAGCTTGCCCACCGCCTGGGGCAGGCCTTGGCTGTCCACACGGAGAAGAAGCGTAGAGCGCAGGAGCGCCCTGTAGAGAGCATTCCGTGCCTGGGGACTTCGTTTCCCGGCTGCCGTCCGGATGGCCTCCAGGAGGTCCGGGTTTTGAGTGGCCTCCTTGTCGCCAAGGCTAAGCTCCAACTGGATCGGGCCTTGGTGCTTGTAGGCCGAAGCGAAAAGCTCCCGTGTTCGCGCAGCGATGGCGACGCCCTGATCGGCCGCGTCAACGCGCTGCAAGGTCTTGGAGGGAGGCGCCTGAGCAAACCCCGCCTTTCGAATCAGGCCCACGTCGTTGAGGCTCAACGGGAAGTCCTTGCCAAGGTAGTGCTTTGCAGCCGCCTCGCTCCGGATCTCAACGCCCCCTTTGGCGCCGTGGAAGACAAACCAAGCCCGCCCCCCGCGAACAACCAGTCGGTTTCCCGTCCCACCCGCTTGAGTCAGACGTTCAAGGGCTTTTCGTAGATCATCGGTATCGCTCATGTCTTGTTTCTGGAGGGGGGAGACGCATGTTGCAAGCTCATGCTTGGATCCCAGCACTCCTATATTCCCAGTCAGCGCCGGAAAAGGACCCACTGCTGGGTGATGACAGCCACTGGCCCCTCTACTTCTTCAAAACGGATCCTCTCGCAGGTGTTCAGCAGATACTGGCGCATGTCTTCGTCTTCCAGCTCGGCCTGGACCCGCACTCCGCCCCCAGCGTCCCTACACTGCGCAAGATTGGAGACACCGTTCACCAGCCCGAGCCCACCGCCCTCCAATCCGATAGCTCCTGCCTATGTCTGAGTCCCCACTAAAGCGGCTGTACAAGCACGCGCGGCACCACCGAGGCCGACTGGCTGCGGCCGTGTTCTTCTCGATCACCAACAAGCTTCTGGACCTGGCCCCACCCGTTCTGATCGGTGCTGCTGTCGACGTGGTCGTGCGCAAGGAAGAGAGCTTCTTAGGTGCACAGGGCATCACCGACTTAGGCGACCAGCTGCTTTTGGTCAGCGGCCTGACCGTCGTGGTCTGGGTGCTGGAGTCGGCAACCGAGTACCTGCACCAGTGGTTCTGGCGAAATCTTGCCCAGACGGTTCAGCACGAGCTGCGCGGCCAAACCTACACCCACATTCAGGACCTGGACATGTCCTGGTTCGCCGACCAAGCACGTGGCGACCTGATGGCGGTGCTCAATGACGACATCAACCAACTTGAGCGCTTCCTGGACGGTGGAGCCAACGCCATCCTCCAGGTTCTGACCACCGCCATCGCCGTCAGCATCGCTTTTGTGAGCGCTTCCCCCGAGCTGGCCGCTTGGGCCGTGGCCCCAATCCCCTTCATTCTGGCGGGCAGCTTCTGGTTCCAGGGCACCATCACGCCCCACTACACCTTGGTGCGCCAGCGGGCCGCTGAGCTCAACGCCCTGCTCTCCAACAACCTGGAGGGCATCGCCACCATCAAGAGCTTCACCGCCGAGACCCACGAGGCCGAGCGTGTGGCCCAGGCCAGCGATGCTTACCGACAGGCCAACCGCAAAGCCATCGCACTGTCCTCGGCCTTCTCACCCCTGATCCGTATGTTGGTCGTGGTCGGATTCACGGCGACCCTGCTGGTCGGTGGTCAACGCGTGCTCGACGGTGTCCTGACAGCAGCCACCTACTCCACCCTGATCTACCTGACCCAGCGGCTGCTCTGGCCCCTGACCCGACTGGGCACCACCTTCGATCTCTACCAGCGCGCCATGGCCAGCACCCGCCGCGTGCTCAACCTTGTGGAGACCCCCATCGAGGTGCATGACGGCGACCAGAACGTGGGGAATGCCTCCCAAGGGGACATCGTATTTGAGGGTGTGAACTTCGCTTACCCCGGACGCGAGCCTGTGCTCCTGGACTTTTCTTGGCGCATCAAAGCGGGCTCAACCGTGGCCATCGTAGGCAGCACCGGTTCTGGAAAGAGCACCTTGATTCGGCTCTTGCTGCGCTTTCATGACCCAAGCCAGGGCCGCATCACCCTGGGGAATGTCAATCTACGGGAACTGCGGATGGCCGAGCTGCGTCAGAGCCTCTCCATGGTTGGACAGCAGGTGTTCTTGTTTCCAGGAACCGTCCGCGACAACATCGCCTACGGGAGCCCGGATGCGTCCCTGGCCGACATCCAAGAAGCGGCTTCCCTCGCAGAGGCCAGTGCGTTCATCGCGGAGCTCCCCAAAGGGATGGCCAGCGAGATCGGCGAGTCCGGTCAAAAGCTCAGCGGCGGACAGCGTCAGCGCTTGAGCATCGCCCGTGCGGTCCTGAAGGGTGCCCCCATTCTCATCCTGGACGAGGCCACCAGCGCGGTCGACAACGACACCGAAGCGGCCATCCAACGCAGCCTCCTCCACATCTCCCAAAACCGAACCACGCTGATCATCGCCCACCGACTGAGCACCATCCGTCACGCTGACGAGATTGTGGTGATGGAAGCCGGCCGAATCATCGAGCGTGGCACCCACGAAGCACTGGTCGCCCAAGACGGCACCTACGCCCGCCTGTGGCGGGTGCAGACCGGCGAGAGCACCCCGGACAGCGCCTTGGAGATGACATGAAGACCCTTGGATTGGACGAGGCCGGTCGCGGCTGTGTGTTGGGGCCCCTTGTGGTCGGCGCCTACTGCGTAGAGGACGCGGACATTCCCAAGGTCAAGAGCGCAGGAGCGACCGACTCCAAGCGGCTGAGCGCCAAGAAGCGGGACTCTTTAATCGGGCCCTTGGGCGCACTGGGAGAACCCCGGTTGATCGAGATCACACCCGCTGAGATCGATGTCGGAAACCTCAACGACTTAGAGTTGGCCGCATTTGTCGACCACATCCTGCACTTCCGTCCAGAGCGTGTGGTCATTGACGCGCCCGTGCACCCCAACGGGATCCCCAACTTCACCACCAAGCTGCTGGCAGCCTTGGACTACGTGCCCGCCCTGGTCATCGAGAACAAGGCCGACCTGAACTACCCCAGCTGCGGCGCCGCGAGTATCTTCGCCAAGGTGCGCCGGGACAGCCACATCGCCCCGTTGAACGCCGGGTCCGGATACCCATCCGACCCTGTCACGCGAGAGTGGCTGATGGGCTTTATCGAGCGCAAAGAGCCGTTTCCAAGCACCGTTCGCACTCGATGGGGCACGATTGCCAAGCTCCAGCAGCAGAGCTTGTTCTAATGCTTTCCCTGGTCCTGCCCCTCTACAACGAAGAGGACTGCGTTCAGGACACAGTGGCCGGGCTCCTGGATGCCCTACAGGGCGCCGGCTGCGAGCTGATCCTGGTCAACAACGGCTCCAGCGACCAGACCCCCTTTCGCATCAACCAGCTCGCCATCGAGCACAAGAAGGTCAAGGCCTTTCACCTGGCCGACAACGCCGGCTACGGAGGTGGCATCCTCTTCGGACTCCGCCAAGCCCAAGGCACCATCCTGGGATGGAGCTGGGGAGACGGGCAGATCGCACCAGAGCATGTGCGCACCTGCCTAAACCTGGTGCGGCGGGAAGGCGCCCAGCTGGCCAAAGTACGCCGCATCGAACGCCAAGACGGACAAGACCGGGCACTGGTCAGCGCGGTCTACAGCCAGGTGATGCGTCGAGCCTTTGGAGTGGACACAAGCGACGTAAACGGCTGCCCAAAGCTCATGCCCAGGCCTGTGTTTGAGGGACTGGATCTGCGCTCTACCGACTGGTTCTTGGATGCCGAGACTCTGCTCAAGGCTCAAACACAGGACCTAAAGATCCGCGAAGTCAAGGCCACCATGCTGCCTCGACCAGGTGGTAGCTCCAAGGTGGACTGGCGCACGGTCCTGGAGTTCAACCAGCGCCTGCTGGCCTGGAAAACCGGCTGGAGGCCCGAGTAGCCTCTCAGCTCAGCAGTCCGTCCAGCACCCCACCCTCCAGGCTGCTGTGGCCAAAGTCCTGGACCAAGTCCCCGCTCTCGGTGCGCACACCCACCGCATTGATCAAGGTGTTCATCAGCTTGTTGTGGGTCACGCCGCCGTAATCCACGAACTGACCGGCCTGTAGTGCACCGCTGGCACTGCCTGCCAGGATGAAGGGAACGTTGTTGTAGCTGTGGCTGACCCCAGCGCCCAAGTCATTGCACCAGACCGAGATCCCCTGGTCCAAGATGCCGAACTCGTTGAGGCGATCCAAGAGATGCAGGAAGGTCTGTCCATAGAGTCGGTCAATGGCCTTGTGCATCTCGTAGGCGCCCACAATGGCCTCGCCGTCGTCCCCGTCGCTATAGATTCGGTGAGAGACCCAGTGAAAGCTTGGGAAACGCTGCCCGTCGATGGTGTACTCCGTCCCATCGTTCCCATCTCCGATCTGGAGCGTGCCCGAGCGCACAAAGCCACAGGCCGCTGCAAGAGCCATCAGATCCAAGTGCTGACGGGCCACCAGCAGGCGGCGGTCGTCCAAGGTAGACAGGCCCACACCGTCCTGCATGGCCTGGGCTTGCTCCTCGGTCACACGACAGGACAAGCGCTCAAAGTCCCGGATGGACTCCCTATGAAGGGCCAATCGGGCCACATCCGCACTACTTAGCTGTGGACTGGCCATCAGGGCATCCAGCTGCTCGGAGAGCACGTCGTTGACACTCTGGCGGCGCAGATCCAGCTGCTCCAAGTCCACGCCATCGTCCACACCCAGCATACGTTGGTAAGCGGTCCAGGGGTCGTCCTCAGCCGGACGGATGTCCAAGGCGCCCCGGTAACTGAGAACCTCTTCCAAGTAGCCACTGCGGGGCCCCGTGTAGAGCGTGAGCGGGGCCCCACCGTTCTCAGAGAATGCACGGGCCACGTAGTTGTCGACGGACTCACCCATCGCCAGGCTCGCCGCTCCGCTTGGGTCGTCGCTGACCTGGTTGGCGGTCAGACACTGGTTCCCCCCGCCACTATGGCCGCAGCCATTCCCCTCAAAAGCGTAGCTCAGCCCCTTAATCGCAGTGATCGAACGCCCGTAGGGAGACAGTTCGGAGAGCACCCTCTCCGAGTCGGACTCTAAAATGCTGGCGCTCAGCTCCCCCTCTTCACTGGGCCAAAACCCCTCCGCTTCATCTTGATCCGCCTGGGTCACCCCATTGCCTTGACGCATGAAGAACAGGAAAGGGTCTCCCTCCGCTGCGCGCGCTTGCCCGTTGAGGCTCTCCAGCAACGGCAGGCCCAATGTTAGACCGGCTGTGCCGGTAAGAAAGAGTCGACGTGAGGTCTTCATGGGTGCGCTCGCATCCGAAAGCTGTCGCTGGCCACCAGCTCGACCAAGAGTCCGGTGATGGGTAGTCCCTCTAAGCTCTGTGCCCCCAAGTCATCGAGCAAGGGGTCATCCAGCTCCCCCAGCTGTCTCCCCTGCACGTAGCTGAGCCAGTGTCCCGCGTAGCAGCGGTGGGTGTCCGGATGCTCGGCGAGGAGCTGAACAAACTCTCGTCCGGTAGTCCAGGAGACAGCCCCTTCGCTGAGCGTCATGGAGCCCGAGGCGTCCACAGGCTCCCCGTTGTCCAGATCACGGGCTTGCCCCAGCGCATCGTAGCCCTCGAAAGCAAAGCCCGCGGGGTTGATCATCTCGTTGTGGCAGGTACCGCCACAGGTCCCCTCCCCGGTGTGCTGCTCCACCCGCTCCCGGTTGGTCGTTCCAGGCTCCTGCGCAGGCAAGCCGGTGACGTTGGGGGGCGGATCCGGCAAGTCCAAGCACAGCACTTCCAGGTCCACGAACACGCCCCTGTGGATGGGGCTCGGAGTCCTGGAGTCCGCATGGGAGGCCAAGAAGCCCGACTGTAAGAGCAGGCCCCCGCGTTCATCGGGATCCAAGGCCACACGCTGCAACTCTGAGCCAACGGCGCTCAGGCCGTAGATGGGTGCCAGATCCTGGTTCACGAAGGTGTAGGGCGCGGTGTACAGACTGTAGACACCGGCTTGTTCCCCAAAGACCACCTCTTCTACAAAGGCCTCGACCTCCAAGCGCATGGTCTCGTTGAGCACAGGGTCGTAGGCTGGGAAACGCTCGGGATCTTTGTAGATGTTGGCGTAGTTGTCGGTGTCCATGAGCTGACCATGAAAGTCCTGCACCACAGCCAGAGACCGCTCGTCTTGAAGCATGCGCCAGGCCTGGGAGCGCACTTGTTCTACGGTCCCCAGCTCGTCCGCCTCTGCCGCTGCGAAGAGCGCCGCATCGGGCATGGTGTTCCACAGCGCATAGCTGAGCTTGCTGGCGATTTCCCAGCCGTCCAGAGGAATCCGACCGTCTGCATCGGGCAGCTCACTGAGCTCTATCCGGTACAAAAAGTGCGGAGACTGGAGCAGTGCAACGAGCACCATCTCAACGCCGTCGGCAAAGTCATCCCCAGATCCGATTTGGTCGGGTCCCTGCTCGAAGAGATCCAGGAGCGCCATGGCCTGCGCCTCGGTGATGGGCCGTCGGTACGCCAAGGCCGCGATCTCTTCGATCCAGGCCAAGGCCTGGTCCGGGCCAGCTTGACCTTCACCCAAGGCCCCGCCAACACCGCTCAGCTGCATCCAGTCCATGTAGAGGTTGCGGTCCGCTCCGTTCTCATAGCAGTCGTTGTCAAAGACGACCTGGAGCTCATGGGTGCCAGCGCTCAACTCGCTTGTTGCCGAGAAGGTCGTGAGAGTCGGCAGTGTTTCCCCAAATCCGATGATCTCTCCGTCCACCTGAAACTGGTATGAGGCGTAGACCCCATCGCCACAGTCGCTGCCAGAGAGTGCGGCCTCCATCCGGTAGTCGCCATCCTCGGGCACGCTCAGGTCGGCCGAGAAGCTGCCGTCGGACCAGAGCAACCAGCCGTCGCTTTGATAGTCCCCATTGCTTCGGCTCACGGCGTCGTCCTCGGCCTCCAAGCGTTGCTCAAAGTCCACACCTGCGACCCGCGGATCCTGTGGGACCACCAGGGCATATCGGTCCAGGTCACTGACGATCAGCAGGGCCAGGGCCTCGGCGGCTCGCTGGTAGTCCTGGAAGAGTTCGGGGCTGACCTGCAGACGGTTGGCCTCGTTCTCAAAGCCTTCGCTGAGGGGGTCGCCCAAAAAGTGCTCAGAGAGCCCGGTCTGCTGCTCCAGAGAGAGCAAGTCCTGGACACTGTTCTCCCACTGGGTGTGGGTCAGACGAACCACCCTCGGCGTGTCCTCTAATTCCGGAACCGCAGCCGTCTCCTCACAACCCTGACAGGCCAGAAACAGCAACAACATCAAAACTCCAGTCGCCATGAATCTTAGCAACACGTGAGACCAAACGACAGCTCGAAAGCCTTGCGATCTGCAATGTCAGCGCTGCTCGATGGCCATCCCAGCCAAGCGGTCCGCGCGCTCGTTCTCCGGAATACCGACATGTCCAGCCACCCAGTCCAAGCGTGCACCAGGGCGGGCCTTGAGCCGCGCTCGCAGGCCCAGAATTAGCTCGGTGTTCTTCTTGGCCTTCCAGTTCTTGGCCAACACGCCAAAGCTGTACTGAGAGTCGGTGAAGACCACCACAGGCGCGTCTGCCGCGATCCCAGCTGCATCCAGCAGATCCAGGGCCAAACCGATACCGCTGAGCTCCCCGACGTTGTTGGTGCCGCGTCCCAGGTACTTTTTGGCCTCGGACAAGGTTCCGTCGGCCAGCTTGAGCACCGCCCCGGCGCCACAGGGCCCAGGGTTGCCTTTGCAGGCCCCGTCCGTGAAGGCAATGTGTGTCTCAGCCGGAAGCGCAGCGATGCGCTGGGCCGCGTCTTGCTTGGCCGCGGTCGACTGAGCTTGGGTTCGTGTGCCCGCCTTGCCAAAGCCGCTACCCTTCTTCTTGCGGGCACCACCGCTTCCACCTGTGCTGGGTTCTGCGGCGGTGCCGGCATCCAGCTCTACGACCTTGCCTTTGGGTTTTCCCAAGCCGGTCGTACCCGCCCGGTACACCTTGGCGCCGGCGGTCTTGGAGTAGCGGATGGGCGTGCGACCGCCCTCGGAGAGCAACGCGCCGTCGGGGCCCGCTTGGGCGTAGACGGTCTTGCCTTTAAAGGCGACTGGAATCCAATACATACGAGTGCCTAACCGCAAGGGGCGGTCGTTTGACCGCCGCTTCGCAGTCCGACCCAAGAAAACCCCCAAGGGGTCGCCCCTTCAAGATGAGCTCTTCTGCATCCTGAGCGGCCGCGGTATCTTTCGTTCGGGCGGTGCGCTTGGCCCATGCCACCCTCCTCCTACTCCACCAAAAAGCTCTCCCCTGTCGAGCGCGTGAACTCATACAAGCTGTGGTTGAAACACCCGGCATCACAGCCCTGGTGGTACAGCCCCTCTCGCGCCGCCTGAACCTCCGGCGACTCCCAGAGCTCGGTCAGCGGCGTCTCAAAGACGTTGCCCACGCTCAAGCCTTCCCCGCCCCAGACGCAGCACGGCAGCAGCTCCCCCTCAAAGGTCACGCCATACTGGTCCACCAGCCCCAAGCAGCGCACGGTGTCCACCTGACCCGCATGATAATTTAGGCTCTCGGCATCGAAGTGCTGCCGCTCTGCGATGCGCTGCTCTCGGGCAGCCAGTGTCGCCACAGCCTGTTTCCAGGCGGCCTGGTGCTCAGGCTCGCTCAAAGCCAAGTCGGGCGCATCGTTGACCGGCCAAAAATCAAAGCCGGCACCCAGCTCTTGGGCCAGCTCGTAGACCGGCACCAGCTCATGCACGTTCTCGCGGTTGGCCGTGAAGTAAATGCTCAGCCCGATATCAGAGTCCGCACGCAGCTTTTGGATGCCCTTCATGGAGCGCTTGAAACATCCAGGCTGGCCTCGTAGGCGCTCATGGGTCTCGGCCAGTCCGTCTAGGGACACGCTCAGGGAGTCCACGCCGGAGTCCAAGAGCTGGTCCCATTTCTTCTCGATCAAGGTTCCGTTGGTGGTGATGTTCACCGACAAGCCCAGCTCCTTGGCGGCCCGGACCACCGTGAACAAGTCCGGGTGCATAAAGGGCTCGCCGCCGGTGATGACCAGAGTCTTGGTGCCGATCTTGAGCGCCTGGTCCAAGAGCTGCAGCACCTGGTTCAGCGGCATGTTCTGGGGACGGTCCCACAGATCGCAGAAGCTACAAGTCAGGTTGCATCCCCGGTTGATGAGCAGAAGCAGGGTGCGTGGCTTGGAGGGTTCACGGGGCGGCAGGTGTCGCTCTATCCGGGTGCGAGTATCGGGCAGAGCGACCGGCTGCATGGGGGTTCGGCCCAGGCCTTGTTGCTCACGGATCCAGGCGTTGTAGTCCTGGCCCTGGCCCGCCCCAGATGTGTAGAGGTCGATGAGCGCTTGTTGGATGGGCCCCCAGTCGTACCAAGCCACGAACTTCCGGGCGGCCTGACCCATTGTATCCCGAGCCTCTGTCGAGCCCAGCAGCTCCACGACGGCCTGCACAAAGCGCTTTGGGTCATCCTCGATAACGTGGGCATTGGCTGGAGCTTGGATGCCTTCGGCACCCTTGGAATAGGACACGGTGGGCTTTCCAGCAGCGAAGTACTCCAAGATCTTCATGCGGGTACCGCCCCCACTGGGCACCGGGCACAGGCACACATCGGCGGCCTGGATCCAGCCAGCAAGATCCACCACTGGCCCCAGAAAGCGGATGTTGGGGTGGCTGTAGTAGGTGGGCGGATTCATGCCAGCGATGAGCACAACCAGATCAGGATGGGCGCGGAGCAAGCCAGGCAACAGCTCCTCGGCGATGATGCGTACCGCCTGGGTGTTGGGCCAGTAGTGCAGCGTGCCGTGAAAAAAAAGCACGGGGGTCTCATCGCTCAGGCCCTGGGCATAGCGCTGCATACGACCCGCTTTTCGCACGAAACTCAGGGTATCAACCCCATGGGGAAGCACCGTGATTCGGCCGCCGTCTACCCCCGCCTGGGTCATGCGCAGCTTGTCGTCCACCGAGACCGCGATGACGTGGTCCACCCGCTCCAAGGCCCAGATCTCCAGAGTGCGGATATGTTCGACCTCGGCCTCTCCCAGACCGAGCACATCTTGCAGGCGGTCCCACTCCACATTGTGCTGCACGATTGCGCTCTGCCCGCCCAGCAGCTTGGCGGCCAAGATGCAGGGCAGGCCGTATCCGGGGAACTCGGCCTGGTAGACCTGGATTTTCTCCCGCCGGCCGACGTACAGGACGCGTGCCCACCACTGGGGATCAAACTGGGGTTTGTAGAGAAAGGTCTCCTCGGCGGGGTAGCCGATGCGCTGGCACATGGAGTCCGCCCAGCGGCCCCCAGCGTTCATGCCCGGCCACTCCTGCATGGCTCTGAAGCGCGGGCTGTAGAGCACCCGCTCTTGAATCCCTTTGTCAAAGCGCCAGTATGCCTCGCGGTCGTCGGTGACGACGCAGACGGTGCAGCCCAGCAAGCTGAGCACCTGAGCGGTGCGCACGATCTTGACCGCTGCCCCATGGTTGGTGGGGAACAGGTCGCCGCGGGTGACAAGGGCGATTTTCATGAACGCTCAGTCTACTCGCTGGCTGCATGCTCGCGGATCATGGCCTCGACCTCGTCGTAGCTCCCGTAGCCAATCTGCCCGTGCAGAATCTCCATGTCCGGCCCCAGCACCACCCACGCCGGAAAGCCAAAGTCCTTCTCCGACTGCTGCTCTACAAAGTCGTGCAGGGTGTTGTAGGCAAAGCCGCGGTCCAAGAACAGCGGCCCGTGAGTGCCAAAGCGCTCCTGCCATTCCTCGACGATCTCCTGAGGGGGCGGCGTGAGAGGGTCGCTCAGACCATTGCCCATGTAGGTGACCATGTCGATCTGAATACCGTCGGCGCCCAGCCCTTCATCCAGCGCAGCAAAGTCCGTGGCCATGACCTGGCAGGGCCCGCAGTTGTACTGGGAGACGTCCACAATGAGGTAGCGACCCGCTTGGTCCCACAAATCTACGCTGTCCCCGCACTGGTCCGTCTCTCGAGCATTGGGAAACTTCTGGCCCACAGCCAGCTCCCAACTCACCTCTTCCAGGCCAACGCTCTCCTGCGGCCACCCGCCCGCGTAAGGGCTCTGACGCGCAGCCCAAGGATCGGGCAACAAGGTGTCGGTGCTCGCGATGGTCATCTCGCCTGCCGCGCTCAGGTCCAACTCTCCCCCAGCACTCAGCTCGTTCACGCTGCGCCAGGAGAAGGTGCCGCCACTTAAGTCCCCTTCAAATGCCTGGTCGGTCGGCGTGCTCAGGCGCAGGTTCAGTGTGCCACCTCGGAACAGCTGCCCATCGGCACTCAGGCCCCACCATTCCTCTCGAGAACCCTCGGACTCTGAGATTTGCACGAAACAGTCCGCGCCCTGGGTCATCGTGGCGTAGCCCGCGACAATGACCTGGCAGTCGGGGCAGAGATAGGGTTGGTCCAAGATCTCCATGCCCACAAACTCACGGGTATAGCTGCAATCAACCAGACCCGACTCCTCTGCGACTGCATCAAAGGCCAGTGTCCAGGTCGTGGTGCTGCTCAAGCTACGGGCCGAAATGGTACCGGGGACCTCGGGCTCGGTGAGCTCACCGCACGCAAAGCCCTGGCTACCCGTGTCCCCGGTCTCCCCTGTGTCGGCTGAGCCCTGGGTGTCCGCCGTGTCGGTTTCGACCACCGAATCTTGGGGGGTGGTCTCTGGGCTTGAACAAGCCAGGGCAAGCAGCAGGGTCATCGACGCTCCGATCCAGCCCTTAGGATACAGCCCTGACAAAGAAGTCGCGATTCTGAGCACGAAGAACCCACAGATCCGCACAGCGTCGGGCTGGCACGATTGGTGCACTCACTCGTCCACACCGACTAGGAGCCCCCCGTGAACAAGACCCTTCCCCTCGCCCTGAGCTGCATTTTGACCCTGAGCGCCTGCGGACCGGAGGACGACCCAGGTGGCCGCACGATAGATGTGCCTGAGCCCTGGAGCACGTGCAGCGCGGACGACGGAATGGGCGGCTTGGATCTCGGCGGCAATTTTATGGACGATGTCCCGGAGAACCTGAGCGTCGACGGCGACGTCCTGTCCGTCATCGTGAGCTATGGCGGCGGCTGTGAGCGTCACGACTTTGAGATGTGCTGGCCGGAACCCTCCTTCATGGAGTCCGAACCGGTGCAGGTCAACCTGGAGATCTGGCACGGCGGCACCCCCGACATGTGCGATGCCTACCTAACCGAGACCCTGGAGTTCAACCTGGGCTTGCTCCAGCAGTCCTGGAAGGACCAATACGGCGAAGGACCGGGGACCATAACCATCAACCTGATGGGCGATTCGGTGGACTACAGCTTCGAATAGCGTCTCGCCACGATCCTCGCTGAGCCAGCGCGTTAGAACGCGCGCACCACTCTGAGAGGACTCCCCATGGCTGACTTTGTCTACCAGATGATCGGCACCGAAAAGGTGCTCCCCTCCGGCCGCCGCATCCTGGATCCGACCTACCTGAGCTTCTTTCCAGACGCCAAGATCGGCATGCTGGGCCACAACGGTGCCGGTAAGTCGACCCTGATGCGCATCATGGCCGGCCTGGACGACGACTTTGGCGGCCAGACCATCCTTAAGCCAGGCGCCACCCGCGGCTACTTGGCCCAGGAGCCTCAGCTCGACGAGACCCTGACAGTTCGCGAGAACATCGAGCTGGGCTTGGCCCAGTGGCGCACTCTGCTGCAGGACTACGAGGCGGTCTCCGAAGCCTTCGGCGACGAAGACGCCGACTTTGACAAGCTCATCGAGAGGCAAGCCCGCCTGCAAGACCAGATCGACGCCGCAGGCGCCTGGGACATGGACCGCACCCTGGACATCGCCATGGACGCCCTGCGCGTTCCTCCCGGTGACGCCATGGTCGACAAGCTCTCCGGTGGTGAGAAGCGTCGCGTGGCCCTCTGCAAGCTGCTCCTGGAAAAGCCCGACATGCTGCTGCTGGACGAGCCCACCAACCACCTGGACGCCGAGTCCGTGGGCTGGCTGGAGCGCCACCTGGCCGACTACCACGGCGCCGTCATCGCCATCACCCATGATCGCTACTTCATGGACAACGTCGCCCAGTGGATCCTGGAGCTGGATCACGGCAAGGCCTACCCCTTCGAGGGCAACTACTCCGGCTGGCTGGAGCAGAAGGGCGAGCGCATGCGCCAAGAGAAAAAGACCGAGTCCCGCCAAGCCAAGCGCATGGCCGAGGAGCTGGACTGGATCCGCAAGTCTCCCAAGGGCCGGCAAGCCAAGTCCAAGGCCCGCGTCACCGCCTACGACGACTTGGTCGCCAGCTCGCAGAAGGACGACCGCCACGCCACCGGCGCCACCATCCGCATCCCACTGACCCGACGCTTGGGTACCAAGGTGTTGGAGGTCGAGGGCGTGACCAAGGCCTATGGCGACAAACTGCTCTTCGAAGACTTGAGTTTCAATCTACCTCCTGGCGGAATCGTCGGTGTCATCGGGGCCAACGGCGCCGGCAAGACCACCCTGTTCCGCATGGTCACGGGCAGCGAGACCCCAGATGCGGGCAAGCTGACCTTGGGTGAGACCGTGGACCTGGCCTACGTAGACCAGTCCCGCGATTCCCTGAACGCCGACAAGAGCGTGTGGGAGGAGATCAGCGGCGGCCACGACCTGGTCATCATCGGCGACAAGGAGATGAACTCCCGGGCCTATGTGTCCCTGTTCAACTTCAAGGGCGGCGACCAGCAGCAAAAGGTGGGCACCCTCTCCGGTGGTGAGCGCAACCGCGTACACTTGGCCAAGCTGCTCAAGACCGGCGGCAACGTGGTGATGCTCGATGAGCCCACCAATGACCTGGACGTCGAGACCCTGGCCAACCTAGAGGAAGCACTCTTGGCCTTCCCAGGCTGCGTCTGGGTCATCAGCCATGATCGCTTCTTCTTGGACCGCATCGCGACCCACATCTTGGCCTTCGAGGGGGACTCGAACGTGGTGTGGTTCGAGGGCAACTTCCAGGAGTACGAGAAGGACAAGAAGGCCCGCTTGGGCGACGTGGGCCCCACCCGCATCAAGTACAAGAAGCTGACCCGCTAAGGGCATCGGCTCCCAAGCCCAAGTCGGGGTAGAGTAGGCGCATGCTTGCTCTACTCTTGGCCTGTACGGGCCCCACTGCGACGCCCCCCGCCCCCTACGCCGCCGAGGTGAACTTCACCGTCGAGCGCGGCGTGTTGTCCCCGGAAGAGGTGGACATCGGTGTGGCCGGGGTGCACCTGGGCCCAGACTTTGCCCTGTTCACCGCCAGCGCAGACGACGGACTGCAGGAGCTCATGTTCCTAACGGGCCCGCTGTCAGGCCCCGGGGATGTAGCGGTTGTAGAGGTCCGGTACCGCAAGGGTCAGCAGTTCATGTCTGCGGCGGCTGCGGACTGCAGCATCACGCTGGATGCCCTCGCCGACGAGGTCACTTCGGGCGGCTTTGCATGCAGTGGGCTGGTGCCCACCGACGATCCCGACGCGGAGCCTTGGGCCCTGAGCGGGACCTGGTTCGGCGGCACACTGACCGAACTGAACAACCAGCCCGGCTGGCTGGCCGGCAGCGGCTACCGGGCGCGACTGGAGTGGGAAGACGAGGAGGGCCAGCGCAGCACCCAGCTGGACAGCGCCCTGCTGGTGCCTTGGCGCCTGGACCAGTGGTGGACCATCGTGGGCACCGAGGAGGCCCAGCTGGACCTGGTGCTCAAGGCCGCCCTGGACCCCGATGAGATCCGCGTGGAGAAATCCACCAACGCCACCCTGGGCAGCGCCTTTCTGCGGGTGGAGGCGGACACGGACATCTCGGTGGCCAGCGACAGCGAGGAGCTCACGGGGACCGAGATGGAGTTCCTGATGTGGCAGGACCTGAGCGCGGACCCGGACAGCCTGTCGTTTCGGGTGTTCTGAGCGGCGCCTTGCTAAAGAAGGAGCTTCAATCCATCCAAGCTCTTGAGCGCCCCATAGGCCCCAGTGACCTCGTCCGGGGTATGAACCACGATGGTCACCCGCACCGAGGTGAAGGCGCCCTTGGAGCTGGCTTGGACCTGGACCTGCTCCGCCTTCCTTCCAATCGTGCCCTCCACAAGCGAGCGGCACTCCTCGGCCAAGGTAAGGCGCGCGGACGCCACCGCCCGGAAGGTGAAGGGCGAGGGAAAGTCGATGAGTTCGGAGAGCGGTGGGGTCTCAGTGGCCATGGCCGG
>CAJQPC010000044.1 GCA_905480105.1 uncultured bacterium | reverse complement strand
TGATGAAGGCGAAGAAGGTCATGGTGGTGGGCAGACCGATGGCTTGCCCTAAGATTTGGTCCCGCTGCGACTTGGCGTAGCGCGTAAAGTCGGGAATGTTCAGGGACAAGGTCGCCCAGAAGCCCACCATGGCCGTGAGACTCGGCACAAAGACTCTGAGAAACTCGCCCTCTCGGGGGCCGCCCGGGTCGAAAGCGCTGGGCATGGCCAGCATTGCGCCGAAGCCGCCGGCGCTGACATAGGCCCAGCCCAACAGGACCACGCCGATCGCCATCAGGAATGGGGCCGCGATGGTCTCCAGTACCCGGATGGACTCGATGCCCTTGTAGATAATGGCGATCTGCAGGCCCCAGAAGACCAGGAAGCAGAGCAGCTCAAAGGGATTGATACCCAGGAAGGGAAGCTGGGCGCCCTCCAGCACGCCGAAGGTGAAGGTGCCAGAGAGTTCTGCGCTGGCGGCTAGAGCGGCCCATTCTCCTTGGTCGATCAGGGCCTGGGCGCCAGGCACTGTTCCATAGAGCGTGGCCAGCTCGTCGGTGTGTCCCCAGGCCAGCAACTCGGCACCTGTCAGGGTGTGCTCCACTTTGTCAAAGAGCGCGTTGACCAGCTGGTAAATAGCAAAGCCACCGAACCAGGTCTGAATGCCAAACCAGCCCGTGGCCACCAGGGCCCGCAGCAGGCTGGGCACATGTGCCCCTCGAATGCCGAAGCTGGCCCGGGCCAACACGGGGAAGGGGACCCCGTACTTTGTTCCGGCGTGTCCGTTGAGCACCATGGGCACCAGGACAATGAGGTTGCCCAGCATGATGGTGAGCACCGCCTGCCACCAGTTCATGCCTTCTTTGACCAAGCCGCCGGCCAAAGTGTAGGTGGGGACACAGACCACCATGCCAACCCACAGAGAGGCCATGTTCGTGACCGACCAGTGGCGCTCCTTGGCGGAGGCCGGCCGGATGTCCTCGTTGATCAGGTGGGGATCTGGACTCTGCGCCTGTTGGCCGATTTTCACTTGGAACGCTCGACTTTGGTGGGCTCGGCCGCGTCATTTCGCTTCCGTTGACTGGACCAGTACTCGGCGTTGCAGGGCCGGTTCACGTATTGGCCTCGGCCACGCACGGTCTTGAGGGTGTCGTTCTCCCACACGACCAAGCCACGGCTGATGGTCACTGCGGCATTGCCGGTCACTTCCATCCCCTCGTAGATGTTGAAGTCGATGTTCTGGTGGTGGGTCTCGACGGAGATGGTGCGGGTCTTGTTGGGATCCCAAATGACCACGTCGGCGTCGGAGCCGGGCATCAGCGCGCCCTTCTTGGGGAAGATGTTGAAGATCTTCGCAGCGTTGCTGGATGTGGCGGCCACGAACTCACTGGGGGTGAGCTTGCCGGTGCGCACGCCATGGTGCCAGAGCACCGCCAAGCGGTCCTCGACCCCTGCGGTGCCGTTGGGGATCTTGCGGAAGTCGTCCTTTCCTGCCTGCTTTTGGTTGGAGCAGAAGCAGCAGTGGTCGGTTGCCGTGGTCTGAATCATGCCCGCCTGCAGGCCCTTCCAGAGCGCCGCTTGGTGCTCTTTGGCCCGGAAAGGGGGACTCATCACGTAGTGGGCGGCGGTGTCCCAGTCGGTGTTTCGGTAGACCGAGTCATCGATGACCAAGTGCTGGGCCAAGACCTCGGCGTAGACACGCTGCCCCTCCAAACGGGCTCGGGTCACAGATTCCAGGGCGTCGATGCAGCTGGTGTGTACCAAGTAGACCGGAACGCCCAGCACCTCCGCGATGCGGATGGCGCGGTTGGCGGCCTCGCCCTCGACCTCTGGGGGGCGGGAGAGTGGATGTCCCTCGGGGCCGGTGATGCCCTTCTCAAAGATCTCCTGTTGCAGCACGTGTACCAGTTCGCCGTTCTCGGCATGAATGGTGCACAGCGCGCCCAGTTCCTTGGCGGTCTTGAAGCTGTTTACCAGGGTCTCGTCGTCACACATGATGGCGTTTTTGTAGGCCATGAAGTGCTTGAAGCTGTTGACCCCGTGCTGGGTGGCCAGGGTGTGCATGTCCTGCTGCACCGAGTCGTCCCACCAGGTTACGGCGACGTGGAAAGAGTAGTCACAAGCCGATTTCTCAGCCCAGCCCATCCAGTTCTTGTGGGCCTCCATCATGGACTGTTGGGGACTGGGTATGACAAAGTCGATGCACATGGTGGTGCCACCCGCTGCGGCCGCGCTGGTACCCGTAAAGAAGTCCTCGCTGGCCACGGTGCCCATGAAGGGCAGCTCGAAGTGGGTGTGGGGATCAATGCCGCCAGGAATGACGTAGGAGCCGGTTGCGTCGATTACGCGGGCACCTTCGGGGGCCCGCAAGTCGGGGCCCACAGCGGCGATGGTCTCGCCTTCGATGAGTACGTCGGCCTGGTACTCGGCTTCAGCTGTAACGACGGTGCCGCCGCGGATCAAGATGGACATTGCTCACTCTCTGTGGGGGCTTGGACCCGCCGAATCTGTTGATTAGGAACTGGACTACTTGCCCGTGTCCTTGATGATCTGCGGCTTAAAGTTGGGATGCGCGGCGCGGGTCAGGGCCTCGGCGTACTCTGGAATGCGCCCGGTCATTCGGAAGCCCCACTTGTCTTTCACTTGGCGCCCATGATTCAGGTCGAGCTCGGTTACCAGCAGACCATCGCGGGTGCGCGACAACCCAGGTGTGCGGCCTCCGTTGGGGGCTGCGACGTAGGAGGAACCATAGAAGTGGCCAAATTCGCTCTTGGGGGCTTTGCCGTCGCCGCTGGTGAAGGCGTTGGGGAAGGTCTCGGTACCTACCCGGTTGATGCCGGCCACGAAGTAGTTGTTGGCAATGGACGCGCAGCGAGCCTCCACCGGCCATAGGGGTTCGGAGAGCGCCCCCACGGTGGCCGAGGGATTGAAAACGATCTCGGCGCCGTTGATCCCGAACATCAGCCAGTTCAGGGGATGGTGCCTGCCGTAACAAATGTTGATGGCCACGCGTCCGAACTCCGTCTCGAACACCGGATGTCCGGTGTCCCCCTCCATGTAGTAGGTGGACTCGTTAAAGTCGCCGACCCGGGGAATGTGGTTCTTGCGGTGACTGCCGATGATGTTGCCGCGGTTGCCAATGACTACAGCGGTGTTGTGCAGGGTGCCGCCGTGGACCTCGTCTCGCTCCAGGATGGGGCTGACAATCACCATGTTGTGGCGCTTGGCCAGCTCCTGGAGGAACTGGGTACTGGGGCCGTCGATGGGCTCAGAAAACTCCAGCCAGGGCTCTTTTTCGCGCGTGCAAAAGGCGAAGGGCATGGTCCAGGCTTCCTGCAGGCCCAGCACGTTCACGCCCATCTTGGCGGCCGCCTCGATGATGATCTCTAAGCGGTCGGCCAAAGCTTGAAACTGATCTTCCACCGGGTCGGTGGTAGGCAGTACGATCTGGTTCTGGATGACCCCCACTCGCACAACCCGGGGCGCGCGACGCTGCTCGGGGGCTGCGTGGAACTTGTAGGCCTGCAGCTCGAAGTCGTGCTGGTCGCAATAGGCCTGCAGCTCTGCGCTGACTGGAAGGGTGTCGGGCTGCTCGCCGTACAGGATACGAAAGGCGTGAGCTTGGTCCTCTGGCGAGAGCTTTTGGAGCAGCCCTTCTAAGCTATCCAGCTCTCTGGGCTTGGACTGCAGCAGCGCGTCGGCTGCACCGTCCGTGGAGGTCTTGGTCAGGGTCTTGGGGTCTGCCACGGTCACCTCGGTATTTTGGGTGAGGCAGTGTAGATCACGCAGGCCCCCCGCGTGGTCTGGAACATGTCCGATGTCCTATGATCGCTAGGCTTACGTTCTGTTCTGGCGTGCCTTGGGCCCAATTTGACGAGGCTGGACCGCGCTTCGGGTCGTTAAGCGGCGAGCACGGCTGAGTCTATGCCGGTGAATAGGTTCCCCAGCGCTTCATCCCTGCTCATCGCAGTGATGACCGTCCGTTTGGGCACCCCCACAATCAGGGCGACGTCATCCAGAAGCACCAGGGACTCTTTGGCTCCCTTGAGCTCCAGCTGGTCCACCGCTTTGGAGATGCGGTCTAAGTCGCCGTCTTGCAGCTCGATGCCCCTGGAGTGTAGCCGTGCTTTTGCGTGCTTGCTGAAGTGCACCGGCGCGCTGGCAGTGCCGGGGGTTGTCTTTTCTGGGGTCTTGAGGAGCTTGTCCAGCTCGCTGGCGAAGTCCGTGCTACTCGCCGGCTTACGCAGGGGATCCAGCGGACGCGCAGGAGTAGGCGCCTGAATGAGCTGATTATAGAGAGCGTCGAGGCTCACGCTCCTTCCTCACCGGCTGTGAGGCGAATCAGGTCGGAGAGGCTGACGGCCACGCCGTTTACGGTAGGCTGGGGGCTTCCTGTACTGTAATCCATAGAGTCGACCATACCAGAGACTCGCTCACTGATATCGATGGTGTTGCCATTGTTGTCCGTGGCAGAGAGCTCAAATCGGTAGTCGCCCTCTCGAACGGTCTGTCCGGATTGATCTTTCCCGTCCCACTGCAGGGTTCCCTCGCCGGCCTGCAGACTGACTGGTTCCGACCAGACAACTTTGCCATCTTCGTCGTAGATGTTCAGGGTAGCGGACGCGTCCTGGGGAGAGTCGTAGTGCAGTTCGGTGTCCCCGGCCTCACCGTCCCTGGGGAAGGTGTCGCCGATGGCGACCACGTGTTTGCCGACCAAACTGGCCATGGTGGTGTTGCTGAGGTTGGCCATGGTCAGGGTGTTGGCCTTCATCGCATCGCCTATGTCCATCAGCTGCTCCAAGCTGGAGAAGGTGGCCAGCTGGGCGATGAAGTCCTCGTTCGCCATTGGCGAGAGAGGGTCTTGGTTCTGCATCTGGGTGGTGAGCAGGTTTAGAAAAGTTTCCTGGCCCATGGCAGCGCTTCCCGAGGTGCTTACCCCGGCAGCGTCCAAGCTGCTCTGGTCGGCCAAGCCGCTGATTCCGCTGAGGGACATGGATTCTCCTGGTCCTGACCCTCTCGGATCAAAGTCTCAAGGACTTTAGGGGCGATTAAGCCACCCGATTAATGTGGGCGCCACGAGGGACTGGGCGTGATCTGGGCGTGTGCTTTTGTTCGGGGCTGGGTTTGGCTCGCTTGGGGGGAGCTTCGCGCTGACCTTGGCGGCCGCGCTCCCGGGTGCTGAACTCGCGCAGGGTCCACCCGTCGCGGTCCAAGTTGTCTCGCAGCTCGTTCTCCATGCTGTCCAGAGGCGCCAAAGCCTCTGCGCTCCCGTCCAGGCTCAGCTCGAGTTCACGCCCATGGGCGCTTAAAGAGAGGGTGAGTTCCGCGTCGATCTCCAACTTGAGGTGCTTCGGGATGGGCACCCACTCCTCCGGCGTGTCCATAGGGACCTGCGTGGCCAGTTTGGGCGCGGCAGAGGCTTCGGGCAGCTCAGGCTCCGAAAAAGAAGGGGTCTCAACGTGGGCGCCGGTCGTAGGCTGGGCGTCGGAGCTAAGGATGCCAAGCGTTGACTTTTTGGTCTTTGGGGGCAGGGACCCGGGAGCTGGCGCGAGTTGCGCGAGCTGGTTCCAACGTGCTCCAGCCGCTCGCTCTAACTCCATGAGTGGATGCTGAGCTTGGCCGGCATCGCTGCTCAGCACGCGTGTGCCCTGGGGAGCCAGGTGCTGAATGCGATCGCGCATGCGCTGGTGCAGGCCCTTGACTGGCGGGGGGGCGGCAGCTTGGGCCATTTCTGTAACGGCAGTTCTGGAAAGCTCGGGCGGGTTCCCCTGGGTCAGGGGAAGCTTAAAATCCGATTCACTGGCGGGTGATTCCGGGAGCTCCACGGCTCCTCGGGGGGCAAGGGGCGGCGCGACGAAGGGGGTTGCCGTCTCGATCCTGCCCTGTGAGGATGCCGAACCTTGATCGAAGAACGACAGGGAGGCCGAGGGCGGCAGGGTCAGGTCCAGGGTCACGGGCGCGGGGAGCACGGGGGTGTAGAGCTCCTCGTGCTCCGTTTCTTCGGGCAGATCTCCCTCCGGGTTGACCTGGAGGGGTAGCTCCGGCATCGGATGTAGGGGAGGGGTCAGGCCTGGCTGCACGAGTTGGAACTGCGGGTCTTGGGCAAGCAGTTGAGTCTTACCGAATGGGTCCGCAGCGGATTCCATCCCCCCTGTTGGGAGCGACTCCTGCCCATCCATGACCTGTGCCAAAGCCTGGTCAAAGGCCAGCGCTGGCGGGGGCCCAGGCTGGGGGTTGAGCTTGAGCATGCCCATTAGGTCGATCGGTTCTCCCAAGTCCATCACTGCTCCAAAGGTCGGCGAGTCATCCGTTCGGCCAGCACTGCGGCTTGCGCAGGTGGCATTTCAGCCAAGGCTTTCCCGGCTTTGGTGGTCTTCATCCGATCCAGGACCTCTACGGCCAGTTCGGGCTCCAGCTCAATCAAGAAAGCGGCGGCTTGGCCGCCTCGCATGACTTCGACCATCTTGACCAGGCCTTGGACCTTGATTTCTCTCTCGGAGTCGGCCTGCTCCAGGAGCTTGGTCAGCTCGTTGCGCACGCCCTCCAGCTCTTCAAGGCGAGTCTGGAGTTCCGCCTCCAGGGTGCGGAGTTCTTCTTCCCGAGCCACCAGGCTGGTCTCGCGGCGATCTAGGCCGCGCTCCCGGTTGTCTAATTCCCCAAGCAGAGCTTCGGCCGATGCTCGGGCCCGTGGGCCGTCCTGACCCCTGGTCTGGCCCAGCGCTTCTGAGCCGCAGGAAAGCAGCAAGCCGAGCACAAAGGTCACGATGCCTTCCTGCGCATGAGCTCCCGACCGAGCTCATCCAACTCCTTAGCTTCGGCCTTTCGCCCAGCTTCGGCTGTGCGCTCTGCGATCAGCTCCTCGAGTTTATCCAATGAACTCAGTTCCCGGGATCGCATCTGCAGCAGTGCGCGCCGCGCATCACAGGCCACTTTCGCTCGGCGGTGTACCTCTGTTTGCTTTCGGGCCTGTAGCTCGAGATTCAGCGCTACCTTGCCCAGGACCCTAGCTTGAGCGGCGCTGTACGCCTGCTGTTGGGCGCTTCGGTCTTGCTCGTCACGCAGGTCCATTAAGCGGTCGATCTCTTGGGTTTCAGTGGTCTGGGCGCTGCGCAGTTTGGCCGCCGCTTGGTCCTCTCGGATCTTGCGTAGGCGCTGCAGGGTTTTCAAGCTGGACCGCATCAGGGAACTCCACTTGAACCTGTCATCGGATTTGGCTGGCAGGCCTTGAGGCAGAGTGTGTCTACGGTGGTTATCTTTACGATCTGCAGGGAGTCCCTTTGGGTCTTGATTACCGAGTGAGCTGCTGCCCTGATGGTCTGGTCACGGACCGCCGTCGGCGCATCAAGGTTTTGGATTGCACCATCCGGGACGGTGGGATTTGCAACGACTGGAACTTTTCCAATGACCTGGTCCAAAGCACGTTTAAGGCGCTGGAGGCCAGTGGTATTGACTACATGGAGATCGGCTACAAGACCTCGGAGGGGATCTTTTCCCGAGAGAAAGTAGGGCCCTGGCGCTTCTGCACAGAAGACGATTTGCGCCACGTTGTGGACTCCAATCGCCGCATGAAGCTTTCCGCGATGTGTGACATTGGGCGCATCACCAAGGCAGAGATCGGCCCGGCTCACAATTCGGCCATCGATGTCATCCGCGTCGCCTGCTACGCGCACCAGTTGGACGAGGCGCTGGACCTGCTCAACCATGCAAAGGACCAGGGCTACGAGACCTTCTGCAACGTCATGGCGGTCTCCACCCTTCAGCCTCGGCAGGTGGACGACTTTTTGGAGCGTCTGGCGGTCAGCGGCGTGGACAACGTCGCGCTGGTCGACAGCTTTGGAGCCCTGTACCCCTTCCATGTTCGTTACTTGGTCCGCAAGTACATGAACTATCTGGGCGAGGGCATCAAGGTCGGCGTTCATCTGCACAACAATCAGCAGCAGGCCTTTGCCAACACCATCGCCGCCATCGACGAGGGCGTAGACTTTGTCGACGCCACCATCCACGGAATGGGACGTGGGGCTGGCAACTGTCCGCTGGAGCTCCTGCTCTTTTATTTGGACAATCCCCGCTACAACGCCGAGCCGATCCTGGCGCTGATCGACCGCTTCGCGAGCATGAGAGACAGCCTGCGCTGGGGCTACCATTTGCCCTACGCCATGACCGGCTTTTTCAATGTTCACCCGCGAAGTGGCATTGAGCGCATGTCTCAGGAAGATCGATACAAGGTGGACGACATGTACGCCAAGCTCAGCCGCCGTCTGGACAAAGAGCAGTAGCGCTCCGGAGTGACTGGCCTGGCTCACGCCCGGTTTGACGACTTGGGCTTTACTGCGCCATTTGCTGCTTCTGGGTGGAAGGCGGGCCACACGGGTGTTTAGGTCCGTTGGGTCGACCCACTTTTGGAGCATTCCAGCCAGGTGCCCCTCTGGGGCGGGGCGACCGCACACGCGTCGGTGTCGCCTCAGCGGCCCAGCTTGCAGAGAATGGCCTGAAGGAAGTGGAAGGGGGAGTGTTGTCCGCGCGACCACTAAGGGATCCATGCTGCTGGACCGCTGAATGCTTAGCGGCGCACCATTGGGCTGTGCTCTCCGCTCAACTTCGCCGCAGTGTCGATAAGCTTGAGCAGCTCTTGGTCCTCCTCTAAGCCGCGACTGGCCCGGCTGGCCAAGGCCAACACCTCGTAGAAGCTGACCTCGACGACGTAAGGGCTGCTGCGCAGCAGCTCTGCGAAGGTGGCAGCAGAGTAGGCGATCTGGAAGTCCTTGCTGGCTTGGGAGAACTCGCTGTGATGCATCTCTCCGTCAAAGATCGTGGCCCACTCACGGGCAGCGCTGTCGGCTCCGGGCTCCTTGGCCCGAACACGGACTGTGGCCAGCTCCTTGGAAGGAGCCCCTTCGCGGAGAACGACCTCATACAAGGCAGTCACGTCGTGGCCTGACCCAATCTCACCGGCGTCGACGCGGTCGTTACGAAAGTCACGGTCGGCGATGTCCCGGTTCTCGTAGCCGATCAAGCGGTAGGCGATGACAGCGTCGGCGTTGAACTCGACTTGGAGCTTTACGTCCTTGGCGATGGTGAGCATCGTGCCGCCCAGATCCTCCCCAAAGACCTGGTCGGCCTCGGCCTGGGAGTCGATGTAGGAGTAGTTGCCGTCCCCCTGGTTGGCGAGCTGCTCCATCAGCACGTCCTTGTAGTTGCCCATGCCAAAGCCGATGGTGGACAGGGTGATGCCTTCTTCTGCGAACTGGCCCACCACGGCCAGGATTTCCTCGTGGTGGGTGCGGCCAATGTTGGCGTCGCCGTCGGAGAGCACAACGACGCGGTTCTCGTGGCCGCGAACGGCGGTCTCACTGGCCAGGTTGTAGGCCAGCTCCATGCCTGTGGACATGTGGGTTCCGCCGCCGGTGGTGAGCTGGTCGATGGCACTGTGGATGGTGCGCTGCTCGCTGACCTGGGTGGGCTGCAGGATGACCTGTGTGGCGCCTGCGTAGGTGACCAGGGCCACCGTGTCCTTGGGCTGCAGGTTCTCGGTCAGAGTGTGCAGGGACTGCTTGGCCAAGCCAATCTTGTCGGTGCTGGACATCGAGCCGCTGGTGTCCACCAGGAAGGTCAGGTGCATGGGCTCCCGGTCATCCGCGTCGATCTCCACGCCCTTCACGCCAACGCGCAGGATCTGGTGGGTGGAGTCGAAGGGATTGGGGGCCGCTTCCATGTGCACGGCGAAGGGAGCGCCGTCGTTGCTGCCAGACTTGGGGCCCGCGTAGTCATAGTGGAATGCGTTGACGAACTCCTCAACGCGCACAGCGCTGGTTGGGGGCAGAATTCCGGACTCCAGCTTGCGGCGGGAGATGGCGTAGGAGGCGGTGTCCACGTCCACGGAGAAGGTCGAAAAGCGGTCCTTTTCCACCAGGGTCATGTCGTTGACTCCGTAGTGTACGTAGGCCTCGGTGCCCGCTGCGTTGGGATCTGCCAGGGGCAGGTCTACCAGGCTCTCAGTGGGCTGCTGGGGGGCGATTGTGCTGGGCATCACCAGGGGAGGAGGCGGGGCCGAGGTGCGGGAGACCGCTCCGCCGGTGACTGCGGTGGCCCGGCCTTTCTTGTTGGTTGCTTTGGGCCCACGGGAGTCCGTGCTCGTGCTGTCGATGCTCACACTGTTGAAGCGCTGATCTGCATCTTCTTCCATCTCCACGTAGCCGAATTCTGGCTCTGGCTCTGGCTCTGCCGCTGGGTCGTCGGGGGCGTCCTGATTGTCGGTCGTGACGGTGAAGTTCTCATAGTTCATCTCTTCTATGGACGGCTCCTTCTGGGTACAGGCGGAGAGCAGGAAGAGGAGGGGTAGACCGAGGTGCAAGCGAGGCATGTTGAGGCTCCATTGGCTGGGCTTGTGCTTGTTCAACGAGCGTGGGCTTGGTGGGCTTACAGGTTGTTTCCACCCTTTGTGGAGTGGCCCCGGTCTCTTGACCAGGGGCTACCTCTTTGGCGTGCTAGACTAAACGCACTCGGAGAAAGGTAGATGTTCGGAATAATCTTGCCCATCGTCTCGCTCTTGCTGGCCTGCGACTCAGACAGCGGAGTCAAGGCGTTCAACGCCGAGCCAGCGGCAGAGATTACCTCTCATACCGATGCTGCCGAGGTGTTGGAGGGCTACGCGGAGCGCTTCCGTGGCTCGGTGACCGATCCGGATCACAGCGCCGGGGACCTGGTCGCCATCTGGTACCTGGGGACCGAGGAGGTCTGTGCCGCAGCCGCTCCCGCAGAGGACGGCACCACTTCCTGCGACATCCTCATCGCCGCCGATGCTGGCGAGGTTGCCCTTGAGGTTCGCGATCCCCAGGGTGCCGCTGGCAGCGACATCCTCCCCATCACCGTCACCCCCACCGTGTCCCCCGAGGCGCTCATCTTCACTCCGGATGAAGTGGACGGCGTCTACTACTCCGATCAGCTCATCACCTTCACAGGCATCCTCTCTGATGGTGAGGACACGCCCGACACCCTGATCGCAACCTGGAAGAGCAACCTGGATGGCGTGCTGGAGGCTGAGGCCATCCCCAATGCCGACGGAGAGATCCGTGGGTACGGCAACCTGACGGAAGGTCAGCATGCCGTCGAGCTCAATGTCGAGGACACCACCGGCAAGACGGGGACGGCGAGCGTCATCATCGATGTCGGCCCGCCGAACTCGGCACCCACCTGCGCGATCACGGCGCCCATCGACGGCTACGCGGAGGCTCAGGGAGAGGAGATCCTGTTCGAGGGCGTCGTCGACGACGTCGATGTCGCCGAGGACTGGCTGAGTGTGGTCTGGGAGAGCGACATCGAGGCGACGCTGAGGGAGAGCACGCCGTCGAGTGATGGCAGCGTGGGCTTTTCGTATGGCGACCTGAGTGTCGCCACCCATCGCGTCACCATGACGGTCACTGACGAGGTGGGGGAGACCTGCACCGATGCCATCTACGTCACCGTCGGTACGCTGCCCACGCTGGTGGTGAGCACACCCAGCTCGGGCGATGTCGAGAACGACGGAGAAGCGGTCAGCTTTACGGGAACCGCCACAGACAACGAGGACCTCCCTACGGACCTCTCCCTGTCCTGGAACAGCGATATCGACGGGGAGTTCTCGGCCCAGGGACCCGATTCAACTGGCACAATCGACTTGAGTATCGACAGCCTGACCACGGGCGAACACACCCTCACTGTGCGGGCGACGGACACCGACGGCCTGTACGCAGAGAGCGTCATCGGTCTGACCATCAACGCCCTGCCCACTGCGCCTACGGTCTCCATCACCCCCGACCCGCCACAGACCGGGGACGACCTGCTCGCCTCCGCTACTGGCTCGGTCGACCCCGACAGCTCCGGCACGGTCACCTACGGCTACGCCTGGTTCGAGAACGGCTCGCTCTCCGGAGCATCCAGCACGGCCACCTTCCCCACCGCCAGCACCACCAAGGACGTCACCTACAAGTTGGTTGTTACACCCAGCGACGACAACGGCGATGGGGAGAGCACCGAGGCGGAGGTCACCGTCATCAACACCGACCCCGTCCTCACCGGTCCCGCGCTCGATGCTGCGACTGCTGTGGTGGGCGAGACGCTGACCTGCTCAGCGACCGCCACGGATGCCGATGCTGCCGACACCCTCACCATCACCTACACCTGGCAGGACGGCTCGAAGGGCGACACCTACACCGCCGATGCCGACGATGATCCGGGCGACACGATCACCTGCACCGCAACCGTCGACGACGGCGACGGCGGAACCAATACCGGCTCCGACAGCGCAACCATCGACAACACGGACCCGGTCATGGGCACCGTCTCGGTGAGTCCAAGCTCCGGCAAAGTGGGCGACACGCTGACCTGCTCGGCATCTGCAACGGACGCTGATGGCGACTCTCCAGACATCGCGTACCTCTGGCAGGACGGCAGCACGGACGCTGCCTACATCATTGTCGAGAGCGATGATCCGGGCGATACCCTGACCTGTTCCGTCACCGCCACCGACGATGACGGCGGGAGTGACAGCGGCTCCGGGACCGCCACGGTCGACAACACCGATCCGGTCTTAGGCATGGTGAGCATTACACCCAGCAGCGCCGACAACGACGAGACGCTGATCTGCTCCTCGTCTGGCACGGATGCCGATGGTGAGACGCCCTCCATCACCTACAGCTGGTCGAACACGACGACGGGTGACAGCCTGGGCGGCGGCAGCAGCGTCAACCTCGCCACCACCAGCGCCGCCTCAGCGGACACCATCGCGTGCACTGCCCTGGCCACCGATCTCAACAGCGGAACCGACACCGGTACGGCCAGTATCACCCTCGACAACCGCGCCCCCAGCGTCTCGGTCCTGCTCACGCCTGATCCTGCCACCCGATACGACACGTTGAGCTGCACCGCCACAGCGTCAGACGACGATGACGACACCTTGGCCACCACGTTCTCTTGGACGGTGGAGGGCAGCCCGGAGACGGCGACCTCGACCTCGGGACTGACGAGCACGCTCGCTGGGCTGTTCCTGGGCGGCGAAGAGGTGGTGTGCCTGGTGGCGGTCGACGACGGCAAGAGCGGCGGCTCGGCTTCGGCCTCGGCTTCGGTGACCATCACCAACCAGGCACCGACCATCAGCGACGTCACCCTCAGTCCCGACCCCGCCTACACCAACGACACGCTCACGGTCTCGGCAACCATTGACGATGACGACGGCGACGCCCTGAGCACCACCTATGGCTGGTACGTCGGGGGCAGTTTGGTCCAGTTCGGCTCCGACAGCACCCTGGCTGGGGCGAGCTGGTTCGACAAGGACGACGCGGTCTATGTGGTCATCACGGTGGACGACGAGGTGGCGGAGGCATCCGAGACTTCCAGCTCAGTCACCATCAGCAACTCCCCACCAGGCGCACCCACCATCTCCATCGACCCCGGGGATCCCGAGGTTGGAGATGTGCTGACTTGCATCGTGGACTTCGACAGCAGCGACGATGACGGTGACGAGGTCTCTTACACCGTGACCTGGACGGTCGATGGCATCGACTACGAAGCCGGAGGTGGCTCAGGCATGGACTCCGGTGATCCTGGGTGGTCAGGGCCGACCACCACAACCTGGTCTGGGGATACGGTCTCACAAGACGATGCGCTCGCTGATGAGGTTTGGGCATGCACGGTGACCGCTAGCGATGACGACGAAGAAGGGGGCTCTGCAACCACAAGCGTAGTGGTGACGGAGCGGGAGCCCGTGACGGTTGCGCTTTCTGATGCGGACTACACCATCACCGGCGAGTACCAGACACAGTACTTGGGCTATAGGGTAGCGAGCGCAGGGGACGTGGACGGGGACGGAGTCATCGACATCCTGGTCAGTGCACATGGATACAGCGGCGGCAAGGGCGCGGTGTTGCTCTTTCTGGGCAGCAGCCTGGGGACCACAGCTAGTCTGGGGCTGAGTGACGCGGACTACATCTTTGTTGGAGAGAGTCCGGAAGACTACGTCGGCCATGGCGTGGCAGGGGCAGGGGATGTGGATGGCGATGGTCTTGATGACATCCTTATGGGCGCAAGCCTAAACGACGACGGGGGCGACCGGGCTGGAAAGGCATACCTGATGCTGGGCAGCAGCCTGGGCACAGACAGCACCATCGACCTGTCCAATGCCGACTACTCCTTCGCTGGAGAGAACCTCGACGACTTCTTGGGCAAGAACGTCTCGTGGGCCGGAGATGTGGACGGTGACGGGCTCGATGACATCCTCTTGGCCGCCCCGGGGAATGATGATGGCGGTACCTCGGCTGGTAAAGTGTACCTGATCCTGGCCAGCAGCCTGGGTACAGACAGCGCCTTCGATCTGGCGAACGCCGACTACTCCTTCGTCGGAGAGAACACCACCTCCGACCAGGCCGGAGGCAGCTTGGCGGGGGCTGGGGACGTGGATGGCGACGGCCTGGATGACATCCTCATCGGGGCCGCTGGAAATGACGAAGGCGCTGGCTCCGAGGGGGGGTCTGACTCTGGGAAGGTGTACGTGGTCCTGGCCAGCAGCCTGGTCGCTGGCTCCCTCGATCTGGAGGATGCCGACTACAGCTTTCTGGGTGAAATGCCTGGAGATGCCGCTGGGTCGATTGTGTCGGGGGCCGGGGACGTGGACGGAGATGGCCTGGATGACATCCTCATCGGCGCTCCCTTCAACGACGAGGTCGACGACAAGTCTGGCAAGGCGTACCTGATCTTGGCCAGCAGCCTCGATCCCCTTGGCCCGACGGACCTTGAGGACGCTGACTATGGCTTTCTTGGAGAAGTCGAGGACGACTATGCTGGCCGCGCCCTGGCAGGAGCTGGAGATGTCGACGGCGATGGTCTGGATGACATCCTCATCGGGGCCCCGCACACAAACAACCTCGGGACGGGGCAGGCATACCTGCTGCTGGGTTCGAGCATCGGCGCGAGCACCACCATCGATCTCACCAGTGCCGACTACACCTTCACCGGAGAGGGAGGCGATGATCGGGCGGGCATCGGTGTGGCGGGCGCAGGGGATGTCAACGGTGACGGTCTCGATGACATTTTAGTGGGGGCTTTTGCAAACGACGACGGGGGAACCACCGCGGGCAAGGCGTACCTCTTGCTGGGCGGTTTCTGACCCCAGGAAGGTGAAGAACCTCCGCATATAGGGTGAACTTGGAAGAGCCTTGGCTTGGTTTGCTCAGAAGAGCGGGTCCATTTCATCGAAGGGTTCGACTTCGTGAATACCAAGCAGGCTGATCTGCCGGTGACGCGCCTGTGCGAGGTGCTTCCGGGCCACCCACGGCGTTCCGCGTCTCCCCGTGAAGCGCCAAAGGGATGGGCTTGAAGAGGACCCGGCAAGGCAAAAACTTTGGCGTTGAGTTTGGCGCGTCAGGACACTGGCCGACATCGCTATGGGAGTGGGCCCCACCGTGGGCAAGCCAGCTCAGCGCACATAGAGCGAGAAGTTCTCATCGAGCCCAGCGGTCTCGACATCGTACAGAGGGTCTCCGTACACCCGTCCGCCTGCAAAGCCAAAGTCCGAGTCGAAGACGAGATGCCGCTCGCCCGAGAAGTAGACGGTGCTCACCGGGAAGGAAATGTCGGGGGCATCTTGCTCATTGACGATGAAGTGCACCCGCAGATCTCCCGTCTCGATCACGCCGTCTGTGGTCACCGTGCTTCGGAGTACGATTTCGGTCCGACTGCCGACCGACCACAGCGCCGATTCGGCCGGGGCACCGTCGAGCTGGGCAGAGATGTCATCGCCCGCGGTACCTCCCGCCCACGCCGTGTCCGACAAGACGGGTACGCCATGGGTGCCGTCGACCAGATAGGATTCGCTGAAGGCCACGCGATACAATCCGTCTGAGAGGTGGTTCTCATCGCCGACCGCGCCGACTGTGCTCCGCGTTTCCAAGATGTCAGCGGGGTCGTACTGGGTCATTCGCGCGGGGTTCATGGAGAGCACCTGGGTCCATCCCCCGCCGTCCGTTGTCATATCGCATCGCGCCTCGAAGGGAGCCGTGCTGGTGTCCCCGTCGTCTCCGATCCAGAACACGCCGTCCTGCGCGGCAGGCTGCACTGCGAGTACATCTGCACAATCCACGGCCGGGCAGGCCACGAACTCACCGTAGCCCTCGGTGACCCCACCCACGATGTTGTCCACCAGGTCATCGCAGTTGTCATCCAGGCCGTTGCAGAGCTCTGTCGCGCTCGGGTTCAGGGCCCCAATCAAGTCGTCGCAGTCATCGGCGAGCTCAAACCCGTCGCCATCGAGATCGTCGTCCGGCGTGGCCGGGTCGCAGTCGTCGTCAACACCGTTGTACGCGACTTCCTCCTCGGAGCAATCGTCGGTGGACGTGTCGTTGTCCGAATCAGTGACCTCGCCCGTTTCAGGTCCGCTGTTCGAGTCGGTGTTGCACGCGAGTATCAGGCCAAGGGCGACGGGAAGAAAAAGTAGATTGTTCATGCCTTCTCAATAGCAATTGCGAGGTTTCTAACAACAGCAGGGGGGCGGCGTTTTTTCTGCACATGCCCTTGGTTCCAGTCCCCTTGCCGGCTGACCGCGGTCGCATCGGGCTGTCGCGGATCGGCATCGGTGGCATCGCGCAGTGCGATCCAAGCCACCCAAGCGGGGGGCCCTTCCGACCGATGTGGGGCTCCGGTTGACGAAGGCGTCAAACAAAGGCTCCGACTGGACATCCTGGAGTGTTCTGCTGTGGAGGGTGTTCGCCGTATTTTCGGTGCTCTGCCTGATCGGTGAGATGCCTCTGGTGCTCAGGGCGGTCATGCGACCGCCGGCCACGTTTCCTTTGCTGGCGTGGATGGGCCCTATTCCGTGCTGCGGGCGCGGCCCCGTCGGCAAGACTGCCGCCGTAATAGGTCGCCGACGGGCCTCTTAGTTTTGCTTCCCTTCGATGGTCATCAGTAGGACGGTCATGCCCAGCAGCAGGCGGGGATCGATCTGGCCCTGGTTGCCGGAGAAGTCCACGTCGTATTTGACCAGGAAGGGATTCCAGGTGCCCTGGAGCTTGCCGACCGGGCTGCCCATGGCGTCGATGATGAAGGTCTGGGGGATGAGGTTGGACAGAAAGCGCCGGACCAGGGCCAGGAACATGGAGTCTTCCTTGGCGTGTCCCAGGACTGCATCGTCAGCGTCCAGCAGTTCCCACTCGTCTTTTAGGATAGATTTTAGTCCCTTACGTCGGCAGGCGCCCAGCTTGGCTCCGGTGGCTAAGTCGGTGACATCGTAACAGGCGGAGAAATCGAGGATCTGGCGAGCCTTGATGTTGATCACGGCGTTGCTGCGAGCTTCGTCGCTGAAGATGGTGATGTCCTCTTTGAGCTTGAAGGCCTTCATCTTGATGAAAAAGAGCAGCCCGCCGGCCTTGTCCATGACGCGGCAGGTGATTCCCATAAAGTTGAAAAAGTTGCGCCGGGCCACGTAGCTGGTGGGAAGCTGAAGATCGCTCATGAAGTCCTCGCATGGTGCGCCGTGGGGTTGGGGCGCGGGTAGGGGAAGTGAATTCTGGCGCACCATATCTTGGCAAGAAGGGCCGCGCGTGGTTGTTGGAGCGCCCAACCCTACCCCGCAAGCACCTGTTGGAGAGCGTGGACGTAGCTGCTCATGGCCCCCTTGAAGGGGTTAAACCAGTTCGATGGAAGAGCGGGTTTACAGTTCCGAAGATCGAGGAGTCAGGCGCAGGGCAGCGTGGGCTCTGCTGACCGTTCTGATGCTCTTTGGCGTTGTCGAGGCCACCCTTCGCCTTGCCATAGGTCCGCCTCCATTGCCCTCGGGCGTGGCCAGGACCCAGACCCTGCGCTTGGTCCAAGTGGCCGGGGGCTGGGTTGCAAAGCGCGGCGTGGATGGTCAGCTACGCAGCTTCCCAAAAGACATCGGTCTGCCTCGTGTTGGCGTGCTGGGCGGGTCCTCGGTGATGGAGGCCCCCATCGACAAGCCGGAGAATTTCCCAGTCTGGCTGCAGCGTGCACTGCCCGAAGTGCAGGTGTTGAACTTAGGGAGTCCGGGCGCTTCCTCCTCGGGGCTGGCCCTGCTGGCGGGGGAGCTGTCGGTCTTGAATTTGGATGCCGTGGTGGTCTACACCGGCCACAACGACTTTGGGAATCTGTTGATGGGCGGCGAGCTGGACACCTCGGCGCGCTGGCAGATTCGAGCCCAGCAGTTTCTGGCCGGGTCATGGGTGCATGCAGGTTTGCGGCGGCTGGTGGTCCGTGAACCGGTGTTCGCCTTGCACTTGAACACGCGGGAGGACCGGTTGGTGTTCACCCAGAGTGATCAAGCTCAGCTGGAGCAGGGGCTGGCCACGGAGCGTCTGATCACCAACCTGAAAGTCCTGGCTCAGGATTCCAGCGTTCCCGTGCTCTGGGTGCCACCCATCTCCAACCTCCACCACGCACCTCAGGGCTTGCGCAGTGGCGATCCGGACTGCATGAAAATGGCCGCGAACATGCCCAGGCGTCGACCGGAACGAGGGGAGCAGCGGGCCAGGGAACTCGCGAAGGTCTGTGGGGTCGACACGGCCCTGGGGCACTGGCTCCGGGCCCACGCAGCAGTGGCGCGCGGGGACCAAGCCCAGGCCCTCTCGCACTTCAAGGCCAGCTTGGCCTTGGACCCCGCCCCACTGCGAATGCCGCTCTCCGCGCGACAGGCTGAGCTGGCCCTGGCTGCCGAGCTCGGGCAGAGCGCCGTGGACCTGTGGGGGGAGCAGCCGATCTGGCCAGCTACGCACTTTCGCGACACCCTGCACTTCTCGAGCTCAGGCGCCCAGCGGGTCGCCGAGTTGATCGCCCCTGATCTGCGGGCATTGCTCGACCTCCCAGCTGAAACCCAAGAGCGTCAGCCTTGACGGTCTGGCCCGCGCCCTTGTCCTAAATACAACGCAGCTCCCAACATACGAAGTCGCCGCATCTCCGATGCATCAAGGCAGATTGCTGCCGCCGCTCCCGCTGGCTTAGGGTGTGCCGTGCTGTTCTACGCCCCGTTGGGGATGCTCGGGCTCGGGGTGGAGTCTGTCGTGCGCCGGCTTTGCTGAATCTGTCTGCTATAGGGCCGCGGACATCTCATGCAGGCTCTGAAGGGCCCGATCCATTAGTTTGTTAGGCAGAAAGGCCAAAGAAACACCTGAGAAGCTGGTCAAAAAAAGGAGGGGCACATGCCTCGTTTTGGATGGGTCATTTTAGGGTTGTCTGTGTCGCTTATCGGATGTGGTGAATCGGACGAGCCTCAGGAGTGTGCGTCGAACCTGGGCACTGTTTCGGGAATGGTCTTCACGGATTGGGAGTGTTCGTACACTGCTGAAGATGCGCGTTTAGAGTTTTTGGTAGATGGTGAAGAGACACCCCTTGTGGTGCGCCCGTCTGTTGACGGTTCGTTTTCGGTGGATTTGGAAGCCGGGAGCTGGCAGGTCAGGGGCTTTGGCTCTGCGGACTCTTGCACCACCGAGGCGCCGATTTCTTTCACGGTGGAGGCTTGTATGCCAACCACGGTAGACGTCTGTGCGAACCTATGTATGGGATGAAAAGGTTGTGCATTTAAACCGGTACCGGTTTGAGCGCGCCGCAGGTGCCGCCATCTCGTTGCAGTGGGCAAGAGTTGCGGGCGAGATGCGGACCGGGATTGCGACTTAGGTCCTGGCGACAGCGGTCCTGGCGACCGCCTGATTCATACCAATCGAGCAAGCGGACAGCTCGCGCTGGGTGCAATGAAAGTCAGATCGAAAAGTGCCGACCCACTTCCCTCTCGTCTACCCTCAGGTTACAAGCCCGTACGACCCCTACTGAACAAGGAGCATCAACCATGGCTGAGCTGCACGAAGGCTTTGATCACCTCGCCGCCTACAAAGGCAAGACTGTCTTTATCACCGGCGGTGCTGGAGCCATCGGTTCCAACCTTGTTCGCGCGATCTCGCCTCTGTGTGAGCGGGTGCTTGTGCTCGACAACTTGGTGTCGTCGGCCCGTTGGAACATTCCCAGCCTGCCCAATGTGATGTTCGTCGAAGGCGACATTTTGGACGAGGTCAAGCTCAAGCGCATCCACCTTGACAAGCCTGACATCGTCTTTCACTTGGCGGCATTCTTTGCCAACCAGAACTCGGTAGATCACCCCGAGAACGACCTGATGGTCAATGGCATGGGCACCCTGCGTCTAATGGAGTACGCCACTCTGACCGGCGTGGAGCGCTTCGTCTACGCCAGCTCCGGTTGCAGCATCTACGGTTCCTCCGCGCCGCTGCCCCTCAAGGAAGACTTCGTCAGCATGCACCTGACGACCCCGTACCAGATCACCAAGATGCTCGGCGAGCTCTACGGCAACTTCTTCTGGCACCACTTCGATCTGCCCATCGTCAAGGCCCGCTTCTTCAACAGCTATGGCCCCGGCGAGATTCCCGGTCAGTACCGGAACGTGATTCCGAACTTCACCTATTGGGCCATGAAGGGGCTGCCCTTGCCGATCACCGGAACCGGCGAGGAGACGCGGGACTTTACGTTCGTGGACGACATCGTGGACGGACTGCTGCGCGCGGGCACCAACCCCAAGGCAATCGGTGAGGAGTTCAACCTGGCGAGCGGCCGGGAGACCACCATCAAGGGTCTGGCCGAGATGATCAACGAGGCCACGAACAATCCTGCTGGCATCAAGTGGGCTGGCGTGCGCAAGTGGGACACCAAGAAGCGCCTCCGCGCAGACGTGACCAAGGCGGGTGAGCTCTTGGGCTACAACCCCGACAAGGACTTTATGGAAGGGCTCATGGAGCAGATCGCGTGGATGCGCGAGAACTGGGACCGTATCGAGGCTTACAACGCCTTTGGCCCGGGTGGTTCCAGCGCTGTGCCTGACATGATCGTCAAGGACGAATCAAGCAAGAGCTAAGGCAGCGTCTTGCTGCGGTCGATGACCTGACAGGTCCGGTGCTGGGCCGACCCCCTCCGTGAAATGAGCTGGAGATAGTGATGCGTGAAGACCAAGTTCCCGGAACGCCACCCCAACGGGTCGACCTGTTTGGCTGCGCCTTCGATGTGGTCGACACGGACTCGGCCGTTGCCCGGGTCGAGCAGTTCATCGCCAGCGGGCGCTTGCACCAGGGCTGCGGTGTCAATGTAGACCAGCTTGTCAAGATGAAGGATGAGCCCTACTTCCGCGAGATCGTCGCCGCGTGTGACTTGGTCACCGCCGACGGCACGCCGGTTGTCTGGGCCAGCAGGCTTTTTGGCAAGCACCTGCCCGAGCGCGTTGCTGGCATTGACCTGTTTGAAGCATTGCTTCCTGTGTCTGAAAACAAGGGCTACAAGGTCTTCCTGCTCGGTACCAAGCCTGAGATATTGGACCGTGCCCGCCAGGTCTACCAGGAGCGTTACCCCGGATTAGAGATCGTGGGGCACCACCACGGCTACTACAAGCAGGAAGACGAGCCTGAGATCGCCCGACAGATCGAGGAGAGCGGTGCTCAATTGCTCTTCATCGCGATTACTTCTCCCAAGAAGGAGGAGTTCGTGGATCGCAACCGGGAGGCGCTCTCCGGTGTGGGCTTTGTACTCGGAGTGGGTGGCAGCTTTGACATTGCAGCCGGTGTGTACGACCGGGCTCCCGACTGGATGGCCAAGGCCGGGATCGAGTGGACCTACCGTCTCTGGCAAGAGCCCAAGCGCATGTACAAGCGCTACCTGGTCGAAGACTCCAAGTTTCTTGGGATGCTGGCCAAGCAGGCTTATTACGAGGCCACGGGGCGCTTCCCCAAAAAGGACTGAGTGGACATCGCGCCGGACGACAGCTTGGGGGCAGGGGTCCTGCTGCTCACGATTGCGGGCAGCTATCTGCTCGTCGCTGGGTTGAGTGTGCCACTTCTTCTCAAAAAAATTCCGCCCAACCGTTTCTATGGCTTTCGCTCCAAGCGGACGCAGGGGGACGAGCGAGTTTGGTATCGGGTGAACCAATTGGGTGGCGCGTTTTTGGCGTTGATTAGCCTGGGCACTCTGGTGTCAGCGCTGGCGGTTGCCTTGGCCGCCTGGCCAGAGGTAGGCGCAGCAGCGGTCACGCTCACCGGCTTGGTCACCGCCAGTGCACTCGTCATGGTGGTTGGCGGAGTGTGGATTTTGGTGCGCGCTTAGCCAGAGGGCCATCTAAGTCTGCACCTGTAGCGCCTCTTTCCAGTATCCACGCAGGGTCTTGGCAAGGATCTCTCCGTCAAAGACCTGCTCCACGCGCTCTCGGCCAGCGGTGCCCATCGCGTCTCTTCGTGCTGGGTCCGTCAGCAAGGTCACGAGGTGCTGGGCCATCGCTCCGATGTCACCGGCCTGGAAAAGCAGCCCGGTCTTGCCGTCCAGGACCGCATCAGGGATGCCGTCAGCGGTGGTACTCACCACGGGTAAGCCGGCCGCCATGGCCTCGAGCACGGAGATGGGCAGACCCTCTGCATAGGACGGCAGACAGTACACGTCTGCGGTGGTGTAGGCATCCAGCTTGTCTTGTCCTGAAATCCACCCCAGCACCTCTACGTGGGGCTCCAGGTTGTTCGTGGCTATCTCCTGGTTCAGTCTGACGATGTCGCCGTCGCCGCCGACCCGAAGGCGCATCTTGGGGACGCGAGCGGAGACCTCGGGCAGGGCGCGAATCAAGTCAAAGATGCCCTTGCGCTCACCCACTCGGCCCATGAACAGCACGATGGGGGACTCCTTTGCCCCCCGAGGTCCGGGGTAGGGGATGCTTTTGGCTGGGACTGGATTGAAGAGCACCTTGATGTTGGCTGCTCCATCGGTCCACTCAGAGATGTTTCGGGCCATGTCGTGGCTGACCACGTGTACCTGCGTTGCTTGGGAGTAGGCACGGCGTACCAGGTTTTCGTGAACCGGAGATTTGGCGACCAGGTCTTCTAAGAAGGCGAAGTTGTTGTGCAGAATGACCGGCAGTCCCATTGCGCGGGCCTGCTCGAAGTAAACCATCTTGCGGTAGAAGCTCACGCCGTCGGCGACGTGGATGTGCACAATGTCTGGCTTCCAGTCTCCCAAGACCCCCTGCAGAAAGTTCTTCTGGCCCAACGCCATCTGGGCAGCCTTTTTGAGCTTGCTGCCCTCGCCCACGGTGGGGAAATAGCGGATCTCCACGCCGTCCATGGCCTTGGCCTGGATAAAGGTACGTGCCAAGGTGGCGATACCCCCTTGTGCTTCCAGATCTGGACCAATCATGGCGATGCGCATCGCGTTCTCCCTGGGAGGGGTCCTTAACTTAGGCTGGACCCAAGCGGGCTGGATGCGGGCTATACTGCTGCAAACCGATCCAGCATGGAGCTTCACATGACCCTGATGTCCTTTCTCTTGACTTTGGCCTGTACATCGAGCGGTAGCGTTGCTCTGACTGAAACCGATGGCTCCGGTGTGGACGACACCGGCACAAATGACACCGGAGAGGTCGAGCCCGAGCCCAACGTCGCTGCCGGCGCGTATGACGGGGAGCTGACCTGGTTCATTCCCGAATGGGATTGGACGCTCTGCGATATGAAGATTTCGCTGGAGATAGACGACGGGGGCGAGTTTGCCACCGACGATATCTGCGTCTACATCGGGCAGGATGGCGAGAAGTACGACTTGGAGTTCAGCATTGAAGGAGCCGCGGACGAAGACGGGGAGCTCGACGGTCAGATCACCTTCCAGAGCTGGGCAATGGAAGGCTACGACTACTACATCGATGAATTCTCCGACGACTTGTCCGGTCAGGTCGACAACGACGAGATCACGCTTGAGTTTTTCGATCTCGCTGACTTTGACTACTACGGCGAGCAGGAAATTGTCGGGTACATCACCCTCGAGCGCTAAGCTGGGCCGCCCGCTTGCCGAGCGCTTGGGGCAGATCCGGCCCCAAGGTCGTCAAGCTTGTGTCGGCCAATGCTCGTAGTTCTGGGATGTGCAGCTCTTGGCTCTTCTCCATCGCCAAGAGCACCAAGTCCAGAGACCGAGCGTGAAGGCTGTGCGCCAGCTCTGGATGGTGTCTGGCAGCCGCGGCAAGTAGAGCCCCAGCTGTGGCAGCCCGATACGCGTCCACCTCTCCCATGGAGCTGCATCGCATGTGCAGGTCCCGTGGGGAGAGCTGAACAAGCAAGTTCAGGGGGAGACCCAGCTGACTGAGAGACGCTTCATTGAGCGCTCCGTCTTGTTGGGCCTGCTGCTGGGCGTGCTTCAGACCAAACATTTTGGTCACGCTCGAGGCCAGCTCGGCAATGCGCTGCATCAGAAAGTCGCTTTTCAACATGGTGCGAGACTAAGCACCCCGGCCCGTGCCGTGTATCCTTCTGCCGTGAGATACTTACCCCCCATAGTCTTCTTCGTGACCGCCATCGTGGTGCACACCCTGAACACGAGCCGAAGCGACCGGGTCATCCTGTTCCCGCTGATGGATACGCTGTTTCCGTCCACGGCGGGGGACTTGGCAGCGCAGGGCGAAGCGAGCGTGCACACGCTTCTCGCGGTTGGAGCCTTGACCTTGTGTTTCGCGGTCTTTGGCACAATTCAAGGCCGCCGAGCCCAGCTGGACGACTGAGCGGGTACGCCGTCCAGAGTTAAACAAGTTGACGAACATCGCCTTAAGCGAATACGGCGACATTCCAATTATTCATGACCATAAAAGACGCGCGGCCAGTCCGCGCAATGAGGATCAGCCCCATGGCGCTTGAGAACTTCCTGTTCACTTCCGAGTCCGTCTCCGAAGGCCACCCCGACAAGATGTGTGACCAGATCTCCGATGCGATCTTGGACGCATTCCTGGCTCAGGACCCGAACAGTCGGGTTGCATGCGAGACCATGGTGAAGACCGGCTTTGTGTGTGTGGCTGGGGAGATCACCTCCAAGGGAACCGTAGACATCCCCCCCATCATCCGTCGCGTGGTCAACGAGATTGGCTACGACCACTCCGACAAGGGCTTTGATGGCGGCACCTGCGCGATCATGGTGGCGGTGGAACAGCAGTCTCCGGACATCGCTCAGGGCGTCAACGAGAACGACGGCAAGCACGCTGAGCAGGGCGCTGGCGACCAAGGAATGATGTTCGGCTACGCCTGTACCGAGACCGAGCAGCTCATGCCCATGAGCATCCACTTCTCCCACCGATTGGTGGAGAAGATGGCCGAGCACCGCAAGTCCACTGTGAACTGGCTGCGCCCTGACTCCAAGTCCCAGGTCACTGTGCAGTACAAGGGCGGCAAGCCCGTCCGCGTCCACACCATCGTGGTGTCCACCCAGCACAGCCCGGATGTCTCCAGCGAGGAGATCGAGCGCTACGTGCGGGAGGATCTGGTTCCACAGGTCATCCCTGCGAGCTTGCTCGATAGTGACACGGTCTACCATGTCAATCCCACCGGTCGTTTTGTAGTGGGTGGCCCCATGGGTGACGCGGGCCTGACCGGCCGCAAGATTATCGTGGATACCTACGGCGGCCATGGCGCTCATGGTGGCGGTGCCTTTTCCGGAAAGGACCCCTCCAAGGTCGACCGCTCTGCAGCCTACTTGGGCCGCTACGCTGCCAAGAACATTGTGGCGTCTGGCTTTGCTGACCGTTGTTTGGTGCAGCTCGCCTACGCCATCGGCGTGGCCGAGCCCGTCTCTGTGATGGTCGACAGCTACGGAACGGGTACTGTCTCGGACGAGAAGCTGGCCGAGTGCGTGCGGGAAGTCTTTCCCACCAAGCCCGCCGACCTCATTGCTCACCTGGGCCTTAAGTCTCCAATCTACCGGAACACGGCAGCCTACGGGCACTTTGGCCGCGATGGCCTTAGCTGGGAGAACCTGGACAAGGTCGACGAGGTCAAGGCCTTCTTGGGCTAAGACCGTCCCAAAACGGACCCGAAACCCTCTGCCTCGTGCAGGGGGTTTCGTACTCTGGGGCCTGTGGCAACAGCAGCTCGATGGTCACAGCCCAGATGGCCCCAAAGCCGAGCATCAGACCGCCTGGGGTCCGGGGCTCACGCTACAGGGGGCGTCGCGCTGAGAATACGGCGTTCGCGGCCAAGAGACCGCCCACCAGAGCTGCCGCGACCACCAGCATCTCTATCAGGGAATCTAAGCCCTCCAGGGTCCGCGCCTGGGACAGGGCTTGAATGCTGTGAAAGCCTACGGTCCCTGGCACCAGCAGTAAGATGCCAGGGACTAAGGTGACACTTGCTGGTAAGTCTCTGTATCGGGCATGGGCGTTGGAGAATAGGGCCAAAAAGAATGCGCCGATTCCGGGGCCCAGCAGTGGGCCAAGCAGCTCGATGGCCAAGCCACTGCCTTCGAGCGCGACGACCGAGGCGATAACAATCCATATCAGGTCAGCTTTTCTAGCTTGGAACAGGATGGTGAAGGACACTCCGGCGGCCAAGAGCGCTGGCCAGTGAAGCCAAGGGGGCGCCGCTGCGACAGGCCCCAGGACAGGGTCCACGACAGCACCAGCAATGCGTAGACCCAAGGCGCAGCCCAGTCCAAGCTGCAGGAGCACGATGGCGCCGCCGGCAAGGCGTGCACTGCCCGCGGACAGGTGTCCACTTGCAAGCTCTGCAATGGCGGTCGTCAGGGTCAGGCCAGGAATGAAGAGGATCAAAGCGGCCAGGGCAGCGCGCTCAGGCGAGAGGGCCCAAGAGCTGGCGGCCAGCCCAGCCAGCAGGCCTACGAAAGTTGCGGAGACCAAATGTGCGATTCGCGCATGGTGAGGGTTGCCTGCCATGCGCCCGCTCAGGAGGGAGAGTAGAGCGGCCAAGGCGCCCGCCAAGGTGGCTTCGATTGGTGGGCCCCCAAGGAGAACATCGGCCATCGCTGAGCTCAATGCCAGGGCGATGGCCATTAGTGGGGCGGGGTAGGGGCCCGCTTTCTGCAGCTTGAGCAGCTTGAGACGAGACAAGGCTGTTTCGACGCTTAGGCGGTTGCGGCTCAGTGCGGCACCCAATGCGTCCACGGCCACCAGGCGAGAGAGGTTGCTCTCTTTGGGGCTCACGCGCAGCATGTAGGCGTGGCTGTCGACCTGTAGGACCAAGGAGGTTGGGGTGGAGAAGATGACCCCATCGACATCCAGGGCGCGGCACACCGCCTCCAGGGTGTCTTCCAGTCGGTGTGATGGGGCGCCGGACTCGTGCAGTGCTTGAGCCAGTCCCACGATGAGTTGGGTGGTGGCGGGGGCAGCAGGCATGGCTCTTTCTTGCATAATATAGCCGGTATCTAAGCTTATGAGCTAAGATACATCCGGAATCAGATCCTTTCTACCGAACAGTTTACGGAAACGCATGAACTTTCCAGTCTTGGACCGAATCGATCGCTCCCTTTTGCGCTTGTTGCAGGAAGATGCTCGGCGCCCCTTCAAGGAGTTGGCCACCAAAGTCGCTTTGGCGTCGTCGACGGTGCATGAGCGGGTCGCACGTCTACGGAAACAGGGCGTGCTGCGTGGTGTGCATGCGGACGTAGACCACCGGGCCTTTGGGTTGCAGATTCAAGCCATGGTCTTTGTACGCGTGCTGAAAGACACGGAGAAGGGCGAAGGATTTGCGGAGCAGATCTGCTTGGCCCCTTGGGTCTTGAGTCTCTACCACCTGGCCGGACGTCAAGATTTTGCGTTGCACATCGTGGCCCGGGACACCGACCAGCTCCGTGAACAGGTCATGTCCATCACTGCAAGAGATGAAGTTCGGGGTGTGGAGACCAGTTTGATTTTCGAGCACAGGCGCAACCACGTCATGCCGGACTACGCGGGGTGAGCTTGGTTTACCGTCGGCGCTTAGCGGGGGAGAGAACCGCCGTTTGAGTAGGCTGCGCCGAGCAGGGCCCGAAAGAAGCGGGCTGCTGTCTTGGGGCGGCGTCTCTCAAGCTCTCGCAGTGCTTCGTAGCCCAGGACCAGCGCAGCGCCATCCATCTCAGCGATGGCCAGCTCGGGGTCACCTCCGCGAATCCAGGCCGCGATTCCGGCAACCTCGCCCGGGCCACGCATCAGGCCCTCCTCTGCGATGGCACCGCGCAGGACAAGCTGGAGACCCTGGCCCAGGTCCACCTCTTCCCCTCGAGCCAGAGGGCGGTAGTCCAAGTAGTGCCGCAAGACCCGTAGGTCGTAGTCCGTCAGGGGGAGGGAGATTCGACCATTGGCCAGGCGCTGCCTGTCTTCTTCCAGTTGCTTGCCCGAAGGCAGGGTCGGGTCCTCGATCCGGGTCAACGCCACGGTGATGTTGTCAGGTCCGCCACGTTCGTTCGCCTTGTCCACCAGCTTCTGGCTTGCGACTTTCAAGTCAGGATGCTCCAAGAT
>CAJQPC010000043.1 GCA_905480105.1 uncultured bacterium | reverse complement strand
GATCTGGGTCTTGGGTGGCCAAAATGCTGAAGGGGCTCTGAGTAGTGTGGAGGTCTGCACGGCCAAAGGCTGTGAGCCGGGCCCAACAATGACCGAGCCCCGCTCGGGCCTCAGTGCAGGCTTAGTGGGCGGCGCAAACATGGCCGACCAGGAAGGCGCCGAGCTTCGCCTGGTCGCTTTTGGGGGCAGTGCCGTGCCCGAGAGTCCGGACGCACTGTCCTCGCGCACGGTCGAGTTGTTGCTCCCCATTGAAGGGGCCTGGAAGCTGGGCGAACGCGCCGGCCAAGCGCGTCGTGGGGGCCTGGTCCACGACCCAGGAGATGGTACTTTGGTGGTCGTGGGCGGTGACAACCGTGGAAAGCTCAGTACTGCAGTGAGTCGGTACTCGCCCTTAGACAAGCCCCCCCGTACTCCAACGGCCAGCGAGCCCGACATGGAAGATGAGCTGGACCCAGAACTTCGGCAGGGACCCGTGCAGCATCCTACGGGAGTTCCCAGTGCGCCTTGATGACTTTGAGAGTGTCTTTCGTAGCGCCTTGAAACCCCAGTTTGAACGTGAGCGTGTTCAGCTGGAGACTGTGGTTCACGTCAGCGACCAGTGCACGTCCGATTCGGAGGCAGAGGCCCAAGCGGTGCGTGGCTTTCTCTCTGCGATAGATACGGGGGGGCACTGCGCATTGGTCAGCCTGAGTCGAGACGACTGGGGCAGCGCTCAAGACCTACTCCAGAAAATCGCTGAGTTGAACCCTCAGCTCGTTGTCTGCCAGCGGCACCTGGGCGATCCCGACACGGACTTGGCCTATACACTGGGCTCAGTGGTGGACATCCTCACTCAAGCCAACGAAGTCCCGTTGCTGCTCTTGCCCGTCCCAGGCAGTCCCTTGCTCACATCGGTTCGCACCATGGTGGTCACAGACCACCTCACGCAAGATGCCCACCTGGTGAACTGGGGCGTTCACATGACCCCGGACCACGGGGTTCTCCACTTGGCGCACATCGAGGATGAAGCGCGTTTTGAGCACTTCGCCCACGCCATGCGTCGTGTTCCAGGGGTTGATACTGCACCAACTCTGGCCCGTCTCAAGGAAAAGCTCCTGGGAATGCCCAGGGACTATGTGCACGCTGTGCAGCGGACCCTGCAACAGGAAAACGTGCAGGAGCAAGTCGTTCCTGTGGTGCAGTTTGGCGAGCCCCTATCGCTCTACCCAAGCCTACTGGCTGAGCATAGGGTGGGGCTTTTGATATGCACCACCAAGGACCCCGGACAGCAGGCCATGGCGAGTCTGGCTCACGCCCTTGCGGTCACCCTGCGTCACCTTCCCTTGCTCCTGGTCTGACATGCATCCTGTCCCTCTGAGCACGACCTTGATCTTTGCCGGTTTGTTAGGCGCCATGGTGTTGGCGCTGGCACTCGAGGAGAGAATCCACGCGAAAAAATCTGTGATCACAGGCATCGCAGCGGTCGTGGCCCTGGGCTTGGGTGCCGCGATGCACGTGCTGCCCTTTGGTGCGGTAACCCTGGCCAACGGGCACAGCATCGAGATGCCGGTTTACATTCCGAGCGTGGACTGGGGCGTGATCGCCATCATCTTAGGCAGCTCCCTGTTCATCGATGTGATCAGCCGCTCGGGCATCTTCTCGTGGACCGCGATTCGCCTCACCCGGAGCTCTGGGGGGGACCCGCTGCGTCTACTCATTTTCTACGCACTGCTCACAGTGGTGTTTTCTGCACTGCTAAACAACGTAACGGCGATGATTATCGTGGGCAGTCTGACCTCGGTCTCGCTCAAGAAGCTCGATCGCCGAGACCTACTCCTGGGTTTCCTGCTCACGGAGGGTTTGCTAACGAACATCGGTGGCTTGCTTACCCTGATCTCCAGCGTTCCGAACATCATCCTGGGCCACGCCGCGGGCATCCCCTTTGTGAAGTTCTTTCTGATCGCCGGTCCGTATGCCCTGGTGGCGACAGCCCTGACTGTGGCAATGGCCAGCTGGCGCTTTGGCATTCATCCAACCGAAGGCGGACCCCAGCGAGAAAAGGCCAGGGCGTTGGTCGAAGGTTTTGATCCAAGCGACGGCATGGCGTCAAAGGGCTTTTTTGTCCTGAGTTGGGGACTGCTCGTTGCCTTTATTGTGGGCATCGCGACGACGTCTGTCATCCCGGGGCTCTCCGAGTTGGGCATGGGCTTTGTGGCCATGTCATTCGCGGTGATCGCGGCCCTTCGCTACAAAAACAAGATCGACGAACGCTTCGCGGCACTGGACTGGGATCTGATCTTCTTCTTCGTTTTTCTCTTCGTGGTCATTGGGGTGATGGAACACGCAGGTGTGTTGGGCCTCTTGGGCGAGGGCATCGCTCAGCTCTTGGGCTTGGGCGACATGGCAGGAGCCGCGGGATTGCTGGTCAGCTCCGCGCTTGCAAGCTCGGTGACCGACAATGTGCCATTGGCAGCGGTGATGGCCAAGATATTGGACGGACTTAGCGTCCCCGGCGATTCCCATCTCTGGTGGGCGACCATTTTTGGCACCAACTTGGGAGGAAATTTCACCCCCATTGGCAGCGCCAGCACGGTGGTGGCAGTGTCCATCATCGCCAAGCAGGGCTTGAAGCTGAGCTTCATCGGCTTTGTAAAGAAGGCGCTCCCCTTCGCGATCGCACACGTTCTATTGGCGCTGGCCTACGTGCTGCTCTTCCTCACCTAAGTACACGAATAGGCTACTGAATGCGGATCCCAGAACAGAGCGCTGAACAGGTTGCTGCCCGCTTGGAGGCGGGTGAGGAACTGACCATCCTGGATTGCAGAGAGGGCTTCGAACTACGGTTGGCCAGCATCTCCCCTCCGGTCCTGCACGTACCCTTGGGCATGATGGAGGACCACGCCGACGAATTGCCGCTCCACAAGCCGGTCGTGGTGATGTGCCACCACGGGGTTCGCTCCATGCACGGAGCGGCCATCTTGATTCAGGCAGGCCTGACCCAGGTATGCAGCATGAGCGGCGGCATCGACCGTTGGTCGCTCAAGGTGGACTTGACGGTGCCGCGCTACTGAGCGTGACACGCTGTCTGAAGTGAGGCCACTTCTCCTTTGGAGATTAACGCCTCACTCGCTCTCTTTGGCTTCTTCGAGGCGCTGGTTTAGCATGACCTTGAGCACCTTCCAGGCCTCGGTGTCAGCGTTGGCATCGAAGCGCCAGTTAGAGAAGACCACCTCACCATCTCCGTCATTGAACCCGATGGTCATCGGTCCCTTGTGGGTGCTGACCTCTGTGCCCATCCGCATCTGCTGCTCACCGCGCAGGTAGACGGTGGTGTCGTCCGAGACGGCGCTGATCAAGGGATAGGTACTCAAATCGTATCGGACGTCGACCAGGTCGCTGCCGACCCTGCCAGCGAGATCTGAGTCGGCCACCTGTCCGGAAAAAAGGCCGGGCTCACCGCGCTGTGCCTGGTCGGGGAGCAAGTCGTCCCCGTAAAACTCGACACGCTCCGGCCAGCCGCCCTCGATGATGTCGTAGGACCAGTCCGTGGCGATAATCAAACCGCCTTGTTGGACATAGGTCCGCAGTGACGCCAGCACCGTGTCCACCCGGGCTTGGTGGCCGCTGTTGTCTGAGTCAAAGAAGACGTCTTCTTCTACGTGACCCCCGGAGAAAAGGATGGCGTCATAAACAGCCAGGTTCTCCGGACTGGAGAGGAAGGACGCCAGCTGGTCACTGCTCTGCCCGTCCACGGGCTCGAAGCCTGGATAACCCAACCCATCGAGGACACGGCCCAGGTCATCGTAGTTGCCGCTGACCACAGCCAGTCGGCCGGTACCGCCGCCACAGGCTGGCTCATCCATCGCCACACCACCAGACGGTGGCACGTAGACTTCGACTTGTTCCAGAATCTCACTTCCGTACTGCACATAGATCATGTACATCTGGTCCTGAGGCAGGTCGGTCAAGTTCCAGCTTCCGTCCACATCGGAGAGGGTGCGACGGGTGTCGTAGAGCTCATTGTCCCGGTACAGGTGGGTGTACACCGTAGCGCCCTCCAGCCATGTGCTGGTAGCCGGGTCACAAACGCGCCCCATGATGCCGTCGATGCTGCCGTTGCCGTTGTCGTTTAGGACCGAGAGGTTGTTGTCTGACTCGCATGCGAGCAGAGCAAGAAGCGAAATCATGAGGGCCTCCCGGGCACGACCACGTAAATATCTAAGGAGTCAAGCAGCACTGTTCCGTCCCCCAGGACATTGAGAGTGAGTTTGTAGATCTCGTCCTCTTCACCGGCTGGTATGGCACCCAGGAAGTCCAGTGTGAACTTGATGACCTGCCCGTTTGGTGCGCCAGAGAGGGTGTAGCTGCTGGGGCTTACGCCGGTCACAAATCCGTAGGGATCATCGACCTGCAGTTCCACTGTGCTGAACTGCACAGACTCGACCAAGTCGGTGATGGCGTTGACGATGGTGCTTCGCAGAGTGGAAGACGAACCGTTCCACTGGAAGACCAGCAAGTCATCCGCAGCGCCGTCGCCATCGGTATCGGCCATAGAGCCAGTCTTGCCAGCCAAGTCTCGCATCTGAGGAAGCGCGATTCCGGAGTTGGCACCAATGCCAATCAGGTAGCCACCCAGGTTGTTGGTCGCGGTCACCACATCCCCGGATGTCGCGTCGCCCGGGCAACCACCTGGCGTGCCGTAGCCAGCGCTGGGGTCCCGCATGTAGTTGTCCGTGGCGTAGACCACGATGGGCAGAGCGTATGGGCGGAAACCATAGCCACCTTCGGTGCCGCCACCAGCGCTGGAGCTGTTGTAAAACTCGCCGCCCCCTCCGCTAAAGGGGTCGCTGCCGCTGGCCTGGAACGGTTTGACGTCGTCGGAGGAGTCGTATCTGCTGTTGCAGTTTTGATCGTAGCCCTCGCCGGTCAGGCTCTGATATAAGCCTTCCATTCCGGACTCGGGTCCATCGCTGCCAGAGTGCAATGGGATGGTAGCCAGACTGCTCTGGACCCGGCTGATGTCCGAAGTGATCTGCTGGCGCAACTCAAAGGGCTTGTCGGAGCCGGCACCGTATCCACCGTAGTTGTAGTCATCGAAGGTGGCGACGCCGTATTCGGCATCGGGCAGGATTCCGCTGAGCTGCGAGACGATGGAGGAGAACTCCGATGTCATTCCGTTGATGGTGCCGCTCATCGACCCGGTGGTGTCGATCAAGAAGGCCACATCGCCCATCTGCACGTTCAAGGTAAAGTCGAACTGCTCTTCTAAGTCAGCGCGCTCATCGACCGTGACGTAAATGCCTTCGATCTGTGAGCTGGCATCCTTGGGGTTGGTCCCCGCGGAGACCTCTGCACCGTCTGAGAATCCATCGCCGTCGGTGTCGTTGGCGTAGGGAGAGGTCCCGTAGATGTCCCGCTCGTCGGAATCCGTGAGCCCGTCGCCATCTGAGTCGATGTCAGCGAAGTCGTAGATGCCATCCCCATCCGTGTCGGCGGGCTCGTCTGCTGGACCCTTACTACGGCCCTCGGCCTCGTCGGAAAAGCCGTCTCCGTCACTGTCCAAGTCCAGATAGTCAGGGATTCCGTCCCCGTCACTGTCCGCAGGCTCAGAGTCCCAGGCGCTGGTTCCCGCTTCCCAGACATCCCCAACTCCGTCCCCGTCACTGTCGATGTCTTGATAATCGGCTGTTCCGTCTCCGTCGCTGTCCACACGGGCACAGTCAAGGCCGATCTCGATGGAGTCCAGGATGCCGTCGCCGTCATCGTCTAGGTCAGCCACAGCCAAGATGCCGTCGCCGTCTAAATCGCTTCCGCCTTCTTCTGCGTCCGGGATGCAGTTTTCATCCGAATCCAGGTCACGAAAGTCCTCAATGCCGTCGCCATCGCTGTCGTAGGGCAAGGTCAGCAAGTCCGCGTCACCAGCCTCGTCCGCGTCGGGGATGCCGTCATTGTCCGAGTCTAAATCTAACTGGTCCGGTTCGCCGTCTTGGTCGGTGTCCGCCTCGATGCGCTCAGCCTCTCCGTCCTCTGTATCGGCACTTACCCAGATCCCTTCATGGATATCAATGATGGTGTCCCCGTCACTATCCACAAGGGTGATCTCGGGGGCATCGGCACTGCCACCGGAGCCGCCTGCACAGGCCAGGGTCAGGAGAAGTGAAGGCAAAATCATTCGGATTCCCAGTGTTAAAGTTAGATTAGCTCCTGGAGTGGCGTTTGCAAAGGTTGGCACTGAAAAGTGTGCGATTGGGCACGCATGCGCTTCGCGATGGCCTGAAGTTCTGTCTACAGATCGGTCGGGATGGACGACAAATATCAAGGCTTGTGCGAAGAGCTTCCAGTCCTCTGTGTCGTCGCCTCTGAGCGCCTTCAGCGGGCACCGGAGTCTGGCTGGGTTCCCTGCCCTACTTTGGCTTTGTGAAAACAACTGTAAGGAAGCGACCCGGCAACCCGTTCTCCAGATGAGCCACCCTGGAGGTCTCCCATGCAGTCCATTTTCGCCGTCAGCCTGTTAGGCCTGACTCTGTTTTCGTCCACCGCCAGCGCCTGCGGAATGCCCCCCGCCTCAGGGATGAGTCTGGCCAAGGCCATGGAGCAGGTCGAGGCCGCTCCTGTGCTGAGCGAGGCCAAAATCGCCGAAGTCGAAGTGAACGAGGCAGTATTAGCCGACGCCATGCTGCCCCCCGAGATCGCAGAGCCTGCTGCGGAAGAGCCCGCAGTCCTGGTACCGGCTGTCTTGGTGCCCCAGGTCCACACCGACGGCCCCACTGTGCTGGTGCCCGTGCCAGTGGTCCTCCCCGAGTCCTGACGCCGAGCCTCACGCCCAAGCCGCGAGCCTTCTAAACTGTGCCTATGTTGACCATCCTTTCTTGGGCGCTGCTCGCCGCCTGCGCTGCGCAGACTTCTGCTGCTCTGCCGCCCACCTCCGCGCCCCCGTCCCCTCCTGTTCCCCTCGCGGACGCTCTGGCGGAGGGGGACTGCGTGCTCTGCCACCAGGTGCCCGGCGTGGCCCAGGCCACCCAGGTTGAGAGCTGCCAGGGCTGTCATGCATGGATCCAGTCGGTTGCAGCCGACCCAGCTCGCAGAACGATAGCGCTGGAGAGTTTCCCCCTCTGGTCTCGTTACGAAGAGACGGTTCATTCTTATGAGCAGGTGCCCAACCTTCAGGCGGCCATGGCGCGTTTGGAGCCCAGCTGGATCGCCGGCTACCTGAACAATCCCCACGACCTCAGGCCACACCTGGACGAGACCATGCCCCGCATGGACCTGTCAGTTGGAGAGCTGAAAGCAATCGAGCGCTGGTTCGCCGACGCGCGTGCGCCCGAACCTGTGTCCCCGGAGCCCACCGCTGAGAACCTGGCCGCAGGCGAGGTCCTGTTCAGCGAGCGTGGCTGCACGGCGTGTCATGCCTTGGGGGGGCGCTTTACTGGTGGGATTCCCTTGGCGCCAGACTTGGCCTACACGCGCGAACGTATGACCCCTGGACTGATCGCGGCTTGGATCCAGGCCCCCAAGAGTGTCTCGGAGCACGCGACGATGCCTGCGATGGGCGTGAGCTGGGAGGAAGCGGTGCAGCTCCGGGACTTTATTTTGCTGGCAGACCTGCAGCAGAGGGTGGTCTTGGATGCACCCGTATTCCCATCCCCTGCCAAGGAAAGCGTCTCGTGGGAGCAGGTCAACGACCGTGTGTTTGGGAGGATCTGCGCCCACTGCCACATGAATCCGGACTGGAACGAGGGAAGGGCTGGACCAGGAAATGCTGGCGGCTTTGGGTGGGAGGCGACCGGTATTGAACTGCAGAGCTGCGAGAGCGTGGCGGCTCTCTCTGGGCGCATTCCTGCCACCATGGAGCGGCGGAATATGGAGCTGGCCCGAGACCACTTGAGCCCAGGACAGACCCCAGCCGATCTGAACCGCCCTGAACGTCCCGGCATGCCCATGGGACTGCCGCCAATCCCGGACCCAGACATTGCCTTGGTGCTGGCCTGGATCGAGCAGGGGAGCCCCTGCCCAGAACCGGCACCAACAGTGCCAGTCTCCACAGAGGGGCAACCTGAGGGTTAGTCTCCCAACGATGCTCACATCGACCCTTTCCCTCTATACGGCCCTGTTCTTGTCTTGTGCCCCCAGCGGCCCAAACTTTGGCCTGTCGCGCGCAGCCGAGGCCCCCAAGACGCTGGTGTTCAACAACGCCACGGAGCCCGAATACTTAGATCCTTCGCAAGCGACCGGGCATCCCGACGGTCGCATCATTGGGGAGCTCTTCGATGGATTGACCGAATACGACCCGGTTGATCTGAGCCCAGTTCCCAGTCACGCATTGAGCTGGGAGCAGCACCCTGACGGGCGGGGGTACACCTTCCACTTGCGTCAAGATGCGCTCTGGAGCGACGGGACTCCGGTCACCAGCGCCGACTACATCTGGAGCTGGGAGCACGTGCTCAACCCGGTGTACTTGGCCCGCTACGCACAGCAGCTCTACCTTCTGGAGCGCGGGCAGCCCTACAACAGCAACCGCGTGATGCTGCTCACCCAGGAAAGCGGCCCCTTTGACGCGGGAGCTCACCTGCTGGCCAGCTCCAACAACCTGGCCCGACTCACGGAGTCGGTCGACGTGGACGGGGTCTCCGTGCGCGAAGGTGCATCCCTGCTGGTACTCGAGAGGGAGGATGCCCGGGTGAAGCTGCAAGTGCGGGCTGCCTGCCCAGACCTTGGGGACCTGGCCCTGCTCCTGGAGTGCAGCGGAGAGACCCGCGAGGGTTGGGTGGACGCGGCACTGACCGAGCCCAGCTGGCCGGTAATCAACAGCCGGGTCCTCAAGGCCCCGGCTACGATGGAAGATGCACAGGGCAAGACGGTTGCCCGCATTGGCCGAGGCGACTCGGTTACTTTGCTTCAGGAAGAGGGGCAGCGATCCAAGGTCTTTTACGGCCAAGAAGAAAAGACCGGGTGGGTTCTGTCGGCAACGTTGACCGACCCAAGGGGAGAGCTGGTTCGCTACCAAGTCGACCAGCTTCCAGACGTGGACTTTGAGGGGGCCTTACCCGACCCGGAGCAGGAGCGTGTCGCGGCCCCGGCACTGCCCGCTGGCAGCGTGACGCTGGGTGACGTGCGCTCTGACCCCGAACTGCTGGGCCTCAGTGCTCCAGACCCCTTCACCCTGGTGGTCCGGCTCAAGTCCGTCGCTCCCTACTTCTTGCAGTTGACCTCCCACACCACCCTTCGTTCAGTTCCTAAGCAGGCCTGGGAGGCCCACGGCGCGCGGTGGACCCGTGTGGAGAATATCGTCACCAGCGGGCCCTTCTTGCTCAAAGAGCACGTCGTTAGAGACAAGTTTGTACTGGAGAAGAACCCGAAGTGGTGGGGAGTGGAGGAGCTAAAGCTGGACCGGGTCATCGCCTACAGCATCGACAACTTCAACACATCGGCCAACCTGTATCGAGCCGGCTACACCGATCTGGTGGTGGCAAACGACTTGCCGGTGAGCTTCTTGCCGCTGCTGCAAGACAAGGAAGACTTCAATTCCAGCCCTGCCCTGAGTGTCTACCTGTACCGCTTCAACACCGACCAGCCCCCCTTCGATGATGTGCGCGTCCGCCAGGCCCTTGCGCTGGCCATTAACAAAGACGACATCGTCCAAGTGCGCAAGGTCGGTGAGCTCCCCGCCACCCACCTCGTGCCTCCAGGGCTTCCTGGCTACGAGGGGCCAGAAGGACTCCCCTTTGACCCGGAGCGTGCCCGCGCTCTCTTGGCAGAGGCTGGCTACCCAGACGGCGCAGGCTTCCCTCCCTTCACCATCCTTTACAACACCCAGGAGTCCCACAAGCTGGTCGCAGCGGTCATCCAGGCCCAGTGGAAAGAGCACCTGGGCATCGAGGTGGAGTTGGAAAACCGGGAATGGAAGACCTACCTAAAGGCGGTCAGTAGCAGCGACTATCAGGTCGCTCGGGGCGGCTGGATTGGCGACTACTTGGACCCCACCACCTTCTTGGACATGTGGATTCAGGACGGCGGAAACAACAACACCGGCTGGGGTGATCCTGCCTACGACGCCCTGTTGACACAGGCTGCCAATGAGCCAATTGTGGCCGAACGTGCCCGGATTCTTGGCGACGCCGAGGCCATACTCAATGAGCAGGTCCCCTTCATTCCCTTGTATTGGTACGTCTGGTACGACCTGACCCAGCCGGATGTTCAGGGCATTCATCCCAACCTGCTTGACCAGCACCCCCTTCGATTCGTGAGTATCGAACGATGATTTGGATCCTTCTCTTGGCGTGTCGCAAAGACGTAGACCCGCAGGACAGCGAGCAGCCTATTGTCGACACCAGCGACCCCAAGACCCACTGCGTGTTGAAGGCGGATGGGGAGCGGATTTCTGTGATCACTACCCTGGCCGGTGCCCAGGTCTTTATCTCCGCAGATGCCGAGTTTGAGGGACCCCAGGTACCTGTCGCAGTCGTGCACGGTGGCTTTAGCGGAGAGCAGGTTCCAGCTGTGCCAAGCACCATTCTCAACCCGGGCGGCGGCTTTGTTCAGCTTCACACCGACCTGATTGGCTCCGATTCGGTGGCGGGGGACATGGACCACTACGGTGCGGAGTCCCGAGCCGGCGTCCTACGCCTGTTGCAGTTTGCCAAAGGGATGAGCCAAGACGACGAAGGCTGTGCCCTGGCCGACCGGGTCCCCACCTTTGACGCCATGATTTTGGTGGGCCTGAGCAATGGCGGAAACCTGGCCTTGAGCACCCTGGCGGACGCCACCTTGGAGCGCCCTCCGGTCGAGGCCTTGGTGGTTTGGGAGACCCCATCGGCGGCCCCCATCGCGCTCAACGAGTACCACCGCCCCGAGATGGGCGACTGCACTCTGGCTCCTGAGCTGCGCTGCGAGATGGACTATCGTCGCCTAAGCTGGGCTGGCCAAGGCTATCTGGATCGCAACGGCAACGGCGAGCTGGACGATGACGAGCCTACCTGGCGTGGCTTGAACACCAGCATTGGCCTGACCTTTTCTCCGGAGATGCGGGCGCTGCTTGGGGACGACAAAGATCTGGCCTCGAGAGAGGACACCCGGGCCTTCTGGGAGAGGCGTGAGGGGGCCAAGCAGGTGCCGGCAATCGAGGTCGCCTACCCCTCG
>CAJQPC010000042.1 GCA_905480105.1 uncultured bacterium | reverse complement strand
ATCGAGGGTGTGATCACCACCGGCCAGGCCATGTCGGCCATCGTCGCAGCGGTCGCCCTGGTCGGCTGGTTCTGGATGGGCAAAGTGAACAAGGACATGAAAGCCAAGCGCGCGAAAAAGGCGGCGGCGGAGAACACTTAGTCCAAGCGTTGGGGCAGCTCTGCGGGCAGTTCCTGCCAGGCGCTCCAGGTCCCCTTCCAGGTACGCACACGCAGCTCTGGCCCTAAGGAGAGCTGCACGGTCCCGTCCTGATCCGTGCGCAGCACCGGCCAGGCGCGGTGTGTCCACAGAGTCTGGGGCCGGGGGTGCCTAAAGCGGTTGTCCACCCCACAGGAGATCACCGCCAACCGGGGCTGCCACTGGGCCATCAGGCGGGGATCAGAGCTTGTGTGTGAACCGTGATGGGCCACTTTCAAAATGTCTATGGGGCCCAGGTTCAAGGCGCGCAGGGCGTGCTCTCCGGCGTCCTCTACATCGCCAGTGAACAGCACCCGGTGGCCGCCGTCACGCAGCTCCAAAACCAGGCTGATCTCGTTTGGGTCGTCTTTGAACTGCGCCAAGAAGCTGGGCTCTGGGTGGTGGATCTGCAGTCGCTGTGGGTCGAGCACCGGATCTTGACCCGTTAAGATGGGGACCCCCTTTGACTGGGCCAGCGACCAGATCCGGGCGTAGTCTTTCTCTCCTTCCACCGGTCCCCTTGGCACGCGCACGGCCCCCACACTGAGGGCCTCTAAGATGGGCAAAACACCGCCGTAGTGGTCAGGATGGGGATGGGAGATCACCACTTCGTCGATGTGGGTGATCCCTTGGCGGCGCAACCAGAACAGAGGCTGCGCGCCGGGTGGCCCGGCGTCGACCAGGATCGTGCGCCCGTCGGGGAGCTGGATCAGTGCCCCGTCCCCCTGGCCGATGGCCAGAAAGTCCACCTGGGTCTGTAGTGGGCGGCCATGGAGACCGAAGATCAACAGAGCGCTGCTCCCGGCCGTTCCGGGCCAGCGGATCAGCAGGACGCTGCACATCAGCAAGGCGGCGCCCGCCATGCCTAAAGCCGGATGGACCAGGGTCCAGCTTGGGGCCGACTCCAGCCATCGGAGCCACTGCAGGCTCAGGGAGATGCTGCCGTCCGCCAGAGCCAGGGGCAGGATCCAGCCCTTGGAGCCCAGCAGCGCGCAAGGCACCGCCACGGCGCCCATCAAAGGGACTGCCACAAGGTTGGCCAAGGGGGAGAGCAAGGAGATCTCTTGGAAGTGCAGGGCCACGGCCGGCAGGGTTCCTATCGTGGCGCCCACACTGGCAAACAGGCTGCGGGCGGCCCAGGCCAGGGCCAGGTTCAGGTCCGGTGGCAGGTAGCGCTCCAGGCGCGGGGTCACGGTCAGCAGCCCGGCCACCGCACCAAAGGAGAGCTGAAAGCTGAGCTCCACCGGTGAGCCTGGGTCCACCAGACAGAGACCTGCTGCTGCGCCTCCCAGCAGATTCCAAGGCTGCATGCCGCGCCCGCTTGCGTTGCCCAAAAGCCCCCCGCACACCATGGCCGCCGCCCGCTGTGCCGAGATTGGGCTGCCCACGCTGTAGGCAAAGAGAAGCGCCGCAGTCATGCCCCCCACAGCAGGAATCCACCGCAGCAGGCGGCCCAGCTGGGGATGCCGAATCAGGAGCAGGGGGGCGCTTAGGATGCGCAGCAGCCAGGTGGCGCCGGCTGCCAGCAGACCAATATGCAGGCCGGAGATAGCCAGCAGGTGTCGGGTGCCTGTGTGGGTGAGCGTGTCCTGGTCTGCCTGGGGGATGTCATCGCGTAGCCCGCTGCTCAGGGCCCGGAGCAGACCGGGGTTCTCCGTGTGCTCAAAGTCTCCGTTTATCCTGGGCCGACCCAGGGTAAACGGGACCCAGCTCTGGACCTTCAGCACGCTGTTTCGGCCGCTCACCTGTGCGGTGTATTGGGGACTGGGGCTGCCCGGTAGGGTGACGCTCTGGGACGGGCCGATGGGGCCGAATACCGCCACCTGAGCGCCCACAGGCAAGGCTGTTGACGTGTGGAGAGCCAGGGGGCCCAGGGCGGGCGCGCCATTGATTGTGCGCAGCTCCAGTGTGGCCCGGTGGCTGCTTGCTTGGGTCACCACCCCATGCGCCGAGATCCCTGGCGAATGCAGGGTGGGTCCAGGCACCCAAAGGCTGGCGCGTAGCAGGCCCAAGAGCAGGCAAGCGGCCCCAGCGGCAGACCAAGATCCCCCCAACCAAGCCAGCAGTCCACAGACGCCGATGGCCAAGATCAGGGGAATGGGCTGGGGATTCAGCCAGGGGTTCAAAACGATCCCCAAGGGGATCAATAGGCCAGGCAGGAGTAGAGGGTGTCGCATGGCCACTGCTCTTGCAGGACTGGTGCCGTTGGCCCGTGTCGGCTCGATAATCTACGAATAAGCCCTGTTTGGGTCGGTTTTTGGCTTTGGGGAGCTTGCTTGTGGTGTCCAGTTCTCGACACCCCCCTGACAGCCTTCATGTTTGGGTTGCGTTTTGCCTGTGTTTAGTAGGGCATGTCGGCGTCTGCTGCGCCTGGTCCCCAGCAGATCATGCCGGCATCGTCCAGACCGCAGATCAGGCCTTGTCCGCCGGCATCCAGCTCGTAGATGGGGTGTTCGATCATGGGCTCTGGGGCAGCCGGGCCAAAGCAGTACACATCGGCGGAATCGTCCAAGGCGCAGGTAAAGCCGTCACCGGTCGCGATCTCCCGCCAGCCTGTGCCGGGGGGCACCAAGTCTGGCTCGGCGTTCCAGCAGGTGACGCTTCCTTGCTTATCCAGGGCGCAACCGTGACAGCTGCTCTGGTCCATGGACACGTATTGGCCCGCTGGGGGGGCGCCGTCACCGCAGGTGCTCAAGCTGCCGGCGCACTCAATCTTCCCCTCCAAGTCCAGGCCGCAGAGCTGGTAGCTGGACAGACTCAGGCGTGAGTAGGGTCCGGGAGGCAGCCCCGTAGCGATACGGTCCCAACCCCAGCAGTGTACTTCGCCAAGCAAATCCAAGCCGCAGCTCTGGTAGTCGCCAACGACCACTTGGCGCATGGCAACGCTCGGGGGCACGGTCTCGCTGTAGCTGTCGTTGCCGCCGCAATGAACGCGTCCATCCACGTCCAAACCGCAGGTGTGGTGGGTGCCCACCGCAATCTCGCTCACGGCCAGGGAGGTGCAGTATTCGGCAGCGGGTCCCCAGCAGGTGAGGTCCCCAAGGGGGTCAAAAGCGCAAGCACTCTCCCCTTTGACGCTGAGCCCCGACCAAGAGGCCGGTGTGAGGGTGTCGAGTTCCCCTTGAGGGGACATGCAGGAGACGAGAAAGAGAACCATGGAGGCACCCTAGCCGGGGCTTGGGAGGGGCCGCACCTGTTGCCGCCCTGTCCTGTCGATCTGTCAACACCGATGCCGAAGGCGATCAGAACCCTGGGGCTCAGTACTGCGCGAAGAGGGTCATCGTCTCAATGTTGGCGTGATCACCCTTGGGTTCGACCTTTGCCAACTGTGCCTTGTCTGCGCTCACGGAGATCACGATGACGCCAGCTTCGGGCAGCATGGATCCTGGGCTGACAATGATCTCGGTGCCGTCGGGCAGACCGAGAGCAGCCCGAGGAGGCTGGGCGCTGGGCATGGTTTGGAGCAGACGCACACCCCAAACGGCTTGGGTGGCCAAGCCTTCTGCCGGGGGGAGCTCAGGTGCGATGACTTGTGGCCGCTCGGGTTCAGGCTCGGGCACCTCTTCGGTGGGCACCTCGGGTTCGTCCACCTCGACCACCACTGGTTCATCCGGCAGGACGTTTCCTTCGGAATCACAAGCGAAGGGGTCGTCGATGCAGACCTGGGGCTTTTTATCGAAAGTAGGGGCGCTCGCCGGTTCCATGTTGGAGGCGCCCACTGCTGCTGCCAGCGGAGGGCAGTCGGGGTCGGAGGCCACTGCCGAGAACATGCCGGACCAGGAAGGTTCGGCCGATTGGCAGGCGATCAGAAGGGCAAACAGCACGGCGAGGCTCCGATGGCTCCGTGCATCCTAACCCACAGCACTGCAAGGGCACGCTGACAACGATGTGATGGTGGTTGTCCTGGAGGTCCAGGACGTCACTCAGCTAAGGCTCAGCTTTCCAGGCAGAAGCCTTGCAGCCGGCCCTCAGCGTCGGCTGCACCCGTGGGTGGAGTCGTAGCGGTCCTCTGCACGGTCTCTGCGGTCCTCGCGTCGGTCTGCCACATCCTCGCGTCGGTCCTGGTGGCCACCTTGATGACGTGCATCCCTGCGATCCTCGGCACGGTCTCGCTTGTCCTCGGCCTGGTCCCGGCGGTCTTCCAATCGGTCTGCCCGGCAGGTGGCGTAGGGATCGCGGGTTTGCTTGGCGCCGGGCCCGGGGGGGACTGCCTGTCGACGTGGGCGGAACAGGGAGCTGGCGTTGCGTCGTGCCGTGCGAACGCGGAATCTCTTGTGGGTTCGCTTGCGCTTGCGAGCGAGGTCGTGGTGACCCTCGGGAGCCACCTCAGGGCGCTGGTGTACCCGCTCAGGGCGTTCTTGCTGGACGGCGTTCGCTCGGGGGGCAGCATCGGCTTGGGCCAGGGAAAGAAGGAGGAAGAGGGTGTTCATGGCAGCGGCTCCGTGAGGGGGGTCACCCGCACAGACGGGTTCACTCAGGGGTTCTTCGAAGCCTTTACATTCCTTAAGATTCCTGGGTTCCTGTTGACCCAGTCACCGGGGGGCGACCCGATGGCGAGCCACCTATTCCAAGGTCACGCCAGCGTAGTCCTGGGCCGACCAGTCTTGGTCAGAGCCCATCATCTCCGCATCTAGGTAGGCGTCGATGACCCGCCAGGCGTCGCTTCGGCTCTCATCGGCTGGGCGCTCATGGGGGCTGTTCTCCTTGTCTCGCTCCTTTTGGGTCACCGCATCGCACCAGTCGTAGTGGTTCATGCCCTGTACCCAGGCCAGGGTGGCGTTTCCGAAGCGCTGTGCCCCCGCGCGTACTTCTTCGGGCACCGCGCTGTTGTCCAAGTCGCCTGCAATGCTCAGCACAGGCCGTTGCTTTTCCTGGACCGTGTCTCCACCAGCGGGGTAGCTGGCCACGATGACCAATGGCCCAAGGTCATCTTCGTGCCGCAGCCACTGCTTGATGGCCACTGCCCCACCCAGGGAATGGCCCATCAGTCCCACGGGCTGTTCGTCGATGGCCCCCCCCAGGATGGGGTCATTGTTCTCGGCCAAGTGGCGTGCGCGATCGATGGCCTCGTGGGTTCGGTTGCCACCAAAAATGGCGAGGTCCAAGGGGTAAGCAGGGGTAAGGGCGATGTAGCCACGGGAAGCCAAGTGCTCCCCCATCCAGAGATAGCGCTCGTGCGCTACCGCGCCCCCTTGGATGACCACCACCATGGGGTGTGCTCCGTCCACCATCTCCGCATCTTCTGTTGCGGGAAAGTGCAGGTCCACATCAAAGCTTTGGCCTGTGGCCCGCGCGGCGCGGAAGGTGGAGAAGCCCACACCATTGGGGCCAAAGCTGCCGTCCAGTCCCGCCCGTTGGGGGTCTGGTTCAAGAAGGAGCTCGGGCGGAGAGGTGGGGGCGCAGGCGAGGAGGAGCATCAGCAGGGGGGCGGTCAGGGCGTGGATGGGTGTGCGGTCCGAAGCTTCGGACAGGTCAATCAAAGCGTTTGGGTTCATGAGACCATCCTGTGCACACGCAGGGGGGGGGCAAGGTTCGGCAATGGGAGGGTCTGTCCCAGATGCGTGTTGGGGCGTGTTGGCCCTACTCGATGTACCCCAGCAGCCGCAGCTGCTCCTTCTCCGCTTCCGTCAGGCCCACGCTGCTGGCTTGGGTTCCGGTGTGCACGACCGGGCCCGTGCCCTGGCCTGCGCTCACCCAGGGCAGGTCCCCGTGCTGGACCGAGGCGTCTACAGGAATCACAGCAAACCCAGAGGGCTCCGAGCTCTCCCAGCGCGCCCCTTGATACGCTCCCGCGGCGAATAGAGCGGCTTTCTTGGTCTGAATCACCCCTGGCTCAGCCATCCACGGGGTGCCCAGCTGTGCGATGAGCAACGCTTTCATGCGCTCAAGGTCATTGGGCCGCTGCGCAGCCACATCGATCGTCTCGAGCGGATCGGCGTAGAGGGTGAGCACCTGCGCGCTCAGGTCCCAGTCCAGGCGCAAATCCCCCTCCCACAGGCCCAGACGGTTGGTGTCAAAGCGGCTGGTATCGGAGAGGAAAGGACGCGGCGCGATGGCCTCGTTGGCGCTCAGGGTTCCCCAGAGGCTCAGGCCATCACTGGCCCAGCCCTCGCCCAGGGTGGTCGCCAGAGTGGGGGCCAGGTCCTGCAAGCCCACCGTCTCCTCGATGACTTGGGTCTTTACGCCCGGCCCAGCGATGATCAGGGGCACCCGAAGCTGCTCGGGGTTCAGGGTGTGGGCATGGCCCCAGCTGCCGCGCTCGCCGAACTCTTCGCCGTGGTCCGAGGTCACGATGATGAGCGGGTCCCGTCCGGCGGCCTGAAACTGCGCGATGAGCTGGCGGAGCTGGTCGTCCACATAGGCGATCTCCTCGTCATACTGGGCGACCTGGTGGGCCATCTGCTCGGCCTTGACCGGGTGCTTTTGGTAGCGGAAGTAGTTCTTGTAGCGCAGGTCTTTGTCGCTGCCCTTGCGGTCGAACTTCTGCTCCCAGTCGCCGGGCGCCTCGTAGGGGTAGTGCACATCGTAGACGTGCAGGAAGAGGAAGACCGACTCGCCCTGTTGCCCGCGTACAAAGTCGGTGGCGGCCTTGAACACGTCCTGGGCATCGACGGTGCCCTTGAGGTTGTTCTTGTTGTTGACCCCAAAGTCTTGGAAGGAATCAAAGCCACGGGCAAAACCGAAGCGTCGGCCAACAAAGAGCGTCGCTACGGCGGCCCCAGTGGCGTAGCCGGCCGCCTGGAAGCGCTCTTGGATCAGGGGCAGGTCCTCGGGCAGTCCCCCACCGGAGTCCACGGCGCCGTGGTGGATGGGCAGCTGTCCTGAGAGCATGGTGCTGTGGCTGGGCAGGGTCCAGGGGCTGGCGCTGCGGGCATGGGCAAAGCGGGTACCCCGGGCGGCCAGGCTGTCGATGAAGGGCGTGGTGTCCCGTTCGTAGCCGTAGGCGCCGACGTGGTCGGCCCGCAGAGTGTCGATGCTCAGCAGGATGACGTCGGGTTGACTCCCGCCGCCGGGCAGGGGCTTCTCGGTGCAGGCCAAAAGGAGCAGGAGCTGAATCATTTGGGCAGGTACCCCGGTAGCAGGTACCAGGTCATCAAGGGCGTGCAGATCAAAAGCAGAGCGGTCATGCACCAGAAGCGCCAGCCGCCCCCGGCCACCTGGTCCAAGGCCCCCTTGGGGTCAGCCAGAAAGACCCCGGCCCACACGAGGAACAGGGCGTCCAGGGGGACCCGGTAGCGAGACAGCCCGGCCACCAGACCAATGGCGGCGACGTGGTACCCCACGATGAGCAGGGTGGTCATCATGAGCCAGCCGCGACCCTTGGAGAAGGCGCCGACGATCCCCCCCAGAACGGTGATGTAGGAGAGCACGATGGTGACCAGCAGCAGGGGTTCTTCAACCCACGGGGGCAACTCGGCCCAGCGGCCCAGGCGGACATGGCGGGTGACGAAGGAGTTGGGGTTGAAAAGCTGGGCCCAGCGCTGGGGAATACGAAGAATGAACTCCCAAGGATTGGCTTTTATCCATTCCTTTGCGGCCTGAATCTCGCAGGCATCCCAGTCTTTTCCGTAGTAGAGCTCGCCGGAGCAGTGGGCCCGGCCGCTGTCGACCAGTGCGTTGTACTTTAGGGAGCTCAGGGTCCCCACGCCCCAGTCGAAGGTGACGGGGTCGTATAGATTGTTCCCCAGCCACATCATTTGGCCCATGGTCGCGTCGCTGATGACCAAGCCACCGAACTTCTGACTGGCGTAGAGGCTGTAGGGCGCCACTACGGCAATTCCGGCCAGGACCAGGAGTCCTGCGGCCCCCCACGCCGACTTGTCTCGCCAGCGTTGCCAGAGCATCGCCATGGCGAAGATGGGCACCATGTAGGTGGCGACCCCACGAAAGAGCACGCAGCCGCCGACCAGGACGCCGGGCAGCAGGGCTCGCCAGATGGAGCCTTTGCGTGCCCAGCCCAGGGAGAACACCGCCGCAATGAGCAGGGTGGTGTAGATCGACTCGCTCCAGATGTGCCCGGCGAAGAAGACCAAGGTGGGCGAGCAAGCGAGCAGCCAAGCGGTGATGCGTCCAGCGCGCAGTCCCCCTGCATCCTTTGCCAGTTGGTAGCCCAGGATGATGGCCAATGAAAAGACCACGATCTGCGTGCCTACAACCGCTTCGGGGTAGCCAAAGATGCGCTCGTGAGCAGCCATCAAACTGGGATATCCAGGCGCCCAGATCCAGTTGTTGGAGGGCGTCATGCCCTCGCCTGCCGCGATGCGGTTGGCAAGCGACATGTAGGTGCACTCATCGCGCATGCACTTGTCGGTCTGCCACACGGCCAAGGGCAAGACGCGCAGAAAGGCGCCGATCAGCAGGGCCCACCAAAGGGAAAAGTCTTTGTGCCAGCGATCCACGGTGGTGGCTTAACGCGCGGGCTGAGCCGCTCCCCTTTACAGTTCGCGGGACAGGCCGTTCTTTCTGCATTGCTCGCGGCTGTGGGACCCGTCTTAGGGCTTGCTGGACCGCGGAATAGGCAGAGTCCCCTGGCCATTTATCTGCAGTCTGACTGCAAATCGCCGTGAAACTTCGGTTGAAAACAAGCATCCTTAGCGGGACACGATGGAGACTCCATGTTCGTTCTGTTGCTGGCCCTGGCCTGTGCTGGTGATCCCGAGACGCCACAAGACACGATGGCGGACGCGGACACAGACACAGACACAGACACGGACACAGACTCAGATGCCGATGCCGACGTGGTGCTCTCCGGTCGAGTGACCGACCTGGACGGCAATCCCCTGATGGCCAGGTTGCAGATGTGTCTGGAGAGCTGCTCCTTCGCCGAGAGTGGGGGGGATGGAAACTACACCTTTGACCCCTTGGGTTCGGACACCTACTCCTTTGAGGTCGTGGTGCTTCAGGAGGGGAACTGGGCCACGCCCCTGGTGCCTTTTGAGTTGAGCGATAGCGCTAATACTGTTGAGATCTCGGTGCCTGTGCTGGACCAGGGCCAGCCCACTCCTGAGAGTTCTCCAGCAGAGGTCCAGGCTGCACCAGGTGTGTGGCTCACCCTGGCCCAGGACGACCTGACCCTCCCCTTTGGTGCGGATGGCAGCGTGACCCGCGGTGTGCGGGTTCCCGAGGCGCACTGGCCACCCATGCAGGCGATCTCACAGAGGGTCTTGGCGGTTTTCTACTTGGCGCCTTTCGATGCCCATGACACGTCGGGAATGGGTTTCCGAATCGACACTGTCGCGCTTGAAATCGATGAGGGTGTCGAGGTTCATATGTATTCTTCGAACTACCTTACTCAAGAGTGGCTCGACCTGGGTATAGTCACAGTTCGCGGAGGACAGGTGCAGGGAGAAAACCTGACGGTGCTGAGCACTTTGGTGATCACCGAACGCTAAAATTATGCAGGTGAGACAAGTTTTATTGGACCAGCTCTAAAAGAGCTTCACGTCCGTGCCGAGAGGAGTTTTAGTGAATTCGATGAATGCCATCTGCGACTTTTTTCTATCTTCGGTCGACCCAAGGGACGCTGAAGCAAGAAGGCAAGGTCGACTGCTGGTGGTGTGCACACTGCCATTGTTTGGTTTGGTGCTCATCTCTCTTCTCATCGGGATTCTTGGCCAGCCTGATCCGCTGCATATGGTCACGGTCGTGGTCATGGCCCTGGTGGTCGGCGGTGAGCTTGTGGCGCTCCGTGTGGGTGGCAGGGTGCAGCTGCTCTGCTGGCTCCACGTATTTGTGCTGCACATGATTGCGGCGACAGCCATCGATACGCCCGGTAGCAGCAGCGAGGCTGCGGTCCTGTTCACAGCCACCATTCCAGCCATCTCTATCTTCTTGCTGGGCCGCTGGGGCGGCTTGAGCCTGCTCACTGCATCGGTACTGATCGGCACCCTGGTGCTCACCGGATTGGAGCCACTGCTGCAGGCCGTGGTCAGCATGGGATTCATTACCTTGGTCTGCATGGCATACGAGGACAACAGGGAGAGCTCGGCGGCGCTGGCCGAGGAAAAGAACCAGGCCCTTGGCAAGGCCCTTGGGCAGGCCCAGTCGGCTGCGAATGCCAAGGATCAGTTCCTGGCCACCATCAGCCATGAGATCCGCACCCCGATGAATGGTGTGCTCGGTATGAACCGCCTGCTCCTGGAAACCGAGCTGGACGAGGAACAGGAGGAGCTGGCCCGCATGGCCATGGCTTCTGGCGACCACTTGATGGTCTTGGTCAACGATGTGCTGGATTTTGCCCGTCTTCAGGCCGCGCGCATCAGCTTGGAGCAGATCCCCTTTGAGATTGGACCTCTGCTCCAGGAGCTCAAGTCCCATCACATGGCTGGGATCGTGAACCAAGGGCTTGGCTTTGAGGTGCTTGTAGGTCCCGGCGTGCCGGTTTGGGTCAAGGGGGACCGCAAGCGCATCTTCCAGATTCTCAGCCAGCTGCTCGACAATGCGTCCAAGTTCACCTTCGAGGGAGGAATTACCGTGCGGGTCGAGTCCCACGAAGGGGGCCTGAGCCTAGCAGTAGAAGACAGCGGCATCGGAATCCGCGAGTCCCAGCAGGCGGTCATCTTCGATGCCTTCTCTCAGGTGGATGGAAGCCCTGCGCGCCTCTTTGGTGGGACTGGACTGGGGCTGGCAATCTCTGAGCACTTGGTCCGGCAGATGGGCGGTGCCATTGAGCTGAGTTCCACAGAAGGCCAAGGCAGCATCTTCCGGGTTGAGCTCCCTGGCATTGGATGCTTGGAACCGGTGGAAGGGGTCGGGGAGGTCTCCTTGGATGCCGTGCTTCGAATCTTGGTAGTGGAGGACAATGTCATCAACCAGATGTTGGCCCGACGCCTGCTGGAGCGCATGGGACACAGCGTTCATATCTCCCCCGATGGCGCTGCTGGCGTAGAGCGGGTGAAGACCGGGGACTATGACCTGATCTTCATGGACTGCCAGATGCCCGTGATGGATGGCTACGCGGCGACCGCGGAGATTCGAACACTGGGGCTCAAGTCCAAGGTTCCGATCATCGCCCTGACGGCCAATGCCATGGAAGGGGATCGAGAGCGCTGTGTCCAAGCAGGTATGGACGACTACCTGTCCAAGCCCGTCAGCCCGGCCGAGCTTGAGGATGTGATCCGCCGCTGGCAAACGGCCTGATACAAAGCGTTGGAATGTGGTTAAGGGTTGGCCCATAGGAGGGCATCATGCTCGTAATCTGGATGATGGTGGCTTGTGGCACCGAACCTGCATTGACCAAAGACGACAAGGCTGCGGCCTTGACCACCGAAATGGCTGCAGTCGCTGAGGCTCCCGTGACTGCAGTGGACGCGGATGGTTGGAAGCACTGGGGGGAGGTCTTTGAGGTCGAAGAGATCACCCCAGCGTCCGCGTTGCTTTCTGATCCTGCCAGCTTTCAGGGGAAGCCGTTGCGCGTGGAAGGCAAGATTGGCGAGGTCTGCCAGGCCATGGGCTGCTGGCTGGTCCTGGCCGATGGCGACAAGACGATGCGCGTCATGATGAAGGACCATGGTTTCACCGTGGACAAGGACATCGCGGCTCAGAGTTGCCAGATCGAGGGCACCGTGACCGTGCGCGAGCTGGATCCTGAGTTCCTGGATCACTTGGCCAGCGAATCTGAGAACCCCGATGCGATGCCTGAGAAGCACAACGCTCAGGATGGCAAGGTCTACGAGTTCGAGGCGGTGGCTGTCAGCTCGAAGAAGAGCTGAAGGTCCGTCTGGGCTAATCCTCGATGGCCGTGTCGATGGTGCGCTCCAGGACAGGGGGCGCACTGGGGCGGGGTTTGTCTTGAAATCGCTTTGCGATCGCTGTGATCTCTTCTGTCGTCATCCCGCAGGGCGTTGGCAGGGGAAACTGACTGGGGGTGTCGGTGGGCACCAAGTGCACGTGGACGTGGGGGACCTCCCAGCCCATGACGGTGACGATCACACGCTCGCAGCCCATTCGGGCTTGAAGCTTGGCCTCTACCCGGCGAACGGCGTCCCATAGGCGCTCGTACTCCATCGGGCTCATGTCGAAGAGGTAATCCACCTCTCGTTTTGGCACGACGAGGGTGTGGCCTGGGGCCACAGGCCGAATGTCGAGAAATGCGATGTGGTGATCGTCCTCCCAGATGGTGTGGGCGGGGATCTCGCCGGCGATGATCTTCGAGAAGATGCTGGGCATGGGTCGTCCAATCAAGACGGTGAGCTTAGCCCATGCTCATCCACTGGGTACGAGCCACAAAGGCCTCGTAGGCCGCCCGGCGTCGCTCTTCTTCTTCCCAGCGGGCCAGCGTCGCGCGCTGACGCTTGCGCAGGCTCCAGGCGCCCCAAAGGGCGAAAGGAATGACCAGAACAAAGAAGGAGCCTTCTGCCATGAAGGCGGACAACCACAGGCCGCTATCTTTGAGTCGGCTCTGCCAAGCCAGCTCTAACTCCGCCGAGGTGACCCCGGTGGCGGCGTACAGGCTGGAGTTCATGCTCTCTCCCCGGGACATCTGCTGAACCAGTGTCCGCAGGGACTCTTCGCCGTATTCACTGGCGATCCAGTTGATCAGATCGGCGGATTGGGCATAGGCCAGATCGGCGCGCTGGGGGTTGTGGGGAAAACCGTAGGAGAGCTGGTTCAAGCTCATCAGTCCACCGCCGATCATGCCGCGCGCGATGCGCTTCGGCAGGTCCGGGGTGACTTGGCCGGCGAAGTACTGCGCCATTCCCTCTTGTAGCCAAGTGGGCACAGGGCGGCGGCCGAAGGCTTGGCCCAAGAGGACGTGCACGACCTCGTGCTCCAACACCTGCTCTAAGTCCTTGGACTTGCCCGAGCGCGCCCTGGGGGCTCTCAGGTAGATCAGCGAGCGCTGGGGCCATGCGGTGCCGTCCGCCCAGTCGTGGGTGGTTCCTGGCTGCAGGTTCTCAAAGTCGCTCTGGTCGTGGGCCAGCACGATGTTCATGCTGCGGCCGGTGCCCAAACCCAAGCGCTCAGCCAGCTCGGGCACGACCTGGAGTGCGTGATCCGAGAGCTGTTTGGCTGTGTGGCGATCGGCCGGGCGGGCATGCACGGTGGCGTAGAGACCGGGGTCGGCCATGTAGGTGTTGGGGAGCTCCGGCATGGGCTCCAAGGCGACGGACACATCCACCACGGACGCCGCCTCCCAAGCTTGGGCCTGGGCGGGCGCGGAGAAGAGCGCGGTGAGCAAGAGCAGCATGGCGGTGATCATGGAAGAGAACTTGGTCCCCGTTGCCAAGATCGGCAAGGGGTGTGTTGCAAAATGTGCAATTCTTCTCAACAGGGCTTTTGTTGGGGCGACCCATTCCGCCTTCGACCCAGCATACCTGCGGCAATGAGTCCAGCCAACAGCCCACCGGCTTGGCCACCACCCGCGCAGCCTCCGCAGCCAGAGACACCATCGCCCCCGCCGGGTCCAGTATCTCCGGAGTCTCCGGAGTCCCAACCACTGTCCAGGTTTCCAGCGCCGCTCAAGTCCAAGGTCAGCACCACCAGATTGGGTCGGAGATTGGCATCCCAGCTCACCACTGCTTTGTCTCCATCCCGCATCAGCCCTGGGCGCATGCCGGCGGCACCGCTGCTGTAGTCCGAGAGGCGGGTCTGCTCCAACAAGGTCAGATCGGCATCCAAGATGCTCAGATAGACGTTGCCCGTGTCGGCGTCGAAGCTTTCCTGGCCTCTGCCCATATGGGCCAGAAGGTAGTAGTCCCCGGCCTTGAGCAGCCCCTGGGTCCAGTAGGGCTGTCCGCCGTCGGGGCTCAGGTTTACGCTGGCTTGCTCGCCCAGGTAGACCAGGTCGGCGTCGTAGCGTTTTACCTGGAGGGGATCCTGTTGGTAGCCCTGGGTGCCGAAGAGCCACATCTCATCGCCCACTTGGATGGCCGCACCGCCGGTGATCTGGGGAGTGTTCTCGAGGGTTGTGGGGCCGCTGACATTGCCCTGGGCGTCGAAGCTGAACCAGCGCCCGGCCTGGCCACCGGGGCCGCCGTTTTCTCTAAAAATCACGCCCTGAAAGTCCGGGCTGCAGATGACGGTCATGTCGTTGTGCGCGGCGTCCTGGACACCAGCCTCGAGCACGGCGTCGGCGATCAGGTTCCAGTCGGCGTCGTAGCGGTAGGCGTGGGCCGAGTCGTTAGAGCTGGACTGGGTGTAGCTGCCGACGTGCAGGTAGTCTCCGTTTGGACACTGGACAATGCCGTGATCCTGGAGGTCCTGGCGATCGGTCAGGCGGGTGAGATCGTCCTCCTTGAAGTCGAAGTTGGCGTCTACCGGCGCCACAATGCCGCCGCCTGCGCCCAAGAAGAACCACCACTGGTCACTTGAGTCCACGAAAGTACGCGCCCAGGTACCTGTGCGCTTGTCCAGGATGATCGGGTCGTCCACCTGGGTGACCACCGCAGCGAGAACGGGGGAGAACGTCAACAGCAGCACGGGGGGACTCCAAGGCTAGGGTAGACAGGGCTGGGGGGCATCAATGTCAACAGTCTTGCACCGATGCTGGCAGGGCTCTGGTTTGGCGTGGGAAGAGTATGCGATTTCCCCTATGCTCCGGCCATGAATTTCTTGAAGACCGAGCGTTTGAACTTGCAGCCCCTGGGACCTCAGGACTCGGAGTTGTTCCGGGCCCACTGGGAGAACGCGGGCTTTCGTGGCTGGACGTGGAGCAGCCAGCCTCCCAGTGCTGAGCTGGTAGGAGAAGCCTTGGTTGCGTCCCGGTCCAGCTTCCAGGCGCATGGCTGGGGCCTGTGGTGCATTGACTACCAAGGCATTGTGTTGGGTTTTTGCGGGCTGCGGCAGGTGGCCGGTCAGGAACACCCAGAGCTGATCTGTTCTTTAGAGCCGGCCGGGTGGAGTCTGGGCTTGGCCCAGGAGGCCTGCATCGCCGTGCTGCGCGTGGGCTTTGGCACGGGTCAAGCGCGCATTGTGGTGGGAATGACCGACCCAGAACAAGACCCAGGACGTGCATTTATAGCCAGACTGGGCTTTGACCCAAGCACAGTGTTCGGCCCGTCTCCTGGGGTGGTTGCTTACTCATCCCTGACTGCAGGGACCTTGGAGGAATACCACCCGGTGTCATGGCGCTACAAGGCTTTTGGCGAGCTCTCCGTGGCGGAGCTCTACGAGATTCTGACCCTGCGCGCCCAGGTCTTTGTGGTGGAGCAGGACTGCGCCTATCAAGACTTGGATGGAGCGGACGCCTCGGCGATGCACCTGATGTTCTGGGGCCCCGAGCGGACGCTCGCGGCCTACCTGCGCAGCTTCCCTCCGGGGTCTCTGCGAGAAGAGATTGTGATTGGGCGCGTGGTGACCTTGCCGTCGGCCAGAGGGCAAGGCTTGGGGCGGGAGTTGATGCGCGAAGGGATGCGTCGGGCATGGCGTCAGTGGGGCGATCACCCCATCCATCTCTCCGCTCAGGCACACCTAAAGGACTGGTACAACAGCTTGGGGTTTGTGGTCTGTGGTCCGGGGTACCCCGAGGATGGCATTCCGCACTTGCCGATGCGCTGTGCGGGCAAGAGCGCGCTGGATTGAGCGTTTTCTGCGCGCTCATCGGAAGCAAGTCCGGGTGTGTGAGACCGTGCCGGGTAAGCCGGCACCCCTACTCCAAGCAGCTCTCCGGCAGCACGTAGTCATCCACGCCGCCACTCTGGATGTTCACGTGCACCACCTCGTCGCCGCCGCTCTGAAAGCGGGTGCGGCCCAGCAAAGTATAGCCGCCCGCCGAGTCGCTCACCCAGGCCTGGACTGTGGAACTGCCTGCGCGTGCGTTCATGATATAGAAGCGTCCGCTGCGGTCGGTGGACTCAGCGCTTGGGCTGGGGAAGGCCTCGCGATCGTAGGAGGGGGTTCCGCCCTCGACCATGTAGATCTGCACGCCGGAGATGCCTCGGCCAGCGCAGTCCAGGACCTGGCCGTAGATGGTGG
>CAJQPC010000041.1 GCA_905480105.1 uncultured bacterium | reverse complement strand
GTCGATGTCCCCGTCTCCGTTGTCGTCGGTGAGGTTGGCGATGGCCGGGGTGGACATGATCTGGGTGTAGCTCGGGAACGCTGGGTTCTCGGGCTGCTGCCACTCGATCACCGGGTCGAAACTGCCGACCACGGGCTCGGCCACGCACTCATCAACCAGGTCCACCTCGTATGGGGTGCCGGTGAGATCTGGGCAGGCTTGGCCGGAGGAGACGTCGTTTTTTGGTGTCAGCTCGTAGTCGTTACATGCCAAGAGAAGCAACAGTGTGGTGGCCGATGTAGGCATGAAGACTCCAGGATCGGTGCCATGGTCACCCGTTCGCGCGATTCGATCAACCCTTCTGGAGCTAAGAATTGATGGACGGAGAATCGCGCCGGACGCTGGGGGGCTCCGCTATTCGTAGTACGCCAGCTCCCAGCGCTCTCCACCCACCTCGAACACCACCAACCCCAACCCCAAGGCCAGTACCTGCTCGCCATCGAGTGGGCTGCCGGTGGTCTCTAAAGTCGCAGCCACTGGGAAGGTGCCGTACCAAGCAGTAGCCTGGCCTATGTTTAGGATCTCCGTTTCCCCAAAATCACCGTCCTGGTTCTCGGAAACCCAGCCGGTTTCAGGTCGAGCAGGAAGCAAAGCCTGGTCGTTCAGGAGCAATCCGTCGGCGGAATCAACGCTCCAAATGGCCCACTCGGATGCATCGGCCCACCTGGGGCCCAGCTTCAGGGTCCACAGGTCGGGCTCGGTCAACAACCAAAGGGTGGCTCCATCAGGGTTTTCCGCTGGAATGAATGCGGAGAACTGCCCGTCGACTGGAAGGTAGTCCTGGGACAGGCCGCCACTGCCTTTGACGGGCTCTGGATCCCCACAGGCAAGCAGTGCAATGGAGAAAAACACCCCTACCACTGCACCCACTCCGGGATGTGGTTGCCTTGGGTGGGGTCTTGGCCGGGCAGCCAGAACGCGGGCTTGCTCGGGTCTTTGCCTTGGACGGCCTGCTCCGGGTCAAAGGCGCTTACCCAGACCTGGGGAATGTCGACGCTGACATCGCCGTAGGCACGCTTGGAGCTGAAGGCGAGCCACAGGATGTCGTCGTCGGGCAGGGGCCCCCAGCGGGACCAGGAGTTCGTGAGTTCGCCCACCTGGTTTGCGGCGTCCAGGCGGATGGGCGGGTTCTTGCCTTTGGAGTCGATGACCCACAGCTCGGCGTCGGGGTCGTCGTAGGCATCGCCGGTGCTGACGTTGAAAGCAATCCAGTCGCCATCGGGCGAGTAGCTTGGGTAGTAGGCTTTATAGCCGTCTGGCGGCGTGAAGAGGACCCTGGGCTCGGCGAAGATACCGTCGCCCAGGTGCCGGATGGTGGCCAGCTCGCCTGTGCCGGAAAAGGTCCAATCTTGGGTGTGTCCAGCGGTGACTATCAGTGCGACAAACTCACCATCCGGAGACCAGTCGGGGTGGTTGACGGCGTTGTCCATGGGGATCTCATGCAGCAGCTCGCCCTCGGCGTTGAGCAGCATCAAAGCACCGCCATAGGTGCCAATCAGCCGATCTCCATCCGGACTCCAGGTCTTGAAGTTTGCCTGGACCGACTCACTTCCAGCACGGTCCAGAAGAGTCTCGGCGTCCTTGACCCCCAGGGAGCCGTTGCCCCCATCATAGGTAAACGCGATGTCACCCTGGCTTGAGACCACGTGACAGCCGACGCAGCGGCCCGTGCTCTCGGTGCTCAGGTAGTCGGTCGGGTTTAGCTCTCCGAAGGGAACCTCCAGCACGCCACCTACCGAGGTGCTCCAATACAGGATGCTGCCGCGGCCACCCATACGATTGACTTGGACGGTGCGAGACTCGGTTCGCACGACGCTGCCGCCTGGGAGCTGCGCATACAGGTCTACTTCAACCTGGCCGCCGGCGTTGGTTGCGGCGATGTTCTGCCAGCTCTCGGAGTCCGCGGTCCAGCTTAGGTCGCGGGTGTAGACGCTCACATCGGTGACAGGGGACTGAAGGCGAAGCCGGTAGGCAATCGCACCCAAGTCGGCCCAATTAAACCGGATGGCCGGGGTGTTGCGGGGCAGGCTTACACCGTCCTCGGGATAGAGCCAAAAGTCCAGGATGCTGGCTGTTTCTTCCCCATCCTTGAGCACTGAGGTGTCGATCTCGGGGCCCAAGATCACGTCTTCCTGGTACTGCACGGTGACCGTGGCCAAGCCCTCGACGCCATCCAGGTTGGCCACCACCCATGTCACGCCGCCATTGAGGGTGGAGGGGGTGAAGTTTCCTGAGTCGTCAATCTCCCCGGCGCTCTGGTTGCTCAGGCTCCATGCCACGGTCTCCAAGGCGATGCCTTGCTCCTGAAGCGTGTCCCCAAAGGCGTAGAAAGTCAGGGGTTCAGCGCCCTGGGGCCCGGTGACGACTTGAAGTTCTGCGGGCTCCACCCAAAGGGCGGTCACAAGATCCGGGTCGACCGGCTCAGCGGCGCAGGCCAGCCAAAGGTAAAGCATGAAGGAGTCCGTCGGTGCCCAGATAGTCTACCCCAAGGAGAGGGTCGCCGAAGCCCGATACGCCACTTCGAAACGTTCCGTTAGACCAAATCCCTGAACCAGAGCGGTTGGAGTACATCGCCTGCCAGGTCCGAACGGTAATCGTCTTGGAAGGGAAGCAAGGCCCGCTGAAGCTCGGCTGTCGCTGCCAGAGCGGACTGCAGACTGCTCCCGAAAGGCTCCTCTGCTGCCAAGGCCAGGCCCCTTTGGAGCAAGACCTGCACCTCACGCTCCCAGTCGCTCTCCTCCAGCATCTGTAAGGGGTCGCCCACCCGGTCGTAGTACTCCCGGAACTTGCCGGTGGGGGCAAAGAAGAGCCGCAGGCCGTGGGGCTGAGCCAGTAGCGCCTCCAAGCGAATGCAGGCGTGCTCCCGGGTGTCCGGTGGGTCCCCATAGTCAAAGCCCCAGTCCCGCAGCCTGACCGACTCGCGGCCGTTGATGATCCAGTGGCAGACCTCATGGAAGAGCATCTTGGCCATGTTGTCGTCGGGGTCCAGGTCATCGTTTCCGATGAGGATGACTCCCTCGCCATCGGTGTTTGCGAACACTCCCGGGTCACGCCGCACCTGCACGCCAAGTCGGTTGGCTGTGGCCAGCCAGATGAGCTCCAGAGGATCGCGGTAGCGGGCCAGAATTGGACGTTTGTAAGACATTGCCTGCCTTTAGCCGGTACACTCTGCGGGCACCGGTGGACTTCTGATGACTTTGCACCTTCTCCTGCTCATGTCCTGCAGCGAGTACGACTACGCCGACATTGCTCGCAACGAGACCTTCATTCAGGCGGATCTGGATGGAGCCACCGATGTGCTCTTTGTAGTGGACAACTCCCCGTCAATGGAAGAGGAGCAAGACCGCCTGCAGGCCAGCTTTCAGGTCTTTGCAGAGGTTCTGAGCACGAGCTTGGCCGACTTTCGAGTGGGCATCGTCAGCACAGACGTAGGGGAAGAGGGAGCCTTGCGAGGGCAGTTTGACCGGGACACCCCCAATCTCGCGGTCGCTTTCGCCGAGGCCGCAGCAGTGGGCATCTCTGGAGACCGGGACGAGCAAGGTCTGGAGAGTGCCTGGCTGGCCACCCAAAACACCGACTTTTCAAGAAAAGACGCCCGTCTAAACGTGATTGTGCTCAGTGACGAGGATGATCACTCCCCATCCAGCGTGGCCGACTATATGGAGCAGTTCGAGCAGCATGCGGGTGATCCCGGTTTTGTGCTGCACGCCATTGTCGGAGATGAGCCTCTGGGCTGCGTCTCTCAGGGCAGCGCGGCGGACGCTGGGGTTCGCTACATCGAGTCAGCCAAGAACACGGGTGGCTACCGAGACTCCATCTGTTTGGTGGACTACGGCGAGATTTTGGAGCGCATTGGGCTGCAGGTCGCCGGCTTGGGAGACAGCTTCTACTTGGGTGAGCTGCCCGAGTCAGACACACTGGAGGTGCGGGTGGACAGCGTGCTCATTCCGGGTCGAGACCAGGACGGCTGGACCTATGAGCCCGATGAGAACGCGGTGCGTTTTCATGGGCGAGCGGTGCCCAGGGCCGGCATGTTGGTCCAAATTCGGTATCAGCCGCTGTTGGGGGTGTCGGTGGATAGCGGCTCTTAGGACAGTGCGTGCGCCATCTGAAAGGGGGCGAAGCGCTCTCACAGCAACCGAAGGCCGCAGACCGGTTAGCCGGAACCCATGGAGTTGGACCAGATCCGCAGCCTTGCGCCTGACCCTGCGGCCTTTGCCCGCGGGCAGCAGGTGGCCTCGCAGGTACGAAAGATCCAAGGTTTGGGCCAGGGCCAAGGGCTGCTTTGGGGGGAGTTCTTCGGCAGCGCCCACTACCTCGCTCAGTTCGACACGAAACAGCAGGGGTGGAAGTGCAGCTGCCCCTCACGAAAGCAACCTTGTAGGCACGTGCTGGGCTTGCTCATCGTGCACTGTCTGGACCCGGATTCCATCCCCCAGGCCACTGTGCCGGAGCTGGTCCAGGCCTGGAGAACCCGCCGCTCCAGGGCGGCGCAGACCCGAACTGAGGAGACCAAGAGGAGGTCGGTAGATGTGGTCGCCCAGGACAAGCGTGTCCAGGTTCGGGAGCGGCGCATCGCCCAGGGGCTGGTCGGCCTGCAGCGCTGGATGGAGGACCTGGGCCAACAAGGTCTTGGACGACTGCAGAGCGGCGCGGACTTTGAGGTTCAGGCCCGCCGGTTGATCGACGCTCAGGCTCCGGGGCTGTCTACACGCTTGGCCAGGATTGGGGAAGGAGTCGGGAAGGGGACCGACTGGCCGGCACAAGTCGCAGAGGAGCTGGGGCGTGTCGCGCTCTTGGTACACGCGTCTCGCCAAGACCTGAGCCCGGCCCTAGAGGAGCGGGTGCGCAACCACCTGGGATGGCGGGTGAAACAGGCCGAGGTACGGGCCACCGGCGAGCGCCTCCAAGGCGACTGGCTCATCGCAGGGCAGCGTCTGACGGAGGAGGAGCGCGGTATGCTGCGCTTGACGTGGCTGCTGCGGGGGCAGCAGGTGCAGATGTTGATGGACTTTGCGCCAAGCTTTGGTGGGGGGCAGTTCGAGCAGGCGCTGCCCATCGGGTGGGTGTTGCCGGCCACCTTGGCACTCTATCCGGACGGGCATCGCGCGCTCATCGCCGAGCAGAGCGGTGAGCTGCAGCCTCTCAAGCAGGCTCCGGCTGGGCTCAGGGACCTGCAAGCGCTCCTGGCATTTCAAGCCCAGCGGCTGGAGCAAGACCCGTTCCTGGTCCGGGTCGCCGCCGTGCTGGAGAACATCCGCATCCTTCGCCACAAGGATCGCTTCTACGCCATCGATCAAGAAGGGGAAGCACTGCCGCTGACCGATCTGCCTTGGTGGCGGGTCCTGGCCCTGAGCGGTGGCCGACAGGTGACCCTCTTTATGAACTTGGAGCGGGGTGAAATCCGCCCACGTGGCCTCTGGGCAGAAGAACGCTGGAACGCTGCGGTGGTTGGGTAATGGATCCCCTCCGCAAGAGCCTGCTCCTGGGCCTGGACCAGGCACCTGCTGGAAGCGGGACAGCGCCTGTCTCCCTCCCAGAGGTCAGCCCAGCCTGGAGTGCCTGGCTGCAGGCCGGTGCGGATGCGGTCTACCGTCAAGCAGCCCTGTCGACCCTTAAGAAACTACCTGAACCCTGTGCGGCTCCTCTGGACGAACGGCCCGTGCTTCAGCCGGCACTGGGCGCGGTCTTGGCGCTGGCCTTGCATCACCAGGACCCGTTGCTTCTCGCGGAGTTCAGTGCAGGTGTCTTGCGGCATGGGCTTCGGGTCTCTTCAGGCGACCTGCCTGCACTGCTCAAGCTCAAGGATTCCAAGCTGCAGGAGGCGGCGCGTCCGCTCTTGGGCGAGACAGGCAAGTGGCTGGCCAGGCAAGGGGGCTGGACTTGGGCCCTGGGCCTGGAACTTGGGGACGCGGAGAAAGACTGGAGCGAGGGCCGCAGCGCGGAGCGGCTGGCAGCGCTGGAGCACTTCCGTACGGTGGATGCTGGGGCGGCGAGAGAGCGCATGGTGGCCTCGTTCACGGGAGACGGTGCAGCCGAGCGCCTGGTACTCATCCAGGCCCTGCACGTGGGGCTGAGTCTGGAGGACCAGGACCTGCTCCTACACTTGATTGAGAGCGACCGGTCCAAGAAGGTCAAGGCGGCCGCACGGGCGCTGCTACTGGAGCTGGATGGGCCCCTGCGAAAGGCTTTGGTGGCCCATGTTCAGGCCCACATAGAGATCGAGCGTAGGGCTGGCCTGCGAGGCGGCAAACTGACCCTCTCCGTCGAGCTTCCCCAGGTGTGGCCCGAGGCGCTGGAGTGGGTCTTCGACAACAAGCACCCGCACTTGGGCAAACTGGCCAGTGCGTGGGAGAGGGCTGTCTCGAAGGTGCCGCTGGAAGTCTGGGAGGGTCACGGAGCGCCCGTTGAGCTGCTCGGGGCTGTAGATCCAAGCGAGGACCTGGCGACGGTGATGGGCTGGACCCAAGCGGCCTTGAGTCAGGGGCACACCCGGTGGTTCTGGCCGCTTTACCAGTGGTGGGCGGAGCGGCTGCGGTCTGGTGGCTCCAAGAGCGGCGCGGCGAGACACGCCAGCCAGCAGATCGGTGCGCTGGCCCCCAAGCTACCCCTAGATCGGGCTGTCGATCAGATGGTGCGCTTCTTGGCCCAAGCCGAGTCGGTGGACCCAGGGCTGGCCTTGGATGTGCTCCGGGCCCTGCCGCTGCCGTGGCCGGAGCCGGTCGCTCGCGCTTGGTTGGGACGCATCAATCGAGCCCAACAGGTGCGCGACCTGCCTAAATGGCTCTCCGACTCCCTAAAGCTGGCGGCCAACGCGCTGCCACCTCAGTTCCTGCCCCAGCGGCCTTTGCTGCCAGGCAGCTCGACCACGCGGGTCATTGCCTTTGCGGCCAAGGTGACTGCGCGCCGCCGGATTCATACTTATCTTCCTTAGCTTGCCCCTTGAGCGGAGCCTTTTATGAGCGCCCCCAGTACATCCAGAGAGTCGGCTGCACCCGTGCAGGGCGTCATCCGGCAGCATGCCGAGCAGGCCTTTAGACATGAACTCAGTGCTCTGCGCGACCGGGATACGCGCCCCAAGCCCGCCGGTTGGTCTATGTCCCCCTGGGGCGTGCGCACCTACCTGGTGGGCGGGATGCTCGACGATGGCACCGAGATCTCGCCCAAGTACATCGGTGATGCACGGATCATCGAGATCGCGATTGCGACCCTGGCGACCTCGCGTGCGCTGCTCCTGCAAGGGGTGCCTGGCACCGGGAAGTCTTGGGTCAGTGAGCACCTGTCCGCAGCAATATCGGGCGACTCCACCCTCCTGGTTCAAGGTACGGCCGGGATGGATGAGAGCGCTCTGCGCTACGGCTGGAACTATGCGCGTTTGCTGGCCGATGGGCCCAGTCGAGACGCGATGGTGCCCAGTCCGGTGATGCGGGCCATGGGGGCCGGGAAGATCGCCCGGATCGAGGAACTTACGCGTATCCCCAGCGATGTTCAGGACGCCCTGATTACCTTGCTCAGTGAGAAGACCCTGCCGGTTTCGGAGCTTGGGGAGGAGGTGCAGGCCGTCCCCGGATTCAACGTTATCGCGACGGCCAACGATCGCGACAAAGGGGTCTCCGAGCTCTCCAGCGCCCTGCTTCGACGTTTCAACACGGTGGTCCTGCCAACGCCGGCGACCCTGGAGGAGGAGGTTCGCATCGTTCAGCAGCGGGTTGGGGCGATGCACCGGGCCATGGAGATGCCCACAGAGGCGCCAGCCTTGGAGCAGATCCAGCGCGTGGTCACCGTGTTTCGAGAGCTGCGGAGGGGGCTGACCGAAGACGGTCAGACCAAGCTCAAGCAGCCCAGCGGCACCCTGTCCACAGCCGAGGCCATTGCGGTCGTGGAGGCCGGTCTGGTCATGTCGGCGTCCTTCGGCGACGGCAAGCTGAGCGCGGAGGACCTGGCCAGTGCCCTGACCGGGTCTGTTCTGCGGGATCCGGAGCAAGACCAGGTTCCTTGGAGCGAGTACCTCAAGAGCGTGGTGCGCGAGCGTGCCGAGTGGAAGGACCTGTACCGCGCCTGCAAGCGGGCCCTCTGAGTGGGGGCATTCCGCCACTCTATCCTGGGTATTCGACACCACGGGCCTGGATCTGCTAGGAGTGTGGTGCGCGCTTTGGAGGTCTTGCAGCCGGACGCCGTGCTGATCGAAGGGCCCCCGGACGCCGACCCCTTGCTGCCGTTGTTGGCGCACCCGAATCTGCGGCCGCCAGTCGCACTGATGGTCTACAGCGCCAGTGACCCAGCGCGATCCTGCTTTTACCCCTTCTGCGACTGGTCTCCGGAGTTTCAGGCCATCCGCTGGGCGCTGGCCAATGGCCGCCCAGTGCAGTTTATGGATCTGCCCCAGACCTTTGTGCTCAAGGCCGAGAACGAGCTGGTTCGGAACAGGCCCGGCGTGGACGCGCTCGGAGAACTGGCGCGCGCGGCTGGATATCCAAGTGGGGACGCCTGGTGGGAAGACCAAGTCGAACTGCGTCGGGACGACACCGAGCTCTTCGCCGCCATTCTGCTGGCCATGGACGCGGTGCGCCAAGAGTTCGACAAGCTGCGCCCGGAGGACCCCTACGAGGCCCTGCGTGAGGCCCACATGCGCAAGACCATGCGGGCGGCTCTCAAGGTACACGCGCACGTCGCCGTGGTCTGCGGCGCGTTCCATGCGCCCGCTCTGGAGCAGCTCAAGGCCTTCAAGGTGGGCCAGGACAACGCCCTGTTGCGGGGTCTGAAGAAGGAAAAGGTGGCCTGTACTTGGGTGCCCTGGGCGGCCTCTCGCCTCTCCCTGGCCAGCGGGTATGGCGCTGGGATGCAGGCCCCGGCTTGGTACCAGGCCATCTGGGAGAGTGGTCAGCAGGAAAATGCGCGAATCCCGTTGCCAGAAAATTGGCTGGGGCAGACGGCCCGCTTGCTGCGTGCGCAGGGCCTGGAGATATCGAGTGCCCACGTCATCGAAGGGGTGCGCTTGGCCGAGGCCCTTGCGGCGCTGCGGGGGCGCTCTCGGGTCGGCCTGGAAGAGCTGCGCCAAGCCACCCGCACCGTGCTCCTTGCAGGCGACGGGCGCGCGATGGGTCTGATCCGCCAAGAGTTGGAGGTGGGCGACGCTCTCGGCGCCGTCCCTGCATCCGTGCCGACTTTGCCCTTGCAGAAGGACGTGGAGGCCCTGATCAAGAAGTCCAGTTTGATCCGGGCCACCACGCCTCAGGGCAAGGAGCTGGACTTACGCACACCCAAGCACAAGGCCACCTCTCTGATGCTCTACCGCCTGCAGCGCATTGGCATTGGCTGGGGAGAGTGCCAAGGCAGCGCAGGCATGGGCTCTTTTAAGGAGGTCTGGTCGCTAAAGTGGGACCCGGGCTACGCCGTGCAGATCGTGGCCAGCAGCACTTTGGGCAATACCCTCCAGGCTGCCGCCGCCCAAGCTTTGGTCCGAGACGCTCAGGCGCTGGAGCACCTGGGAGAACTCGCGGAGCTTGTGGACCAGGCCATCCTGGCTGAGTTGCCCACCGCTGCGTTGCTCCAGGTCTTGGACGACAAGGCGGCGGTGGCCGCCGATATCCAGGCCCTCATGAGCGCACTGCCGCCACTGGCCAAGCTGCTGCGCTACGGATCCGTTCGGGAGGCACCCACCGAGCAGATTCGCCCGGTGCTGGAGCGTCTCTTCGAGCGTGTGGTGGTGGGCTTACCTGGGGCGTGTGTTCAGGTGGACGCCACTCTGGCCGGCGTCTTGGTGGAGCACTTGGATGACTGTCACGCGGCGCTGGTGCTGATGGGCAGGCCGGAGATGCAGATCGACTGGGCGGAGCTCCTGCTGGGTCTGCAAGACGCCGAAGAGGTGCATCCATTGGTGCGCGGACGGGCTGCGCGGAAGCGTCTGGAGGCGGAAGCACTGACCTCGACTGGATTGACGACGCTGGCCAAGCAGGCACTCAATCAGGTGGTCGAGCCCCTGGACGCCGCGTTCTGGTTGGAAGGGTTGCTCAAAGGGTCCGGCCTGGTTCTGGTCCACCAGCGGGCGCTCTGGGAGGTGCTGGATCGGTGGCTATCGGAGCTGCACCCGGACAGCTTCATCGCCTTGCTGCCTATGTTGCGGCGCAGCTTCTCCAGCTTTGACATGGTCACCCGACAGAGAATGCGCATCCAGCTCACCCAAGGGCCTAAGGAACAGAAGGCCGACCCTTTGGACACCGAGCGGGCAGCCCAAGTCCTGTCCGTCCTTCAGCACATTCTGACCGGAACTCCCCATGCAGGATGAGCCCAAAAACGATGGAGAAGCCGCCCGGCGCTGGCGATTGGTTCTGGGCGGAGACTCCCAGGATCGGCAACAGATGAGCGAGCAGGATCGCGGCATGGATCAGGTCCTGGAGGCCCTGTACGATTCGGACCGCAAGTCGGGTCTGGGCAGTGCTTCACCCAAAGTGCACCGCTGGCTTGGAGACATCCGCAGCTATTTCCCGCGCACGACTGTGCAGGTGCTGCAGCGTGACGCGATGGAGCGCTTGGGCCTGGACCGCATGCTGTTGGAACCCGAGGTCCTGGAGACCGTGGTGCCTGATGTGCATCTGGTGGCGACGCTCCTGGCTCTAAAAGGCATGATTCCTGCCAAGACCCGGGAGACCGCTCGCATGGTGGTGCGAAAGGTGGTGAACGAGGTAGAACAACGACTCTCTCAGAGTCTTAGGGATGCGGTGAAGGGTGCGGTGGACCGGAGCACCCGTTCACTCAGGCCTAAACTGCGAGAGATTGACTGGGACCGCACGATTCGCGCGAACCTGAAGACCTGGGACCCTGAGCATCGCATCTTGATCCCAGAGAGAGTCATCGGACATGGACGAAAGGGCCGGGGACTTAAGCATGTGGTGCTGTGTGTGGACCAGAGCGGGTCGATGGCCACAAGCGTGGTCTATGCCGGTATTTTTGGCGCGGTGCTGGCCAGCATTCGGGCGCTCACGCTGTCCATGGCGGTCTTTGACACGGATGTGGCCGACCTAAGCGCGCACCTGGACGACCCCGTGGAGCTCCTGTTCTCTACCCAGCTTGGCGGAGGTACCGACATCTCCTCGGCGCTGGGATGGGTGCAACAGCAAGTCATGCGTCCAAGCGACACCGTTGTGGTGCTCATCACTGACCTGTTCGAGGGTGGGGACCTTCGGCAGATGCTCCAGCGTGCCCAGGAACTCCAGGCCAGCGGGGCTACTTGTATCTGCCTGCTCGCGCTCTGTGACGACGGCAAGCCGGGTTACGATGCCGACAACGCCGCTAAGATGCAGGCACTGGGCTGGGCGACCTTCGCTTGTTCCCCAGGCGCCTTCCCCGATTTATTGGCTCGGGCCATCGATGGCCGCGGTTTTCGAGGCTTTGACCCATCTTGACTCTTTTCTTCCCGCTCGTTGGTTTGTCGCTGGCCCACGGCCCGCTGGATGCCACCCTGTCCAGGGTAGACGCCGAGATCGTGGAGAATCCGGATTCCGCGCAGCTGTATATCAAGCGCGCTCAGCTGCACTTGGTCGAAGGAGAGGAGGCGGAAGCCGCCGACGACCTTCGTGCTGCCCAGGCTCTGGGGGGAGATGTCGCCCTGGATCTCGCCATCGTGACTGCCGACCAGGCCACATTAGACGCGCTGCTGCCCGCCCCCCACGCCAAGGCACACGCAGCCAGGGCCGCGATGCGAGCTGAGCGCGGAGACCTGGAGCTGGCCCTGGCAGATCTGGATGCGGCTGTGGTTCTGGACCCCACGCCGGAGCGTTTTTTGTCACGCATGCGGGTGGCAGAGCAGCTGGATGCACAAAATGCCATCGAGGGTTTGGCGGGTGCACCGGGTGCGGTGTGTGCGTTGGAGCGGGTGCGCCTGCTCCGTGAGACTGGCCAGACCGTGTTGGCTCGCCAGGCGGTGGATGCCCTGTTGGAGCAGAGCCCGGACCATCCCGAGTGGCTGCTGCTGCGTGCCGAAGTCTCGGTCTATGGCCGGCCCTACCGAAAACGGGCCCAAGAGATCCTCAAGGTCCGGGTCCAGACCCGGCCCAGCGACAAGAATCTGGCCCTTCTGGAGCGCAGCCAGAGAGGGTGTTCTTCCTTTGGATCTTGCGCAGGTACCCTCTGGCCTGGAATGCTGTTCATGTGGTGGAGAAGACGATGATTTGGCTGATGTGTGCCGGCGCTTGGGGAGCCAGTTTTGAGCGGCAGCCCTATATTCAATCCTTAGGGACCGATCAGGTCACCCTGATGTGGATGACAGACGTGCCCGTGGGCGCGGAAGTCCAGTGGGGAGAGGGCGCTCTGACGGAGAGCCAGGCTCTGCCCAGCGGGGCCCAGATCGCCGAACTGCGACTCTCTGGGCTCAACGCAAACACCCGCTACGAGTACCGAGTCATAGTCGACGGAGAGGCGGATTTTGAGTCCTACTTTGAGACGGCACCCATAGCCGGAGGCACCGAGCAGGTGCGGGTCTGGGTGCTCGGTGACTCAGGCAAGGGAAGCTTGGGTCAGTTCGATGTGCGGGACGCCATGCTGGGCTTTGTGGTGAGCCGTCCGCCGGACCTGCTGCTGCATGTGGGGGACATGGCCTACAACAGTGGCACGGAGGTGGAGTTCAGCCAGAAGTACTTTGAGCCCTACGCCAGCATCCTCTCCCACACGGTGATGTACGGGGCCATTGGCAATCACGAGTACGGCAACTCGATCTCCAGCTCTCAGACCGGCCCGTACTTCGAAGCCTACTCGTTCCCCACAGACGGCCGCTTGGGTGGCGTGAGCTCGGGAACGGAGGCCTACTACTCGGTGGACTACGGCGACCTGCACATCGTGGTGTTGGACAGCAACAACCCGGACCTGAGTCCTGAGTCCGCCATGTTGGCCTGGCTGGAGTCCGACTTGGCCGCGACCTCGGCGGAGTGGGTCATCGCCTTTTGGCACCACCCGCCCTACTCTTTCGGAACCCACAACTCGGACTCGGAGGCCAAGCTTCGGGACCTGCGTCAGGGTCTGATCCCTCTCTTAGATGCGGCGGGTGTCGACGTGACGCTCACCGGCCACTCCCACATCTATGAGCGCTCATTCTTGCTGGATGGGGCCTACGACCACCCCTCTACGAGCACCGGGATTCTGGATGGTGGAGATGGCTCTCCGGCTGGCGATGGGGCCTACACCAAGTCTTTGGGCATCAATGCCAACCAAGGCACTGTGCACATCGTCGCAGGTCATGGAGGGAACGGTACTGGAGGTGCAGGTGGCCACCCCCTGATGGCGTTCACTGAGATGGAGATGGGTAGCGTCATTTTGGATGTCTACGACAACGTGTTCACCATTCGCAACATCCGCTACGACGGCGTGGTCACGGACCAAGCGACCCTGGTCAAGGGGGACGCGATCATCCTGGGTGCGCCAGACCACGGAACGTTAGAGCCTGGGGCCAACCAACGGGTGGCCTGGGAAGCGGTGGGCGGCAGTGTTTCTGGCCCAGTGGACCTGGAGTGGTCCTGCGATCGGGGCGTGACCTGGCGACCGATTGCAACTGGCTTGGCCGCCACCGGCAGCCTGGAATGGGTGGTTCCGGCGGAGCGAACGGATCTCGGGCTGTTTCGAGTCAGCACTGCCAGCGGACACTCGGACACCAATGATGAGCTCCTTCAGATCTTGTCCAACACCCAGCTCAAGTTGATCCCCCGCGGGAGCGAGTGGTCCTACCTGGACAGTGGCGAGCCGGAGCCGGGTTGGCAGAGTGCTGTTGTCTCGAGTTGGAGCAGGGGACTGGCTCCTCTGGGCTACGGCATGGAAGGTCTGGGTAGCGAACTCAGCGAGACGGTTCAGCCCAGCGTGTATTTCCGAAGCACCGTGACCACGCCGGACCTGGTGTCTTTTGCCTTGGAGGCCGAGTACGACGACGGGATCATCGTCTGGCTGGACGGAGTCGAGGTCCTGCGAGGCAACGTGGACGACGACGAGCCCCAGAGCTACGCCAGCAGCACGAGTGTTGTTCCCAGGATCAGCAGCTACAGCGGCGGCCTGCTTAGCGCCGGCACCCACGAGATCGCCGTGATGCTTAAACAGGATGTCAGCGACGGCGAGGATCTGCTCTTTGAGTTGGAGATGAGCGGACAGCTCTCGGAGCTCGTGGACTGCAACGAACCAGGCCCCCTCGACACCGCTTCCCACACCGGAGTGGACAGCGACCGGGTGCCCAAGGACACCGAGGAACCCAGTGACTCGGACACGCAGGTGGAAGAGCAGACCGAGACAGACACAGAGCCCCAAGATTCCGAGGAACCCCCTGCGGTGACCTGCGGCTGTGGCTCAGCGGGTGGCTTTGGCCTGGCTTGGTTGCTTGCCCTGGGTGTCTTGGGCTTTCGTCGGCGTGACTGATTCCGCCTAAAATAGTGCGTCGAGCGTATCCACGGCCTGCAGTTGTGGTGCACAGCTGGCGGTTCAGTGAGATGCAGGTCTCGTCGTCCCGAGCCTGAGCGCCCATGCAGTATCGAGCACTGCCTGTCTAAAAAGGGCTCTGCTCGTGGAGTCGTGGCTGATCTTTATGGCAAACAGACCTGGGATGGCTGGACCCCAGCAGCACAAAAAAGAGAAGCGAACGCGCGATGCGTATCTATCCAGGGTCGAAAGCCACGGCCTCAGTCTTGAGGGCCTGGACCGTCTTTGTTTCCATGCGCCTAAGCCCGCCTCGCAGTGGCGCGAAGTCTGCGATAGGGGGCCAACCCAAGACACCCAATTTGCCCATGTGGAGCATCCATGTCCGTCTCCTTCTCCCTGACCGAAGAGCAGACCCAGCTGCGTCAGCTCGCGGCCGACTTTGCCAAGGACGTCATTCGTCCCGTCGCCCCTCATCACGATTTCACCGGCGAGTATGCCCATGATGTCTTGAAGCAGGCCCATGAACTGGGCCTGATGAACACCCACGTCGAGGAAGAGTTCGGAGGGCTGGGCCTGAGTGCATTCGACGGCGTGCTCCTGGCTGAGGAACTGGCCTGGGGTTGCTCGGGAATCGGCACCGCGATGGAGGCCAACGGTCTCGCGCAGCAGCCCGTGATTCTCGGAGCCTCCGATGCGCTAAAGAAGAAGTACCTGGAGCCCATGACCGAGGAGTACAGCCTGTGCGCCTACGCGGTCACCGAGCCTGGTGCCGGATCCGACGTGCAAGGGATGACCACCACAGCTGTAAAGCAGGGTGACAAGTACATCCTCAACGGCAACAAGATGTGGATCACCAACGCCGGCGTGGCGGATTGGTACTTCGTGGTCGCCCTGACCGACCCCGAAAAGAAGGCCCGTGGCGGCATGAGCGCCTTCATCGTCGAGCGCAAGTGGGATGGCGTGGAGCCTGGCGGAAAAGAGGACAACATGGGCCAGCGCGCGAGCGACACCCGTGCGGTCAGCTTTGACAACGTGGAAGTGCCGGCCGAGAACCTGATCGGCCTGGAAGGGGACGGCTGTAAGCTGGCGATGGCCGCCTTTGACTATACCCGTCCCGCAGTCGCAGCGGCCGCAGTGGGCGTGGGCAAGGCGGCGATGGAGTACGCCATCGAGTACGCCACCCAGCGCAAGGCCTTTGGCCGGCCCATCGCCAGCCACCAGGCCGTCGCATTCATGATTGCCGACATGGCCATGAACATCGAAGCCGGACGTGGCTTGGTCTGGAAATCTGCCACCATGAAGGACGCGGGCATCCGCAACACTCTGCACGCCTCGTACGCCAAGGCCTTCTGCGCCGACATGGCCATGAAGGTGACCACCGACGCCGTACAGGTGTTCGGCGGCTACGGCTACTCCAAGGAGTACCCCGTCGAGAAGCTGATGCGCGACGCCAAGATCTTCCAGATCTATGAAGGAACCTCGCAGATCCAGCGCCTGATCATCTCCAAGGAGATCTTCGTCCGCAACCGCTAAGATCTGAGCCCAGGAGTCTCCAATGAAGGCCTTCGTCACTGGAGGGACTGGATTCATCGGTGCCAACCTGGTCCGGCAGCTGCTGGGCCAGGGGCACGAAGTGGTCTGTTTGACCCGCCGCACAAGCCCTGGCCTGTGCTTGGAGGGGCTGGATGTCACGCTGATTCAGGCGGATCTGAGCGACCCCCAAGCCATGCGTCGTGCTCTGGACGGCTGCCAGCAGGTTTACCACCTCGCCGGCATCTTCGACCCCTCACCAGGGGGCCGGGAGAGCATGTTCGAGGTGCACGTCAACGCCACACGCAGCTTGCTCCAAGCGGGCAAGGCGGTGGGCATTGATCGTCTGCTGCTCTGTTCAAGCTCGGTGACGGTTGGGTTTGGACCCAAGTCCGACCCGGGGGACGAGGACACCCTCATTGACCCGGGCGCGATCTACGGCGAAGACGGCCCGCTGCGCTGGTACTACGAGTCCAAGCTGGCCGCGGAGGCGCTGGTGCGGGACTTTGAAGGGGTGGACACGGTGACCGTGAACCCCGACTTTATCTTGGGGGCCTGGGACATCAAGCCCACTTCCGGGCAGCTGGTCTTGAGCATGATGAAGGGCTGGGTGCCGGTCTATCCCAAGGGCGGTAAATGCTTTATGGACGCCGATGACTGCGCGCTGGGGCACATCGGTGCAATGGAGCGGGGCCGCAGCGGCGAGCGCTACCTGTTGGGCAATGAGAACCACAGCTATCACGACTTCATGGCCATGATCTCCCAGGTCACTGGGCGCCGCGGACCGCTCTTCCCCTTGCCGCGCCGGAGCGCCGATCTCTTGGGCGCAGTGGGGGCCATCGGCAGCCGCTTTGACGCGCACCGCTTCGCTGGACTGGACCGAAATGTCCTGCGTAGCGTGGGCCAGGAGCGCTACCGAAGCGCTGCCAAGGCCAACGCTGCCTTCCGCCTGCCACGCACCCCTCTGGAAGTGAGCATCGAGAAGGCCGCTCGCTGGTTCACCGACCACGGGTACCTGGACTGATGGCCCGCTCCAAAGGAGAACCGGCCTTTCTGGCGCCTGGGCAAGCCTGGGAGCACAGCCGGAGCGCGGTGCAGCGCAAAGAACAAGGGCAGTGGCCCACGCCTTGGTGGGTTGTGGAGCGCAGCTTGGATGTGGTCCTAAACGGGCTCCCGGATGCGCCCGTCATCCTGGACCCGGCCTGTGGAGACGGTCGCTGGTTGGCGGCCGTGGGGCTGCGCATTCCCAATGCCAGGCTCATTGGCTGGGACTTGGACCCCGAGGCCCTCGCTGCTGCCGAGTCTGTGCTTGCCGGCGCCGGAGTACAGGCCGAGCTGGTGTGCAGAGATGCCCTGGCTGGGCAAGCCAGGCCGGTGGCGGATTTGGTAGTTGGAAATCCGCCATACATACGTCCGCAGAACCTGCCCCGGGAGAAGCGACAGGACTACTGGGCACGCTTTGACGTGCTCACCGACAAGTGTGATCTCTACGCGGCCTTTGTGGATCGCATGATTCATCTCAGCCGGGGACCCGTGGCTGCCGTTTTAGGAGACACTTGGTTGTCGATGGCCAGCTACCAGGCGTTGCGGGATAGGGTCTGGGCGCAGCCTGTGGAGGGGATCTGGAGTCTTCCAACCGGGACCTTCGGCGCGCGCATCGGTACTCTGCTCCTGCACATCGCGGCGCCCGGTTCCCGCCAACGAGGCCACATGACCCCAGAGGGTCTGCAGCCGACCGGCACCCTGAAGATGTGCGACGGGGTCTTGCCCTTGGTGGATGCGCCCGAGCTGCCGGGCGTTGGTATCTTGGGAGAGCGTCTGCGATTGCGCATGGGCGTGGTGTGCGGCAGCTACAAGGACTTTGTACACAGCGGCCCCAAGGGGCTTCGCGACGAGCCCACCTGCAGGGGCAAAGAAGTGCAGCGCTGGAGTATCGATGCCAGCGATGAGTGGCTTCGCTACGAGCCCAGGGTAATGCTCACCGCTCGACCCTATGTGGCGCCAAAGACCCGTGCGCTCTTTGATGTGCCCGAGAAGCTGGTGCTTGCCGGAGCCTCGGGGAGCATCCTTCGGGCTGCGGTAGACACCCAGCGGCGCTTTCCTTTGGACTCCTGTTACGTTTCCCAAGGTGCTGAGGATGTGTGGGCGCTCTGTGGGCTGCTCAACTCTGCGCCAGCCAATGCTTGGTACGCCGCGCGTTTTCCGAAGGCACGGGTCAAGGCGGTGGAGCTTCATCAGCTGCCTTGGCCAGAGGGTGACCTAAAGCGGGTGGCTCAGGCTGCACGCGCCGCCGATCAGGCCGGGGTCGATGCCGCTGCTGCGCGCGCTTGGGGGATCTGATGTTCCTGTTGGCCTTTCTCGCCTTTCTCGCCTGTCCCGCCGAGCAGCTCGGGGTGGCCGTGCCCCAGGGCGGCAAGGGGGCCCTGTCCATGGAGGACTTTCAGCGGGATGTGAACCTGCTCTCTCGTTCGGAGCGCAGGTCGGGCATGCCCGGTTTTCAGCTGGGTCGAGAGGAGCTGCAGAACCGCATGGTTCAGATGCACCTGTTGCCAGCCTATGGCAAGAGCTACCGCGGCCCAGCCCTGGGGGCCGAGGTCAACATCTGTGGAGAGCGCACCGGAGCCAGCGGCAAAGCGGTGGTCATCGTCGCACTGGACCAGGGCAAGGGTGCCCATCGGAGTTCGGCCCCTCTGGCGGCCATCATCTCCCTGGCCAAGACCTATGACTCGCCAAAGCCACCGCCCTACACCCTGCTCTTTTGCCGGGTTCCGGGAGGGGACCGTAGCGCTTGGACCCAGCACCCCGCGCTGCCCATGGACCAGACTCGGGCCATCTTCTGGCTCAGTGACATGGGAGAGGGAAGTATCCAGATCCAGCAGGAACAAGGCACACCCCTGAACTTCGATGTTCACGGTGCCCGACAAGAGTGGTTCGGCACGGACCAGGACAGTGCGGACCGGGTGCATCATCCAAGCTTGGTCACACAGACCTCGGCGCTTAGGGACGCTGTGGACCAAGCCATGAAAGACTAATGCCATCGGTCTACGACGAGAGCTCCGATCCGTGAGGCAGCGACGCCAACTCCACGACGAGGCCTTAGAGCAGACTGACGGTCCTCTCTGACGGGACCGCTTCTATCGCGACCAATTTGTCCCAGCCGCTGTTGAGTCCAGTTGCCAGAATCGGGCCCAAGTGTGGACCTTCCTGAAGCTCAATCGCCAGCTTCTCCATGCGACCACCGCTGAGTACGAGGTGCAACTGTTCAGCGTCAGTCCAGTAGTTCGGATGGGTTTTGGCCTGCTTGTTCTGTTGGTGCTCTTTTATAGCGTTGGCTCCGGCATTGACCGCGGCGGCGACCCATCCAGACCGATGGGTTGCCTTGCCCTTTTTTCTTTTGCATTCCACATCTTCTATTTGGGAAAGCGGAATATCCCTGATCTTCATGTCGGCACCGTATGGGATTGCAATGAAGCGCTCGCTCGTCAAAATCATGCCGATGATGTTGTCGGTGCTGGGGTTGTTTGCTTTGTATATGATGTAAATTCCGATGGGCTGTAGATCACCCGAACCTTGGAATTCCCTGGATCAACCTTTGAGAAGGAGTCTCTAAAAAGCACATAGTCAGGGTCGATTTCACACGCTGGGCGTGGGACGACATGCCAGAGCATCGGCGTTGGAGCGCTCAACCAGGCTGCACCTTCAAAGCGCCCTCGGCGTCTTCCAGAGCCTGCTCAGCCTTGGCACTCTCTGCCTTCGCCGCCTCAAGGCGGGCTCGGATGACGTGCAGCTCTTCCGCACTCACACCGTCCTGGGTCAAGACTTCTTCTAGTGCTTCCAGCTCCATCCGCGCAGCGTGGGCATGTTTGCCAGCTTTAAGCTGTGCATCCAAGGCGATCTGTGCGGGAGAACCCGGAGCTGGAGGGTCTTGTGCCAGAGCGCAGGACAGAAGGAGCGGGTATAGAATCATTGGGAGAGTGTTGCATGGAGATTTCAGCGGAGAGCCTGACTTCAAGGCAGCACTACGCTCTGATGACTTCGATTGTAGTGCCCCGGCCCATCGCGTGGATCGGGACGAGGGGAGCCCGGGGGGACAACTTGGCCCCTTTCTCCTATTTTATGGGAGTCTCCTCTGACCCGCCACTGGTGGCGGTGTCCATCGTGCGCAAGCGTGGAGGGGAGCTAAAAGACACCCTGCGCAACTTGATAGACACGCAGCGCTGCACGCTTTCCCTGGTCTCCGTGCCGCAGCTTGCCGACATGCATGGCAGCTCCAAGCCCCTTGATCTGGGCCAAGACGAATTCGAACACATGGGGATCGAGAAGCGCGATTTGCAGGGCATGCCCGCCGTTATGGCCTCGACTTCGGTGATGCTCTGTTCATTGGAGCGGTCTGAAGATCTGGGGAGTACGCACTTGGTTCTGCTGCGGGTGCAGTCCTACTTTGTGGACCCAAGAGCCTACAATGCGGAGTCGGGTCGCATGGACAGCGCCGCGATCGAGCCTCTTGGCAGGTTGGCGGGTGCCTATGCTGGCTTGGGCCCGGAGCTGCTCCCGTGACCTGGATGCTCGTGATGGCATGCTTGAACTCAGAGACGTCCGCCACGACAGACGCCCAGCATTTCGCAGCCGCAGCAGACCCCACGAGCCCGACATCCAGCGCTTTGAGAGGCTGCCAATCCATTGGCGATTCAGAGGGGCGAGGGGATTGTGTGAGCTTGGCCCTGAACTCTCATGGGGCTTCCTCGCGCAGGGAGTGCGCGGCCATTGAGTCCGCCCGTTGGGAGGGGGAGTGCTATTTTTTATTGGCCGAGGCTGAGCGGGAGCAAGACCTGGCCCGTGCCACGGCGACTTGCGGACTGAGCAACTATGCCCGGGAGTGCATGGAGCACCTGATTCGGTCGGAGGCTCAAGCCCGCGTTCTGGCGCCCCCTGAGACCTTTGAATCGGTCATCGCGGTGTTGGCAGAATCCCAAGTCGCTGAAGATGCCGGCGTTCTGTTCTGGCAGGAGTGGGCTCTCCATCGGGTCGACTCGGACCTGATGGCTGGCCGGCGGAACTGCAACAGCTTGGAGGACTCGGAGAGCTGTCGCATTGGCATAAACCGCGCGCGCAAGCAGCTCGTGAGAGCGCTTGGCCTGGAGAACCGGTGCGCAGCCAGCAGGCTAGGGCGGCCCCTTTTGGTTTTGAGTGATGGCCGGGCCGTTCTGGACAGCGGTGTACCTGTGGGTCTTGATGGTGCTTGCGGGTTTTGATGCTTGCATTGTTCATGCTTTCCTGGTCCACGTTGGCCTGTCGTGCCAGCCCCGAAACTTCAACGCACGGTGATGCCCAGCGCATGCTGCGTGCGCTGGACCCGGAACAGCCTTTGGAGGAGGCGCTGTCCGGGTGTCGAGAGGTCTCCGGGACCGATCGACGTGGCGACTGCCTCAGCGCGGCCGTGACCAGCCACGTGAACGGCAGACTGAGTGACTGCCAAGGCATTGGATCGGCCCGGTGGCGCTCCGAGTGCATTTTTCGTTTGGCAGAGGGCGCCCGCGAGCAGAACCTGGCTCACGCGGTGGCCCTGTGTCGGGACTCGGGTTTCGAACGGGAGTGTTGGGGACACCTGATTCAGGATGAAGCTTTGGGTCGGGTGGCCCAGACCCCGAGGGAGCAGGCGGAGCAGGTGGCCACGCTCGCAGCGCGTATTGGGCGGGCCGACAGCGAAGGACTCTACTGGGAAGAGTGGGCTCTTGGGCGCTACCGTGCTGACCTGATGGTTCGCCGGGAAGACTGTGGAGAACTGGATGCTCCCAAGGCCTGTGTTCTTGGTCTGCGGCGGGCTCGATTGCGCCTGGAAGCGGAGTTGGGCGTGGAGAACCAATGTCAGGCCTTTCAGGAGGGGCGCCCAGAGCTGGCGCTGAGCGATGGGCGCAGTGTGCTGAACTCTGCGATTCCCAGCGCCGCCGTCAATGCGGCCATTTGTGGTGGAATGGAATGAGCGTACTCCTACTGCTCTTGGGCTGTGGTCAGGGCACAGATGCGGAGCGCTTGGCTCAAGCCCTGGACCCGAGCGTCTCCCTGTCCAAGGCGCTCCGTGGCTGCGAGCGCATCACCGGGCTGGACGCGCAGGGGGACTGCATCACCGCTGGGTTGGAGCTGCGCCCCGGAACGGGTTTGCAGGACTGCCAGCAAATCGAGTCCGTGCGTTGGCGTAATGAGTGCGTCTTCGTGCTCGCAGAACGCTTGAGTTGGACCGACTTGGGTGGTGCGATCTCTCTATGTGCCGAGAGCCGCTACGCTCGAGAGTGCCTGTTTCATCTGATTCAGGACGCCGCCCAGAGGGCTGCCGAACTCCCGCCCAGTCAAGCCGAGGGCTTTATTGAGCCTTTTATTGGCGTGCCTCGCACGCCGGACTCAGTCTCGCTCTTCTGGAAGGAATGGGTCAGGCACAAGGTCAGAATCATGGACCGGTCCGTTCCAGCGACTCTCTGCCAGGATCTGCAAGACACCACAGGCTGCGAGAAGGGGTTGGGGAAGGCTCGCAGGGAGCTGCTGCGCGGGGTTCCATCGGCCGAGCGCTGCAGCCGTGCCCAGGAGGAGCAGCCGCTGATTCAGCTCAAGGATGGTAGCCGTGCTGTGGCCCTGTCGCCCATGGAGCTTGAGCAGATCCGGCGCACCTGTGCCGCTTCAAAGCGTTAAGGGCGGCGCTCTTGGAGGGCGCAATGGCCACCGTTGTAGAGAGTCTGACCCAGCTGCTCCAGAGCGCCGCCGACACGGTGGGCCTGGAGGCCATCATTCCCCAGGTCAACGCGACCAAGAGTCCCGATCTGGGGGACTATCAAAGCAACTGCTGCTTCCGTCTGGCAAAGGCTGCGGGGACCTCGCCACGGGAGCTCGCAGCCAAGTTGGCCGCAGCGCTCCCGACCGGTCCTGTTCTGGCCAAAGTGGAGGTGGCGGGGCCTGGCTTTCTGAACCTCTTCCTGAGCAACGCCTACTTGGGGCAGGCTCTTCAGGCGCAGTTCGCCGATCCCAAGCTCCATGTGCCTCAGACCCAAGGCACGGTGGTCATTGACTATTCCAGCCCAAACGTGGCCAAGCGCATGCACGTTGGGCACCTTCGCTCCACTGTGATTGGCTTGGCACTGCACAAGCTCTACGACTTCTGCGGCTGGACAGTGGTCGCCGACAACCACATCGGCGACTGGGGTACTCAGTTCGGCAAGCTCATTGTGTCTTGGGACGCTTGGGTGGACCTGGCGGCTTTTGAGCAGGACCCCATCGGGGAGCTGCAGCGCATCTACGTCAAGTTCAGCCAAGAAGCCACGGACGCTCAACAAGACCTGGCTCGGGAGGAGACTGCCAAGCTCCAGGCTGGGGATGCGCGCAACTTGGGGCTGTGGAAGCGCTTCATCGACGCCTCTATGGTCGAGTTTGAGAGCATCTACAGCCGCCTAGGCGTCTCCTTTGACGTGACCTACGGCGAGAGCCACTACAACGACATGCTCCAGCCTCTGGTCGAGGGGCTCTTGGCTCAGGGCGTCGCCGAGGTGTCCGAAGGCGCCGTGATTATCCCCTTCGACAAGTCGGATGGAAAGGGTCTGAAGGACCAGCCTTTTCTGGTTCGAAAAAAGGACGGCGCGGCCTTGTACGGCACCACCGATCTGGCCACAGTCCGCTTCCGTTTGGACACCTGGGCCCCCAAGAGGGTGCTCTACGTGACCGATACGCGACAGCAGCTCCACTTCAAGCAGCTCTTTGCGGCCACGAACAAGCTGGGTTGGAACCAAGCCGAGTTGGTGCATGTCTGGTTCGGCCTACTGTCTTTGCCCGAAGGCAACATGAGCTCGCGCTCCGGCAATGTGATCCACCTCAAGGCGCTGCTGGACGCCGCCGTGGACAAGGCGCGGGAGATCGTGGATCTCAAGAGTGCCGAGCTGCCAGATGATGAGCGCGCCTTGGTCGCAGAGGCCGTGGGGGTGAGCGCAGTGCGCTACGCCGACTTGAGCCAGAACCCCCAAGCCAACGTAGTCTTTGATTGGGACAAGATGATGGCCATGGAGGGCAACACCGCACCCTTCCTCATGTACGGTCACGCCCGCCTACGTTCCATCCAGCGCAAGGAAGATCTACAGCACGTCGTCACCGGACACGGGCCCGTCAACGATGCAGAGCGGGAACTCACCACACTACTGCTCCGCTTTCCAAGCGTGGTGCCTGCCGCCTTAGAGGCCAATCGACCCAGCATCTTGGCTGAGTACCTGTTCACCGTCGCGCGTTCAGTGAATCGCTTCTACAGCCAATCCAGGATCAAGGGATCTGTTGGAGAGGAGCGTGCTATGCGGGCGTCATTGGTTGCTGCCGCTTCCATGACCTTGTCTACGGGGCTTGGGCTGCTCGGCATTCCTGCCCTGGAGCGCATGTAGTCGCTCTTGACAGGGCAAGTCCCCACTTACACGCGTTTCCAGGGTAGATTGAGTCGGTGCAACCCAGCTCCCATGAGTCCGAGATTCCCGAGCGTTTAGGACGCTACCGCTTGGTGCGCTGCATCTCGAGCGGTGGAATGGCCCGTGTGTACGAAGCGCGGCGGGAGTCTTTAGCAGGAGTCAGCCCCAAGGTGGCCATCAAGGTCATCCTGCCAGAGCATGCCGAGGACGGAACCTTTCAGCAGCTCTTCGTCAACGAGGCCAGGATCGGCTCTCAGCTGCAGCACCAAAACCTGGTGCAGATTCAGGATTTTGATCGCGCTGGCAAGGTGTTCTTCTTGGTCATGGAGTTTGTCGAAGGAATCACCCTTCGCAAGGCGGCCAGTCTCTGTCGCCGGCATGGCGTACCTATTCCGCTGGCGGTAATCGCTGAGATGGGCCGTCAGGTATGCGAAGGGCTGCATGCCGCCCATACCGCTCGCAGCGAAGGGGGCGCTGACTTGGAGCTGGTGCACCGGGACATCAAGCCCAGCAATCTGATTCTCTCACCTCAGGGTGTGGTCAAGGTGCTGGATTTCGGCATCTCAAAGGCGCTTGTCGCCGCTGAACATGCCGGAACGGTCAAGGGGACGTGGGGTTATATGTCCCCCGAACAGGCCGCTGCGGATGACCAAGTCTGGCATGCCGCAGACCAATACGGTTTGGCCGCCGTTCTGTACGAGTTGGCCATGCTCCAACCTCTGTACACTGAACGTGAGCCCCGCGCGCTGGTTCATCTGATGCAAGACGACGAAGGTGCCCGGCGTGCTGCGCGACTTTCGGGCCCGCATGCCGAATTGGGCCCTCTGCTGATGCGGGCGCTGCAGCGTGATCCCCACGCCCGCTACCCCCACTGTGCGTCCATGGCGATGGGGCTGGCCCAGCTGATTCGGGAACCCATCGCTGCCCGAGATCAGCTGCTGCGCTTCTACGCCACGGTGCTGGCCTTGGAAAGAAGCCAGGGCGCCGCCGTGGAGCGCAGCTCCTCCACCTTCTCGCGCGCCGAGCTCTCCAAAGGCACCATGGACCCCTACAGCGCGGGTCTTCCTGTCGCAGTAGGCAACGAGAGGCATCCCCACCAGGTGACCATCGACGAGCGCCCAAAGCCTGCGCCCCAACGGTACTGGAGTACGGGCGCACTGGCTTGGATGGGGGTTGGGATCCTTGTGGTGGCCTTTGTCTCCATCAAGCTCTTCTGGCCTGATACGGAAGTCGCGACCGTGCCCGAGGTTCGCTCCTCTGTGCTCAACCCCGGGCCTGAGCCGGTGGAGCAGCCTCTTAGCCCCGTGGAGCCGGAGAATGTGGCACCTGAAAAGCCCAGACCACCCGCGGTCTTGATTCCGGATCCCCAGCCCTTGGTCATTCCCGCTGACCCCAAACCGGTCAAGGTGGCTGCTCAGCCCAAGGGCGAGCTGAGCCTGCTGACGGTCTCCAGCCTGCCCAAAGCCACGATCAGCGTGGATGGTAAGAGTGTAGGTCAGACCCCACTGTATCAATACAGCCTCAGGTCGGGCTCTCACAAGGTGGTGCTCACCGCCGCCGACGGCCGTAGCAAGAGCTTCTCCCTGAGTGTCTCTCCCGGCGAAGAGGCCAGGCGCATTTGGCACTTCGAGAAAGAAGAGTGGGTAGAGCGCTGAGCGTCTTAGGGCGTTTCGACCAGCCAGGTGCCCGCTGTCGCGCTCAAGCTCATCGGTCGCTTCTGGATCTCAGCCAGCCGGGCGCTGTGCCAGGTCACCAGGATGTCTCCCCGGGTCATGGATCTTGGAAGCTTGGCACTCCCAAGGTCAGGAAGTCGGCAGACACCAGATTCGTTTTGGGACGCGAGACTGACCAGCCTGACCTCGTCAGCGCCGACCGGCTCCCAGCTAAGGGTTCGGCCTTGCTGGGCAATGGCCGGGGAATTTGGCAGGGGAGGGAGCTTCTCAGAGACTCCTTCTATGGCGATGGTGCAGACCAAGCCGGCCTGGGGCATTGGGTCTAAGCGCCAGCTGGTGGCTCCGCTGTGCTGGTCTTCGATGGTCAGCGTGTGGCCTGGGCACATTGCACTGACTTGCTTCGCTTCAAAGACCATGCCTTCGCCGGTCGCTTTGGCTTGGATCTTTGCGCAGTCGCCCATCGCGACTCCCTGGCGGTCTTCGGGTAGCACCGACTCCTGAACCTGGAAGGTCTGTACCCTCAAAGTGGCTCGCTTCCGCCAGTAGTCCACGCTCAAGGATGCCTGGCCTGCGAGCAAGGTTGGCTGGCCCAGTCCAGGAGTTGTTGAGCTTTGCGTACCTGGGGATGCGCATGCCAGGAGCAGAACTATCATCCCTTTCTCGGCAGCTGGTCCAGAAAGGCTTGGGTGCAGCGTTGGAGCTCATCACGCGTGATTCGAAAGCGTCGTCGCCAGCTACCCAGGGGGTCCTGGATCTCCACCATGCCGCCAAAGCTGCCCAGCAAGAGCAGCTTGTCTTCGAGGTCTGGATACCGGGCGCGGAGCTTGCTGGAGTGTTGGATTTCCATGCCCAAGACGTAGTCAGCCCACTCTGCCAATTCCGGAGTGACCGGTTGGGAGCGATGCCGACTCAAGTCCAGGCCGGCTTCCTTGGCCACAGCTTGAGCGTGTCGGTGCGCAGGCTTGTCGACCAGACCCAAGACAGAGGCACTCTTGACCTGTATGTCGCGTTGGCGGCGCTGTGCGTAGTCTCGCAACAGAACTTCTGCGATCGGTGAGCGACAGATATTGCCGGTGCAGACCACCAGTATGTTGTAGGCCATATTTTCGTAGCTTACCCCAGAGCGGCGCTCAGTGGCGCCCATCAAAGCCAGGTGCTGGTCCGGCAGGCCAGAGTCTCCCCACCGTCGTCCAGGCTGTATTGGGCACAGTTGTCGCAGCGGTCGGCAGCCTCGAAGCTCAAGCGGACCTCTTGGACGCCGTCCTTGAGCAGCACATCTCCTCGGGGCTCGGTGGCGCAGCCATCGTCTTCCAAGCCATCCGGTGCCTCAAAAGCCACACCGCCCAGGCTGTTCTCTACCACCCCTTGAGCCTGGTAGGTACGCAGCTCGCCCCCAGCGTCCAGCCAGGTCTCCCAGGTGCCGGACATCGCCAAGCGTGTCCAGGTCTCCTCGAGCTTGGCCCGGCTACCGTTGTTCCAGTATCCCTCCGCCTCGATGACCAAGTTGGTCTCCGTGTGGGACTGGACGGTCTCCCCATCGCTGCCAGCGAACCAGAACTCTCCCTGCATTGCGATGCGATCAAAGGTGCGACTCTCCACGTCGGAGTCCACCTCTATGTCGAACTCCCAGCGCTCCCATTCTTGACCGGCTTCCTCCCAACTCACCTGTCGCGCGCTACCGCTCCAGTTGTAGCCGTCTTGTGAGCGGCAGTTGGTGGTCCACGAGCGCTCTCCGCCATCTACGCTGCCGTAGGGACAGGAACCGGGGTCCGCCACGTTCTCGCCCATGATGTGGTTCCAGGTATCCAGTGCGATCTCAGTGGAAGGAGAGTTCCCCCAATGCAATCCAGGCACAACATGCTGTGCCACAAAATAGGCCTCCGCGCCGCTATCCAATGGATAGGGGCCGGTCGTTGCGACGGGGGTGGAATCCATGCGGGGCTCGACGCGCCAATTGGCGGCGTCCGGGTCACTGCCACTGCAGGCTAAGGCAAAGATAAGCGCGCTCATTGTCCATACGATAGAGCAGGCAGGTGCGCTCTGTGATGCCCGCCTCCAAGACTTCGCGCTTTCTTGTCGCGCTGCTGACCGTGGCTTGCGCTCTGCTCGCCCTTCCGGCCTTGGCTGCCAGGGCGCCAGATGTTCATCGTGCTCAGCTGTTTGTAGAGCTTTTCATTGAGGAGTTGGCCGACGGGTCGCTGGACTCCGAGCGTCAGGAACAGGTCTTTTGGCCCAGCTCAGGCGAGCCGCTGCACCCCGCTGCCAAGAGAGCTTGGTTCGATGAGCTCTCTCGTAGTCTGGCTGGCGGAGAGCTTTGGGAGACGCTCCAAGGAAATCCAGGGGTGCGTTCGGTGGTGCCAGGCCCCGACTACGTGCGTGTGGTCCTAAACACCGAGCCAGCATTGAGCACGCGCGTCACACGCGTCGACGGCAGCTTGCGT
>CAJQPC010000040.1 GCA_905480105.1 uncultured bacterium | reverse complement strand
GTTCACCGACTGGATCCACCCGGACCAGGACCACATCCACTCGGCCAAGGACGAGGAGTGGAACCAAAAGCTGCTGCAGTTTTTAGCCGAAGGCCGCTTGGAGGACGTGGCACAGCTCTCGCGCACCATCCAGAGCAGCATCCGCGTGCACAAGGTGGTCAACTTCAAGCCCATGTGGTTCCTGAGCGGGGTGATGGGCCAGGACAACAACTACGCTGGCACGGTGCATGCCTACGCACCCCTGTACGGGACGGGCGCGGCGGTGGTGACCTTGGTGCCCGGGGCCGGCCAAGTAGGCCTGAAGGAGTTTGACGAGGACGATGTCGAGGTGTTCTCCGGCGACCGCGAGGTCGTTGCGAGCAATAACCATGCACCGGAGCCTCCCGCTGCTGCGCCTGCTGTCGTGGACAGCGTGGCCTTGATGGGGAACCAAGCCGTCAACACGGCCAAAGCACCCGACCCTGTAGGCGCCTACCCCCATGCCCGCCGGCAAGGAGATCTGCTCTTTCTCTCCGGCGTGGGCCCAAGGCAGCCTGTGACCAACGCCATCCCCGGTGGCCCCATCCAGGACGCTGACGGCAACGCTCTGGACTACGACATCGCCGCCCAGACGCAGGCCGTGATCGACAACGTCCAGGTCATCTTGGAGGCAAGCGGCTCCAGTCTGGACAAGATCATCGATGTTCAGGTGTTCTTGGTGAACATGGACCGGGACTTTAAGGGCTTTAACCAGGTCTACGCGGCCACCTTTGAGCCCATCCAAGCGACTCGAACGACCATCGCGATTCGGGCACTTCCAACGCCGATTGCGGTGGAGTTCAAGGTGATTGCCAAGCCCTAATGCGCTCTTCCTCCCTGCCGCCGCTCGTGGTCGCCCTGACACTGCTCGCTCCGCTCTTGGCCTTGGCCATCTGCTGGTGGGGCTTGGGCGGCGTGCCGCATGTCAGCGACGAGGTGGCCTACACCCTGCAGTCCCGCATCTTTGCAGCGGGCGCTCGGGTGGGACCTCCAGGGGACGTGCCCAGCATGCTGACCCTGCCTTTCTGGCAGACCCGGCCGGTGAGCTACGCGATCTTCCCACCCGGATGGCCCGCGCTGCTGGCAAGCGGGGAGATCTTTGGGGTGCCCTGGCTGGTGAACCCGCTGCTCCTATCGCTGGTGCCGAGCCTGAGCTGGCTACTGGCTAGAGAAGCTGCCGAGGAGGAAGTCGCCCAGCTCGCAGCCGGCATCGCCGCCCTGTCTCCCGGAGTGTTGCTACTCGCAGGCTCTCGCATGGCCCACACCTCGGTGCTGGTGGCCCTCTTGGTGCTCGCCGTCGTGGTGGTCCGCGCCCGAGACCACGTGGGCCTGTGGCTGTTGGCCGGCGCAGCGGCTGGCTACAGCGTCTTGGCCCGTCCCTTCGATGCGGCTCTCATGGCCGGCCCTCTGCTCTTGGTTGGCCTGTACAAGGGCAAAGGCCCCGAGCGGCTGGCCCTGCTGATTGGCCCCTTGGTGGCGACCGCACTGCTCGCCTGGGACAACCAAAATCTGAGCGGCAGCGCCTGGGTCTTTCCCAGCACCGCCTACTTCGACAGCTTGGCCTTTGATCAGGGCCTCAGCGCGGGCTGCAACCGCCTGGGCTTTGGCGATGATGTGGGATGCGTGCGTACTTTAGGCACTGCCGGACACACCCCGGAGAAAGCCCTGCACTTCGGCTGGCTGAGCCTGCAGCGCCTGGATCGACTGCTGCTGGGGCTGCCCGGCTTGGGCTTGTTGACTCTGCTCGGGGCCGCGGTGCTCAAAAAGCGCGCCGTGCCGCTCTTGGTCGCTGTGCTCCTGGTGGTGGGCGGCTACGCTCTGTACTGGTCCCCCGGCGGCGCATATGGCGCGCGCTTCTATCACTGCTTGTACCTGGTGCTTCCACTGCTCGCTGCTGCAGGGCTGCACCGCCTCCTCGGCCGCTGGTCGTGGGCGGTGGTCCTGGGCGGCTGCACTTGGGGTGGGATCAACGTCGCCAGTGACTTGGCCGCCGAGCCCTACTGGTGCGTGAGCTCAGAACTCAGCGAAACTGTGGCCAAAGACCAGCTCACCGGTGTGCTCTTCATTAAGGCGTTTGGCCGGCGCAAGGCCTCCTGGCCCAGCCTGCTCATGGAGGACTTTGTGTGCACCCCGGAGCTGGTCACCCAGGACGCCTTGATGCTGTTAGACCCCATGCACCCGAGCGGCGGATTGCAGCCCAGGCACGCACTGTCCTCGAGCGAAGAGACGGATGCCTTTATGTCCCTGCACCCCAATGCCCCAAAGTGGGCCGTGGGGGTCAACATTGCAGAGTCCTCTTGGACCCTCTACCAAGACAGCCCCAGCGGCTGGCAGCCTTTGGAGAGCCCCTGATGCGCATCCTCGACATCTCCCCCACCCTAAGACCAGCGATTGCTGTCTGGCCTGGGGACACCGGTTTTTCCCGGGACGTGGCCCTGAGCTTTGAGAAGGGAGACAACCTGGTGCTCAGCGGGATCACAACCACCTTGCATGTGGGCGCCCACACCGACGCACCCATCCACTACGCGCCAGCCGGCCAGGGCATCCACGAGCGTAGCTTGGAGCGCTACCTGGGCCCCTGTCAGGTCGTCGCCGTAGACTGCGCGCGGGGAACTCGCATCCAAATTAGTGACCTGAACGTTCCGATTCAGGCGCCTCGGGTGCTGTTTAAGACCGGCAGTTTTCCCGATCCCGAACACTTCAACACCGACTTTTGCAGCCTTAGCCCGGAGCTGGTGGACCACTTGGCCCAAGCAGGCGTGGTGCTGGTCGGCCTGGACACCCCAAGCGTAGACCCGGTTGACTCCAAGGCGCTCCAGGCCCACAACGCCATCTACAGGGCGGACATGGGCATCTTGGAAGGGGTGGTCTTGGATGCCATTGCCCCAGGGGTCTACACCTTGATCGCTCTCCCCCTGAAGATCGAAGGCGGGGATGCAAGTCCGGTTCGCGCCGTGTTGGTAGACGGCAGTTTGGCCTGAGCGATCAAGCGGTCAGTGCCGATGTAAAAAGCGTGGACGCCGCAGACCAAAAAACCCTGATTTAGGTTCAAATAATCCCTGGCCTAATGGGGACCGTTCGACGCGCTCGAGCTGCCCAGCGTGGGAAGCGGTTTCCAAGGACGGCACCTTCGAGGGCCACTCAGTATCCACAAGGCCGCCAGGCACAGCGCAAGGTTGAACCGTCTTGGCGGCCGATCCCAACGCCCCCAAGAGGCGTGAGCCGCCAGCTCCAGACCACACCGCCGAAAAGAGACGACCACGGTCGATAGGGTCACCGCCAAGCTGACGGATGCAACCCACAGCTCGCCCAGACCACCGCGAGCTTGGCTCACTGGCATTGACCCACGCCCTCAAGTGGCTATCAAGGGGATCCCGACCCGCGACCCTGCCCTTGGAGAGCCACATGCAGTCCTTGCGCATCGATACCCTGCCCACGCCCAACCCTGACGCAATGATGTTCAAGGTGGAGCTGCCCCTGGTTGAACGCGGCACATTTGAGTTCAACGCACCCGAGAAAGCCGGTAACTCGGCCCTACCCAAGCGATTGTTCGCCATCGACGGGGTCGACCAGGTGCTGGTCACCAGCCGCTTTGTCACCGTGAACAAGGCCACCGAGTTGCCCTGGCACGACCTGGTCAGCAACATCAAGGGCGCCATTCGCGCGCATGTTGACTCCGGAGACCCTGCTGTCGAAGACCAACCCGAGCTCACTGCCCTGGTCACCGATTCAGAGCTGGCCCGCCAGATCGTTGAGCTCATCAATGAAGAGGTTCGACCTGCCTTGGCTCAGGACGGTGGTGATGTGCAGTTCGTAGGACTAACCGCCGACAACGTGGTTCAACTCCGGCTCATCGGAGCCTGCTCGTCTTGCCCAAGCTCCACTGCCACACTGGCATTTGGAATCGAGCGCTTGCTGGTCGAGGAGTTCCCCGACATCCAGGGTGTTGTACAGGTCTGAGCGTTGCCAGCTATGATTGAGCAATGATTCTCTTCCTGACATTGGCGTGCCTCCCCCCGCTCCCAGTCCAGACCCTGATCGACGACGATCTGGACGGCTACTACTCCGGGCAGGACTGCGACGACACGGACCCAACCGTCTTCCCAGGCGCGGACGAGATCTGCGACGGCTTGGACAACGACTGCGACGGGGAGACCGACGAAGAGGGACTGACCCTGTTCTACCCAGACGCGGACAGCGACGGCTACGGAGACACTGAGTCCGAGGGGGAAGAGGACTGTGGGATAGAGCCAAATCGCGCCACAAACAACGAAGACTGCGACGACGCCGACAACTTGGTGAACCCGCTCGCAGACGAGCTTTGCGATGGTGTGGACAACAACTGTGACGGGACCGTAGATGAGCCCCAAGCCATCGACGCTCAGACTTGGTTCCCCGACGAGGACGACGACGGATTCGGCGACCCCCTCAAAGGACTGCTGACCTGCGATCCCGATCCAACGTGGGTGTTGGACAGCCAGGACTGCGACGACGACAATTTCGAGATCAATCCAGCCGCTCCAGAGATCTGCAACGAGATTGACGACGACTGCAACGGCGACACCGACAGCGATGCCATCGATGCGCTGGAGTGGTACGTCGACGCGGACTCAGACAACTACGGGAACATCGAAGGGCTGCTGGTCTCCTGCACCCAGCCTGGAGGCTACGTCGCTGACAGCAGCGACTGCGATGACACCCAAACCAGCACAAACCCGGGTGCATCCGAGGCACCGGCCGACGGAGTGGACAGCGACTGCGACGGCGAGGAAATCTGCTACTTGGACAATGATGGAGACAGCTGGGGCGACGCCACGGTGGCTGCGGCCGACCTGAGCTGCTCTGTCGGCAGCCTTGTCAATCAAGCCGGCGACTGCAAAGACGGAGACCCAAACACCTTTCCTGGCGCCTCGCCCAACGACTCCACCACCAGCTGTACCACCGACGCCGACGGAGACGACTACGGCGACCTAAATCCCGAGTTTGGCGTGACCGTCGGCCGTGACTGCGACGATACCGACCCCACCATCTACCCGGGAGCGACCGAGAGCGCCGGAGACAGTGTCGACCAAGACTGCAATGGAAATGAACTTTGCTACGTCGACAGCGATGGAGACAGTCAGGGGTCAACCAGCGTGGTCGTGTCCACAGACCTGGACTGCAGCGACAGCGGAGAATCCAGCAACGCGGACGATTGCAACGACAGAGAGAGCAGCATTTACTTGGGGGCGACAGAGTTGGTCGGTGACGAAGTCGACAGTGACTGTGATGGTGGCGAAATCTGCTACCTGGACGCCGACTTGGACGACTACGGCTCCACCACCACCACCACCAGCAGCGATCGCGACTGCGCGGACAGCGGCGAGGCCACCAACAACACAGACTGCGACGATGGTGAGGTTCTGGCAAACCCGGGACAGACGGAGATCTGCGACGACGGGATCGACAACGACTGCAGCGGTGAGTTTGAGGCTTGTGGGCCCTATGGCAGCTTCAGCAGCGAGGATGGAGACGTTGTTCTTAGCGGAGATGTGGACTACGCCATGGCCGGCCAAACCCTGGTCACAGGCGACTTCGACGGAGATGGACAAGCCGACCTATGGGTCGGAGCTTTGGATGCTGACGACCCCAACACAGATGCTGGCCAGGCCCACCTGCACTTGGGGCCCATCACCGCCAACGCGGACATCGAAGGGGACGCCAGCGCCACCCTGAGCTCCAGCGCATTCTACGCCTACCTGTCCTATCGCATGGCGGTCGGAGACTTAGATGGGGACACCAAGGACGACATCGTCCTGTCAACGATCAACTCTCCTGAGCTCAGCAGCGACTACGAGAATGGCAACGTTTATCTGCTCAACGGCAACATCACTTCGGACGCGACCTCCGACACCTCGGGCAACTACAGCTGGTGGGCATTCGGAGGCACCGACGACTACTTTGGCTGGTCCCTGGCGGTGGGTGACCTGGACGATGACGGCCAGGATGACCTTATCGTAGGCTCTCCCTTAGACGAGGCCAACGGATATCTTAGCGGCAGCGCCTTCCTCTTTCTCGGCCCCCTCAGCGGAGGTGTCGACTACGGAAGCTACTTAGACGATGCCACGTGGACAGGAGATTACGAAGCCCGAGCCGGTAGCGCAGATACCGTCGGCGATCTCAACGGCGATGGCGTGGACGACTGGGTCACTGGGGCTCCAAGGGACAGCAGCAATGCCGGCGTCGTATACGTGCTCTTTGGCCCCGTCACAACGAGCGGTACCCTTTCTTCCAGCGCCGATGTGGTCTTGACCGGCTCCAGCTCCGAGCGGTCTGGCAGCGCACTCTTCGCGGCAGACTGGGATGGGGACGGCACCGATGATCTCGCCGTCGGTGCCCCGCGCTACAGCAGCAACACCGGCCGCGTCTTCGTTCTCAGCGG
>CAJQPC010000039.1 GCA_905480105.1 uncultured bacterium | reverse complement strand
CCCCGCGAGGTCCCACTGACACGTACCCAGCCCCCCTGATCATCCTGCCCCCAGTCCATCTCCTCCACCTGCATCCAGCCCCCTTCGATCAGAGGTATGGCCTCTATCAGGCGGTCTTGCTCCCCACTTGGGGCCACATCGATCAGCGTGCCGCCGCCGATTCGGTGCTTGCTCAGGGCCTCGGGTGCATCTCTGAAGACCACGCTAAGGTGCTGATTCTGAAGAAGAATGTCCCCGCGGCGGCCATCGCTCCCCGAAGGGAGCTCGGCGGTGCAGCCGACCCGTTTGACCCGCAGCTGACCTGACCCCAGCTCCTGGGGGTCACAGACGGTCCACCGCAAGCCGGTGTCCACATTGGGCTCGGCCGGCCCGCAGGCCACCAGCTGGGCCCAAATCAGTGGGGCCCAGCTCAGCTACTTTCCTGCTTCTTCTTCTACGAAGTAGATGGAAATGGGCACCAAGCGCACCTTCTTGGCCCAACCGGGCGCGTTGGGAGCGGTGTCCATGTAGGTGTAGACGCGTTCCTCGCCGGACTTGACGGGCACCTTCCACTCCTCTTCGATCGGGATGTTGCCCGGGGCCCGGGGTGCCACCCAAGGCCACTTGTCGGTCTCGATGACCTTGCCTTCGGCGTCGAGGTACTCAATGGCGATGTTCAGTGACTTGATGTCCTTGTCGCCGTTGTTCTTCATGTCTGCACGGATCATAAAGCCATCCAAGGGCCCATCGGGGTCCTCGGCCATGTTGGTGCCTTCGATCTCAGCAGGGCCGATCTCCAGGTTGTCGACGTATTCCAAGACAGTCAAGCGACGGCGGGCCTCCTGCTTGAACTTCTTTTGACCCTTGGGGTACTCGTCCAAGTAGAGCTGCCAAGCGGCGGCCGTGTTGGCGTCTACAGCCGACTGGTATGCAAAGGCCTCGCGGCCTTCTTTCGCCTTTTCCATCAGCTTGGCTTGCGGATCATCGCTGTACTTGTCCATGTAGGCGTCGTAGGCATCCAAGGTACCCTGGGTCTCGGCACGCTCTAAATAAAGCTGTTCCAAGCGCAGCTTAGCGGTGAAAGCGCTTGGACTACTTGGAGCGGCGGCGATGAAAGCCTCGTAGCCCTCGATGGTGTCCTGGGACTGGACATCCTTGAAGGAGGGGCCACAGGCCATCAGGGTAGCGAGCAAAAACAGCATGGAGAGCTCCGGGGAAGGCCCGAAGCTTATCAGCTATTTGGCCGCAGAATCGGTGACTTGATCTGTGGCACACTCGTTCTCGCTGACCACGTCAGCTTCCTTCTGCTCATTCAAGGCGATGCTGCAGTCGGTCAGCTCCTCCCCCACCGCGTCTTGGTGGATGGTACGCAGCTCCGCGCAGTCCTCTTCCGGGTGGCAGTCGCACATGTAGTCCACGTATTCATCGCAAACTGAACTTGGCACGCACGCCGCAGCGGTGGCGAGCAGGCTAAAGGAGGCAATAAAGAAGCTGCGCATAGGCTCTCTCGGGTCGGTGCAAACGAATGTGTGTCCAGAACAGACTGTCTAACAGACACCGCACCGCGGCCATTCAGAACTGGAGGTTGATGTGAGTGAGCAACGTGTGATCATGATTACAGGTGCAACGTCCGGTATTGGATACCAGACGGCTCTGGCATTTTCCGCGCACGGCGATCGGGTCGTGGGCACGGGCCGGGATCAAGAGCGCCTGGCAGCGCTGGCAGAGCACGTAGATCTATCCTTGACCATGGACGTGACCGACCCGATCTCAGTGCAGGCGGCCTGCGCAGCGGTCCTGGAACGCTATGGCAGAGTGGACGTGCTGGTGCTGAATGCTGGCCAGGGACACTTTGCGGGCACTCTGGAGACCTCGGCTGCGGAGATTCTTGAGCTTATGGATGTGAACCTACTCGGGGCGCATCGGGTCACTCAGCAGCTGCTTCCCGCAATGCTCCAAGCCAAGAGCGGTGTGATTCTTCCGGTGAGCTCGGTAGCAGGCCTGCGCGCGTACCCCCGCCACGGCGCCTATTGCGCGACCAAGCACGCCTTGATTGGATGGGCCGAAGCGCTGCGCTGCGAGCTCTTGGGCACCGGGGTGGACGTGAGCGTGATCTGCCCGCCAGCAGTGGACACGCCCTTCTTTGTGAACGCCGGGTACATGACCTTCAAAGAGGACCATGAGGGCCTGGAGTTAATGAGCGCCGAGCAGGTTGGCGCCTACATCGTGCAGGCGGCCAGTGAGCGTCCAAGGATCCGGGTCTTGGGGGCACGAGCGCGGCTCCTGGAGGGGCTGAACCGGGTGGCGCCTGGAGCCCTGGAGTGGGTGCGGCGCAAGTCGGGGAAGATTGGGGTGTAGCGTCTCTCGGCCGATGGACACGCGCTGCCTGGGCCAACAGAAAGAGACTTCAGTTCCACTGAAAGCCAACGGGGTTGAGCAGCGTTGCCTTTCTGACAGGAGGCTGCAGTGTTTCAGGCGATTCGAGAAGACAGGACCATCCACCACCGGCGACAGGCGGGGGCTGCGATCCTGTCCTTTCTTGGGTTGGTCAGCTTAGCCGGGCTCTCGCTGCTGAGCGGGGGCCAGCTGGTGGAACAACTGGACGCAGAGCACGTGAGCCTGGTGTTCACGGAGCTCGACGACATGGCCCCACCGCCTCCTCCGAGAGGGGTTGAGAACGGCGTTGTACAGGAGACCGATCCGGAGCCTCAGGTTGAGCCGGAGCCAGAGCCTCAGGTTGAACCGAATCCGGAGCTTGACCCGGACCCGGAGCCTCAAGTTGCGCCGGTCGTGGCAGATCTGACAGGTCCCATCGGCGACCCGGAGGGTCACAAGCTGGGTGTAGAGGGCGGTGACCCGAACCTGGGCAAACCGGGCGGGCAGCTCGGTGGAACAGGGACGTCGACGGAGCCTGGCGGTAGAGGCGTGAAGACGGTGCCGGCCAGTCAGGTCAGGGCCCGGCGGCAGGTGGCTCCGGTCTACCCCGCAGCGGCCAAGGAGCTGGGACTGGAGGGAAGCTGTAGCCTGCGCTTTCAAGTGGACGCCAAGGGCCGGGTTAGCTCGGTGAAGGTGGTGAGCTGTCCGACGGCTTTTCAGACTGCGGCGCTTACGGCAGCGCAGAAATGGACTTTCTACACCTACAAAGACAGCTCCGGAGCCAAGCATGCGGCGAGCTTTGTACTGAGGTTGGAGTTTCGGTTGGACTAAGTGTCGGCCTGTTTCCGGTCGACTGGCTCGGCTGGGTCCACCCAGGCCTCTTCTCGGATCTCAAAGCGCCCAAAGTCGTAGGGGTCCCCCGCGGCTCTCTCCACCCGCACGATGGTCTCCCGTTTGCCCTGCTGCTTGAGGGTGTGGGCACGGTGGTAGCAGAAGGGATTGTTTCCACGCTTGCCCAGGGTGCAGTGAGTGGTGAAGCTGCACCCCGCCATACACGTCTCAGCGTACTCACAGCTCTTGCAGAAACCCCAGAGCTCTTGGGTCGTGCGGGAGCGTACAAACTGCAATTCCGGCGCGTTCTCCCAGATCTCCTCGATGCTTAGGTCCCTCACATTGCCGCCCACGTAGGGCGCGGTGGGCAAGCTTGGGCAGGCTTTGATGGTGCCGTCGGACTCAATGCCCAGGGTAAAGGTGCCCGCTTGACAGCCCTGCCACCAACGGGCGTTGCCACCAGGATTGGAGCGCAGTAGCACCTCGTGGGGGCCGTAGTAGCCCAGGTTGTTGGAGATGAGAACGTTGAACATCTCATTGGATTTTTGGCCTGCGGCATTGGCCTGCTCGGCGTAGTACACCTGGATTTCCGCCAGGGTGTCGATGACTTGAAGCATGCGCCAGGGCCGCAAGATCCACTCGGGCCGGTCGGCTGCTCGCCCCATGGGCACCGTCATTTGGCAACGCCAAATCCGGACCCCGTGCTCCTTGAGCACAGCTGCAGTCTCCTTGAGCAGGCCAGCATTGAGCTCGTTGACCTGGGAGTTCGCGGTGATGATCAGTCCGGCTTGGCGGGCGTTGTCCAGGGCCTGGAGTGCCGCTTGCTGCGAGCCTGGTGCATTTCGAAGCGTATTGTGGGCATCGGGCGGCCCGTCCACACTCACTCCGATGGCCGACATTCCGGCAGCCTTGAGTTCCTTGGCCATGGCCAAGGTGAATCCGCGCCCGCCGGTCTGCATGGTGACCCGAATCCCGCCGGTGCTCAGGAAGCGTACGACGTCGACCAAGTTGGGGTGCAGGTATGCCTCGCCGCCGATCAGCGTGACCTCGCGGGTGCCAAGACGGATGAGCTGGGCTGCCGTGTCCAGGATCTCGTCGAAGGTGAGTTCATCTGGCCGGGCCACCGCTGCCCTGGAGCCACAGTGTGAACAGGCGTGGTCACACCGGAGGGTGAGTTCCCAGACGGCGTACACCGGCTCGGGTCGATCGGTTGGTAGAATGCTTCGGGGCGTTGCGCGCATCGCAGCAGTCTACCGCCAACCATCGTGGGCGCATGGTTGAGAGAATGCGACCACACGGAAGACAGCCCTTGAGCAACGCTGCACTGTGCCTGCTACGCTTCCGCGCAGGGTCCCAACAGCTCAGGACTCTCCCAAAAACAGATCTGCGTTTCTGCGGATGCAAGCGGGGCTGCAAGCTCAATCAACCTGAATCAGCTCTCCAAAGCCCTCGAATTCCTCGCGGAAGAGTGCCTCGACCCCCATCTTCATCGTCATAATCGAACTGGGACAAGTGGAGCAGGCGCCGACCAGGCGGACATGAATGTCCATGCCGTCTACCTTGACGAGGCTAATGTCCCCGCCGTCAGACTGAAGCGCAGGGCGCACCATGTCGTCCAGCAACTCCTGGATGACCACGGGGTCCAGCGCGGGTCCCGCCTGGACATCGTCGGTGGGCTCCGCGAGCCCTTCCATCATCTCAATCAGCTCCGCCTTGCGCACACGCGAGGCCAGCTTGACGCCCTGGGAGTCCAACTCTGCGCGCAGCTGCTTGACGGTCCAGGCGCTGTAGTCGACGGGCTCTGCGACCACGACGGGCTCGGCGACGGCAACCGGCTCGGCGATGACCTCGGGCTCGGGCTCGGGAGCCGGCTCAGGCGCGGCCTGCACGGGCTCGGGGACCAGCACCGGCTTGGGCACCTCCGCCACCGGCACCGGCACCGGCGCGGTGGCCTTCTTCGTGTCGTACTGGAAGGGGTAGTCCGCTTTGGGGGCGGGAGGCGCGTCGTCGCGCCCGATGATGCGCTTGATGAATGAACGAATCACAGGGCCTCCAATGGTGATGGCTGCGGCATACCTATTTGAACATAGACGTCGCGTCGTCAAAGAATGCGGCAAAACTACCGGAAAGGCGCATGGGCGCGCCCAACAAGCGCCAAACCATAGGTCTCCCTATGACTTGGCTTGGGCGCTAGTATAGACGCCATCAGATCATTATGATCGTAAGAATGGCGCTACACCCGCGCAGACTCCTTCGGAGTTTAGCCTTGCAACCGGCCAACACTCCGGCTCGATCCTTCTCAACCCAGAGGCAAAAACGCCCGGAGTCAATCGACCACCGGGCGTTCTCATTGTTTCAAGTGCCAGAATCTACTGGCCCATCAGCACCTTGGCACGCTCCAGGGCCGCTTCTTCTTGGCCCCCGCCGACGTACCCGGAGTCAATGACGAAGTCCGGGCCAATCAGAACCATGAAAGGGATGTACCCGCCCTGGTTGAAGTTCGCTGCCAATTCGCCGTAGGCATTGGTGCCATCTTCCATCGTGACTGGGAACTCTAAGTCGTACTCTGCCTCCCACTCGCTGAGAAAGCCAACGTCCACGTTGCTACTGTTCCAGTCGCCGCTCATGATGTGGACGATCAAGAAGCCGTCCTCCCGCTCCTCGACCCACATCTCCTGCGCACCTTCGGCCACGTCTTGGCACGGGCCGCACCATCCAGCAGAGAAGTCGATCAGGACCGAGTAGCCATAGAACTGATAGAGATCGAAGGAGTTGCCGTAGGAATCGGCCAGCGTGAGGTTTTCAATCACGTCACCGCTGTCCCATCCGGTGCCCGAGACACCTTCAGCCTTCCAGCTAAAGTCTGGCCACACACCCGTGCCAAAGGGCCACGAGAACTCGACAGCGGGATCACTACCTGCCGCGATCTCTTCTCCATCCGAGAAGCCGTCCCGGTCCATGTCCGCCAGGAGAGGGTCGGTGCCGTACTCCTTGACCTCTTCCCCATCCAGCAGGCCGTCGCCGTCCGAATCTGCAACCAACGGGTCGGTGCCCAAGGTGGTCTCTTTCAGATCGCGGAGGCCATCCCCATCGGTGTCCACTTCGTCTGGGTTCGTCCCCAGCGCCGCTTCCTCCTCGTTGGACAGTCCGTCCCCATCGCTGTCACAGCCCGAAAGCACAGCAAGGCCAAGAATAAGGGTAGAGGTCGAGAGCAAAGACTTCCGCATGATTTTCCTCGGGGTCGGTTCGGATAGGCACTAACGATGCCATCACTTCGCCGCACATGCGAGCACAGGGGGTCAACTTCTTGTACTCAATCTCCTCCACACTCGAAGATCCAGTTCCACACTCGATCCACGAGCCCAAGGCTTCGGCATTATCCCGCAAGCTTTAAACAGAACCTTTGATTCGAAGGGGGCCCGTGAACCCCCGAGCGCTCTCCCAACTCCCTGAGACTGCACCTTCGGCGCACCTCACGGGATATAGGCGACGCCCAAGGACACCATGAACGATCTGCTGCTACGCGCCCTCCGCTCCGAGCCCATCTCCCGTCCCCCCGTCTGGTACATGCGCCAGGCGGGCCGGTACCTGCCCGAGTACCACACGGTGCGGAACTCATTGCCTGGATTTTTGGCGCTCTGCCGCTCCCCCAAAGATGCAGCAGAAGTCACCTTGCAGCCGCTTCGGCGCTTCAAGCTCGACGCCAGCATCGTGTTCAACGACATTCTGGTGCCCCCCGCGGCAATGGGCATGGACCTGGAGTTCATCAAGGGCAAAGGCCCAGTCTTCCACGACCCCATCCGTGACCCGGCCGACCTAAAGCGCCTAAAAATGCCCACCGTCGCCCAAGACATGCCCCACGTCTTGGACACCATCCAGATCCTGACCGAGCAGATCGACGTGCCCCTGTTCGGCTTTGCTGGTGCCCCCTTCACCCTGGCCGCGTACATGATCGAAGGGGCAGGCTCCAGGGACTTTCTCCAAGTCAAGCGATTCATGTGGCAGCACCCGGTCGCATTCCAGGACTTGCTGAACCGCCTCGCAGACATCTGCGCCCTCTACCTCCAGGCACAGATCGACGCGGGCTGTGCCGCTGTGCAGCTCTTCGACACCTGGGCCGGCGCATTAGACCCCACCGCCTTTCGGCGCTTTGCCCTGCCCGCCGCACGCAGGGCATTGGCCGGTGTCACCGGGGCACCCCGCCTGTACTTCACCAAGGACTCCAGCCCTTTCCTGCCCTGGCTCAAGGAGACCGGCGCGGATGCCTTCGCGATCGACTGGCGCACCGACATGCTGCGGGCCCGACACATCCTGGGCGACACCCCCGTGATGGGCAACCTGGACCCCGGCGCGCTGCAAGGCCCCCCCGAGCTGATCCGCGCCAAGGTGCGCAAGATCATCCAACAGGCCGGCCCCACCGGACACATCTTCAACCTGGGTCACGGTGTCGGACCCACCACCCCGATCGACGGCGTACACGCCATGGTCGACGCGGTGCGCGAGTGGGACTGGGCCAAGCTCTGATTTGTAGATTAATTCTACTTCAATAGAGAAACGGCCTCGTGCACACCGAGCCACTGAAACAGGTAAACACCCGAAACTAAAGTATTGTTGCAAACGAGATCAAGCTGGCACGCATCTGGCAATCATCCCTGTCATCAGAACAGGACGCCAAGATGCTCTCACTCCTCGCACTTCTCTCCGCATGCTCCGGTCCCCAGCTTCCGGCCCCCATCACCGCCGTTGATAGCCCTGACCTGGTCAACCTTCGCTGCCCCGAGCAGAGCCGTTTCTTCTCGCCCAGTCGGGATGTTGAGACCTGCGTTCTGGCCGATGGCACCTTGCACGGTCCTTGGCGCAGCTTTCAACCCTCCGGCGAACTCGCGCTCGAGGGCCACTACGAGCGAGGAGAGAAGGCTGGTGCTTGGCGTGCGCTCGCCTCCGACGGGGTCACTGAGTGGGAAGAAGAGTACGCCGCCCCCGGTGAACTGGCTGCCCGCTGGGAATTCAACACGCGGGGCACACTGCGCTCCAGCCTGCGCTTTGAGGGCGGCCACCGACACGGGAGGGCCACCTGGTTCCGCGCCGACGGCAGTCCTCAGGAGCAGGTGCACTTTGCAAACGGTTCGCGCCATGGCTCCGAGCTGAAGTGGCGGGAGGATGGCACCTTGGCCCACGCAGGCTCTTGGGCCCATGGCGAGCGTGACGGTGAGTGGATCTGGACCGACCGCAGCGGCAGCATCTCTCATGAAAAGTGGGCGCAAGGCGAGTTGATCTGGGCCCAGGGACCCATCGCCGCTGACCTGGGCGAGCTGGACTGCCCGGAGTTCACTCACGCCGTGCGCACCGAGCTGAACACTGGGAGCTTGGAGGTGTGCCAGACCGCTTCTGGAACCCGTCATGGGCCTACAATCTCCCGCTACGCCGACGGGAGCATCCGACGCATGGGCGCTTACAGTGGCGGTCAGCCTGAAGGTGCGTGGAGCGCATGGTGTCAGGGCGGCACGCCCTCCAGCCAAGGTCAGTACCGAGATGGACAGGCCGTGGGAACCTGGACCACTTGGGGCTGTGACGGGACCTTGATCGACAGCAGCCACCGTGGAGATTTGGCGTCGATGTAGGGTCAGAACCAGCGCTTGTGCTCCGGCTTTAGATGCTTCTCAAGGTGGCCTTGGATGCGGTCCAGATCCCCATCTGCAAAGGCTGACGTTGGCAGGATCGAAAAGCGCTTGCTGTCGATCAGTAGCAGCAAGAACTCCTCACTCATCAAGTAGGTCTTGTAGCTCTCGTAAGGCACGGTACCGCTCTTGAGCCAGGTGGTGGTCTGGATCTCCTGGTCGTCGAAGCGCACCATGATGGGCTTTTCATACTTGTGGGCCAGCTTGTAGGCGCTGCGCCAAAAAAAGCGCCGAGAGAGGGTCAGGCCGGCCACCGACCCAGCGACGCCCAGCGCGCCCCAGCCCAGAATGGCGCCCTGAAAGACCAGAAAACCGCCCAAGGCAGCCACCAGAACAACCATGACCCAGTTGACGTAGTCCCCTACGACGCGGTGATCCCAGAGCTGGGTGCTGGCGCGCAGGTATTCCTCTTGGGAGAGGCTGTAGGTGATGGTGACTGGCGCCATAGGAGCCTCCTAACCTCTCACTGAACCCTGGACGCACTCGGTCAATTCGTGACCCTACATCTCCGCTACGACACAGCCAAACAGCCTATCGAGGCTGGCTTATTGGACGGTGGCCCAAGACCTGTTTGCCGCTTTTGACGTGCATCAGGGTGCCCCTGGGCTCAGAATCTTGCAGTCATCTCGACAGCCGCCATCCACGGCGCCCAGCCGAACAGCGAGAGCCGGCAGGCCCCACGAAACAACCTGGCCAAGGCCGTGGCGCTTACAAAAAGCGCGAACCATTGACATCGCAACAGATTGTCTCTCCCCATTTGAGAACGAGTGCGCTAAGAAAGCACCCATGCTGCTGACTATTGCCCTACTCGCTTGCAACGGTTCCACCCCTCCGCCCCCCGCGGAGCCGCCGCCGCCGCCCCCACCCACCCATCGGGAGACCACGGCGCTCTGGCGTGACCTGATCCAGGAATCCTGGCGGGCCGAGCTCGATGTCTCCGGACTGCTCATCGACATGGGCGCACCCGACCAGCACAAGTACACCCGCGGCGGCTGGGACAACGGCTGGGGAGAGCTTGGAAGCGAGGGCCCTCTGAGCTATGCCAACGCACCCGCAAAGCGCCAATGGGTGGATGTCTGGGTGCAAGAGAGCCAGGTACCCACCGAGATCGTGGTGCAGCTGCGCTCACCGGTGGCCGACCAGGTCCTGACCGTGCGGGCCAACGGCAAGTCGCTCGGTGATGTGCCCGTCCCCGAAGGTTGGGGCAGCGTGCGCCTGCCTGTACAAGATCTCTCGGCCGGCAGACACCGCCTCCAGCTGGACTTTAAGCGCAGCAATCCCAAGGGTCCACGCGCACAGGTCGACTGGATCTGGTTGGCCTCGGGCGCGCTTCCACTCGAAGGAGTGAACGCAGATCCGGTTCCCGTCGCGCGCAAAGAGTTGGCCAAGGTTCTCCCTGCTCCCACCCCCCGAAGCTGGGACTTCTACCTGGAGGTTCCCGAAGGGTCTACCCTGGTTTTTGATGGAAGTGGATCCGGCACTGCAGTGATCTCGGCCCAGGTCGACGGCCAAGCTTCCCAAGAGCTGGCGCGTCACACAGCCCCCGCCGGCGAGGTCGTTGTAGACCTATCCCCAGTCTCCGGCAAGATGGTGAAGCTCTCCCTGACCAGCCAGGACGGACCCGTAGATTGGGGCAAGCCCCAGCTGCGCGTGGATACCGTGAAGCCCTTTGCCCAGGTCATCGACGAGAGCGCCCCCACCAAGGTACTGGTCATCTTGATCGACACGGTGCGCGCCGATGTCTTTGCCGCCTGGGACCCCGACAATGGCGTGAATACCCCGGTGGTGGACAAGCTGGCGGCGGAAGGCGTGGTCTTCCTGAATGCCTACGACAACGAGAACTGGACCAAGCCCAGCGTGGCCACCAACCTGAGCGGCCTGCGCCCGGTGACCCACCAGGCCAAGAAAGAGAGCTCCAAGCTCAAGAAAGAAGTCGAGCTGCTGCCGGAGATCTTGCAAGACGACGGCTTTCAGACCGCAGCATTCATCGCCAACGGCTTTGTCTCCAAGAGCTTTGGGTTCAACCAGGGCTGGGACCACTTCACCAACTTCATCCGCGAGTCCCGCAACACGGGCGCGGAGAACGTCTTCACGGTGGCCGGCAACTACATCGAGAAGAACCCGTCTGAGAAGTCCTTCATCTACATCCAGACCATCGATCCCCACGTCCCGTACATCGTGCCCCGCAAGTTCATCGACCCCTACTTTCCCGAGCCCTACCGTGGGTCTCTGGGTCAGATTTTGGACGGCTACGCCCAGGCTGATATCTCAAAGGGAAAGAAGAAAATTACCGAGACGGACCACCAGTGGATCGAGGCGCTTTATCACGCTGAAATCAGCTACCACGACGAGCAACTCGGCCTGTTCTTGGAGCGCTTGAGCACTTCAGGCTGGCTGGACGACGCCGTGGTCATCATCACCAACGACCACGGCGAAGAAGTGGGCGAGCACGGCCGCTATGGCCACGGCCACAGCTTGTACGAGGAGCTGATTCGCGCCCCTCTCATCATCCGCGACCCCAAGCGCCTGCAAGCCGGCGTGGTCACCGATGTGGTCGAGCAAGTGGACCTGTCCCCCACCATCCTGGACCTGCTCAACATCGAGCACACCGGCATGGACGGACGCACCCTCATGCCTACCGTGGCCAACCAGCCAACACAGCGCCCCGGATACGCGGTCAGCGACTTTCTGAGTGGCAAGCGCGCCGTTCGGGTCGGGGACTGGAAGATGATGGTCAGCACCGGCGATTGGGTCGAGCTCTACAACCTCGCCAGTGACCCTGGCGAGACCGAGGATCTGGACGAGACCGCTTGGATCGCCCGTCGTGCCTGCGAGGTCTACATGGGCGAGAGCCTGGCCAGCCCGGACAAGGGCGGCGTGGGCTTTGGACAGGCCACCGAGAAGGACCTGGGTTCAGAGGACATCGCCATCGACGGCGAGCTCGCCGAACAGCTCGAGGCCTTGGGCTACTTCGAGCATTGAGCGGCGGCTGGTTGGAGATCCTCCAACCAAGTTGGCAACAACGCCCTCCCCAGCACGGGCTGAGCACCCCTCAGAGTCGCCCACTTCCGGGAAGTCCTGCACGGTGACTGTACCGTCCACATCCCAGGCGTGCCGGTGGTCACAGAACTCCACGCAGTTGTTGGTGGCGGCCGAGATCTCGACCTCGATCGCCTCACGGCCGTCGTTGTAGGAAGCATTAAAGCTGCCACCGGTGTGCATGTCGGTGGTCGCAACAGGCCGGTAGCCCTTGCCCTGATTCAAGAAGCGAAGGAACGCGGTCACGCCGGTCGGCTGCACATTCCAGACGTCCGCCCACCGACCGCGCGCTCCTGCGTGGCCGCCGCGGAATCCAGATGGGCGTCGGTGCTGCGTGCCAGATCGAAGACCCGCTCGATGGGGACGTGGATGGGCGCGTTCAGATGAGTGGTGTCTGGCACAGACCGTCACTCACATCTTGACTGACAAGCCATGGCCTCCTCATTCATCTTCATCGAACCCGAGAGGTCTCCGGCTTCGGCGAGCGCCATCGCCTTCGTGCTGTAGGTCATGCACTCAGCCAGACAGCCGGTGATGTTGTCTCCCACCCCGTCCGCGGCGGCCGCCGCTCGTCCGCCGCCCTCTTCACAGCGAGAGCTGCAGGCCATCGACTCCTGACTCTTCTGCATGGACGCCGTGGTCTTGCCCGCCTCCGCGAGCTCCATCGCCTCGGTGCTGAGCTTCATGCAATCAGCCAGACACCCCTGGGTACCCGACGGATCCATGACCGCGCTCAGCTCGCTGAGCTCCTCTGCCAGCTCGATGGACTCCGAGGCGCCGCCGCACGCCAAAGTGAACACACAACACAGACCCACGACCGAGTGAAGCGCACGCATCATCCAACTCCTTGCTGCATAAAATCAGCGTTCAGTTCAGCTATCCGCATGGTTCTACCACAACCTTTGCCAAATTCAGCGGGGCCCAAGTGTGCACGGACGGCTCGGGCGACCTGCTCAGCCGTCGGGATGTCGAGGCTGCTCCGGTAGAATCTGCGGTGGGTCCAAGCCGGCTTGTCCAACGGCTTTCGGTACGCCTCGACGCAGACGATGCGCTTCATTCCGACCCAGTCTCGCGATTCAGGCAGCCATGAAAGGTCTGTGGTCACCCAGGTTTGACGACGCTCATCTCGGTCGTGGCCAGGGTCATCCTCCTCGAAGGTGTCCAAAGGACCTTCCGGATTCACAGCGTGACTCGACCTGCAAACATCGCGCCCCGCAAGTTCATCGACCCCTACTTTCCCGAGCCCTTCCGCGGCTCCCTGGGCCAGGCCTTAGACAGCTAAGCACAGGCTAAGACATCAGATGTAAACTGGTAAATCACCGACACAACCCACCAGTGGGCCGAAGCGATTTGTCACGGTGAGATCAGCTACCACGACGAGCAGCTCGGCCTGTTCTTGCAGCGCTCGCCCCACCCACCTACTCGTAAACAACCAACCAGCTCCGCAGCTCAATGTTCCCACTGTCATTGGGAATGCTGATTGCAGCCGCGTAGTTCGCGCTGTAGCCCACGCTGACCTTGCCGTCGGCAGCTGCATCGGTCGCATCGATGACGAAGGGGTGAACCTTCTCACCGGGACACCAGCCGCCGCGTCCGAACCACCACGTTCCAGGCTGGTTGGCAACAACGCCCTCCCCAGAACGGGCTGAGCACCCCTCAGAGTCGCCCACTTCCGGGAAGTCCTGCACAGTGACTGTACCGTCCACATCCCAGGCGTGCCGGTGGTCACAGAACTCCGCGCAGTTGTTGGTGGCGCCGCCGTGACCTGTGACCAGGCTCATAAACTCCACCTTCTTGGCGTCGGCCGAGATCTCGACCTCGATTGCCTCACGGCCGTCGTTGTAGGAAGCATTAAAGCTGCCACCGGTGTGCAGGTCGGTGGTCGCCACAGGCCGGTAGCCCTTGCCCTGATTCGAGAAGCGAAGGGACGCGGTCACGCCGGTAGGCTGCACATTCCAGGAAGGAGCCCACTCGTAGCGGAAGGTGTGTTCCTGACCGGCTTGTAGCCAAGGCATGGCGTGGGTGGCGTCCACGAACCAGTGGGACTCGCGGTGGTAGGTGGTGATGTAGCGGGCCATCTCCATCCAGGTCTCACCGTCAGGGCCCAGCACCCACATGTGACCCAGGTAGTCCCAGGCGCCGCAGTTGCCCTGCTCCATTTCACCGCGGTCGGGGCACTCCATCAGCACTTCGATCTCCAGGGTATCGAAAGTGGACAGATCATCGGGCATGGTGACGGTGATGTCCTCGTACTGGGAGAGGACCTCGCCACCCCAGAAAGGCACGCGAACCGAGTCGGCTTCGTGCACCAAGATCTCCTGGCGCTGCTGCTCTTCCCAGTTCAAGTAGTCCGCTTCATGGGCCACACGACGCAGGCGGCTGTCGTACCAGCGCACATCGGCGTCGTAATACTCCACATCGGCATAGCCCCCAATCCCTCTCAGCTTCTGGGAGCGGTCGATGACCATCCCGTTCTCAAAGGGATCCGCCGAGAGCGCGCGGGGGAGCCAGCCACCCCAGCCCTCCTTGGTGCTGCCCGAGACCACCAACAAGCGGTCCTTCCAGATCGCGGCGTCCTCCTCCGAGAGCGTGGCCAGGTAGCTGTCCACCCGCGCCTGCTGCGCGTCGAAGATCTCCGTGGCGGAGTCCAAGTACAGACCGTCCACGAAGAAGACGTAGCGGGTGTTTGCTGGGCTTAGGTCAACCAGATCGGCCAGACCGTCTTCCCAGAGGTAGACCCCAGAGAAGTTCTTGGGCTTGTGCGGGATGAAGATCCAGGTCTCGCAGCCCTGCCAGCCCGCGCTCAATTGTACGGTCTCGCCATTGGCCAGGGAAATCGTTGCGTCTGCGGCCGTGGCCCGGCGCTCGGAGACCGGATCCGCCTCTGGGGTCACCCACGCGTTCTGTAGCAGCCCATCGTCACAGGTGGGGACCACGACTTCCGTCCCGGTATCATCGGGGGTCTCTTCGACCGGATTGGTGCAGGCCAACAGAGAGAGAACGACAAGCATGGAGGCTCCGGTGCAGGGACGACCGCCCCCTGTCCCAAAGGGACGAGTCGCTGCGTCAACGAGAGGTGGTTTGTTGGCTCAGTCTGTCAGCGGCGTGCGGGATGCGAAAGGGCTGTCACATAAGTGTTGGCCCTGAAGGTAGTCGATCACTGCGCCTGCGAGCTTCTCCCCAGCGCTCGCACAGGACTTTACCGCGACCCCATCCAGGTGGTTTCCAGTGACAAAAAGGCCCGGGTGCGCTTGGCTCGCCTCCCGCACCGCAGCGACGCGACCGGTGTGTCCCAGGGTGTATTGAGGAATGGCGCGGGCGTGCTTGTAGACGCGCGTGACCCGGGGCTTGGGCAGGGGGCCCAAGAGCTTGGCGTTGTCCCGACGCACGATCTCCAGCAGAGCATCGGACTCTAAAGCAGCTTGACGCGGAAAGAGCGCGCCGCCCACGAGGGTGCGCAGGATGATGCCATCGGCCGGTGCGCGCGACGGGAAAATGCTGCTGGAGAACAGGGTGCCCAAGATTCCCAGCTTCTCGGCCTTGGGGACGAGCACACCAAAACCCTTGGGTGGGGCCCAGCCGTCCTTGGGGAGTCCCTGGCAGACCACAGCCACGGGCGCATACGGGATCGCACCCATGGTGCCTGCCAGGGTGGGATCCAAGCCCTGGAGTTGGGCCATGGCGTGTCCCGGGCCTGCGAGAACCAGCGCATCGGCATGGTGGGTGCCTTGGTCGGAGACGACGGTCCACTGGCCTTGGTTGTGGGAGATCTCTATGGCCCGATGGTTGAATAAAACCGTGTTCCGAGCAGCGAGGGCCTGCCCCAACTCGCCGGATCCTCCTCTTAGGGACGTGAGCCGTCCAGGAATGGGACGCCCCTGCTTGCGGACTGCACGCCAAAGCGAGCCGTGCTTGGATTCGAGCTCCTTGAGCACCGGGAAGCAGGCCTGCATGGAGAGGTGGTCCACGTCGCCGGCGTAGATGCCTGTGACAAACGGTTGAACCAAGCGCTCGGTGGGCTGGGGACCGATGCGGCGGCGCATGAACTGGCCGATGCTCTCCTCGCCGTCAAAGCCGGGCGCGAAGAGCTCCCAGATCAGCCGTAGCTTGGCGCCGATGGACAGCAGTGGGCTGCCGACAAGTCCCTGGGGTTTGGACGGCAAGGCCACCATCTGGCCCTGGTGCACGACGTAGCGGGGATCTCCAACAGGGCCCTGGATGAGCTGCTGGCCCAGGTTTAGGCGCTCCAGGAGGCGCTGCATGGCCGGCTCGTTGTCCAACCACCCGTTCGCAGCCCTGTCGAAAGTAAAGCCGTCCACGTGCTCGCTGCGCACCTTCCCGCCCGGCTCGGGCCCAGCCTCCAGGACGGTGACCTGGTGGTGCTCCCGCAAAAACTCGGCGACGGAGAGCCCGGAGATGCCGGCACCGATGATGAGAACGTGGGCCATGGGGATGACTAACGCTGATGACTGGCGCGGGCGTGGCGGATAGCGGTGGGCATGCTCCCTCCCAAGCTTTTCGTGACCGGTACCGACACCGAGGTCGGCAAGACCGTTGTTACAGCCTCCATCGCAGCGGCGACCGGGGCTGTGGCACTCAAGCCCATCGCCAGCGGGGTCGCTCCGGGAACCGTGTCCGAAGACGCTGCGCTCCTGGCGGTGGCCTGCGGTGGCGTGGCGGCGTGTGCGCGCACTTGGGTAGATCCGGTGAGCCCGCATCGGGCGGCCGAGCGGAATGGGGATCCGGTGAGCTTGCAGTTGATTCTGGACTGGATCGAGGCGCGGTCCGACCCGCGCATGCTGGTGGAAGGCGTGGGGGGATGGCGGGTGCCGATCTCCTGGGAATTTGGCGTACCGGAGCTGGCGGCGGCGCTCGGCTTTCCTTTGCTGGTGGTGTCCGCGAATCGCCTGGGGGTTCTCAACCACACACTGCTGACAGTAGATGCGGTACAGGCCTGTGGGCTGGAGGTGGCCGGGGTCGTGCTGAACAACCTGGGCGGCCAGGACGCTTCACAGGCCAGCAACTTGGAGGATCTGCGCCGGCTTTTGGATGTGCCGGTGTGGGACTTTCCGAAGCTGAATGGGTTGAGTCGGCCAGAGCTGGCGGCGGGGTGGGAGGAGGCGGACCGTGTGTTTCGAGGGAACAAGCAGCGCTCTGATCCTCACCGCTGATCCTCACCGCTGATCGGACCACTCCCCTACTCCACACGCAACAGCACCCACCCCTTCCCCTTGGCAACCAGCTCAAACCCGGGGGTCTTGCGCCCCATCGCCAACCCCTGAATCCCTGGCGCGCGTCGCGTGCGCGCCCGGTCCAGAACGACCATGCGAATCCCCACCTGCTTGCACCATGCGTGCAGCTTTTCTGGGGTCATCAATCCGGGCTCTGCGGCCTCCCAGATCATCCAGGGCGACCGCAGCCAGCCACCCTGCTCGCTGTAAAACCAAGCGGTGGAGCTGGCGTATGGCCCCTCCAAACCCTGGGCCGCCTGCTGAACCTCGGCCACCAACACGGCATCTCCCGGAACGTTTCTTGCCTTAGGCCACCCCCACCACAGCAGCACTGGCACGGCCAACACCAGCCAGCGCCGCGGCAGCAGCCAGTACCACCCACACCCCATCACCAACAGAACCGGCAGGGCCAGGCGCGGATTCGCAAATGCCAGGGCCAAGCCAGCGCAGTGCAGCAGCCCATAAACCAGCAGCCAAACCGCACGTAAATCCCTGCGCCACGCCCCGACCACAAGTCCCACCAGACCCATCAATGCAGGCCAAGTCTTTAGGTGATGGCTCACCTGCCACAACCCTACAAAAAAGCGCTCCACCCGGCCCGGTTGCGGCCCGCCGCCCGGCCCCCGACCAATCTGCATGTTCAGGCCCTGATCCGGCCATGGCGACACGTCCAAGACCACCGCGCCGACCCAGTGCGGTGACGTGACCAGTGCAAAGCTGGCCAACCCCCTCCAGCCGGCCAACCAGAGCACCACTGGTGCTGCCGCGATCCCGGTGTAGCGACACAGGCAAGCGCCGCCGAGTAGAGCCCCAGCAAGCCAGGAGCGCTTAGAAACCCCCGCCAAGACTGCGGAGATCGCCAAGGCAGCCGCCAGCAGATCGGTGCCCTCGGTGGCGCCATAGGTCAGCACTGGCACCTGCACCAAGACGACCAGGGCCAGCCAGGGACTGATCCAGCGGGACAGAGCCACACTTAGGCCAACCCCAGCAGCCACGGAGAGCACCCGTCCGGCCACCAGAACGTCCCCAAAAACTTCCTTGAGCCCGGACAAAAGCAAGGGATAGCCCACCGGATACAAGGGGTGCATCCAGAACTCTCCACTGCGCAACCCCTCGGCACGCTGAGAGAAAGACACAAAATCCACAAAACGCGCGTGCGGCACGCTGGCGGCCAACCACCCCAGCACAAGGCACGCCACCAGGGCCACCAATAGGTCCAGCCAACGAGCCTCGGACCGCTCGACGCGCAGAAAATGGACCAAACGGGCCCAGGACATGAAACAACTCCAGCGGTCTGTATCGTAGCCTCTCCGAGCCCACGGTCTTGCACGCTAGCGCCTGCCCGAGTCCTCAAACTCGGATAGAGACCGGCCAACCTTCCCCGGAGCCCCAAAAGATGGACCTGGCCCAAAAAGCCGAGGCGCACACCGTAGCCTCCGACATCCCAGCCCTTCAGGTGCGCAACCTTCGGCGCAGCTACGGCAATCGATTTGCCGTGGACAACTTAGATCTGAGCGTCACCCAAGGCTCGGTCTATGGCTTTCTGGGCCCCAATGGCGCCGGCAAGACCACAGCGATGCGCTGCATCCTGGGCCTGATTCGCTCCGATTCAGGCGAAGTGGCCATCTTTGGGGAGACTCACCCGGTCAACCGTCGCCGTCACGTGGGGGCGCTTGTGGAGACCCCCCGCTTCTACGAGTGGCTCAACGGGGAGCAAAACCTGAAGATCGCGGCCGCCTACGCCGGGGTTCCCAACAGCCGAGTCGCACCCGCGCTGGAGCGTGTCGGTCTGGCCAAGCGCGGCCAGGACAAGGTTGCCGGCTACTCCATGGGCATGAAACAACGCTTGGGCATCGCCCGCGCGCTGATGGCCGACCCCAAGCTGCTGATGCTGGACGAGCCCACCAATGGCCTGGATCCCCAAGGCATGAAGGCCATGCGCGACCTGATCCTGAGCCTGGCCAACGAAGATGGTCTGACCATCTTCATCTCCTCCCACATCTTGAAGGAGGTCGAAGCGGTGGCCACCCGAGTGGGCATCATTCAGGACGGCCGCTTGATCGCAGAAGGCGACGTGGGGGATTTGCTCAACGCATCCGGCGGTCTGCAGATCGAAGTGGGCAGCCCCGATGTGAGCGCCCTGCGCGCAGCGATTCTGGCACTGCCCGGCGCAAGCGTCACCGGCGAGGGTGACCACGGTCTGATCGTGACCTTGGACGGCCTGGACGGCGCCGCCTTAAACAAGGCCCTGGTGCTGCAGGACATCCCCGTGAGCTACCTGGGCGCAGGACGCGACCTGGAAGACGTGTTCTTGGACCTGACCAAGAGCCAGGAGATCAGCTAATGCCTGCATACTTTCACCGCATGGTCGGCGCTGAGCTGCTCAAGATCATCACGCGCGTCAGCGGCTGGGCCGGCTTGTTCCTGTCCGCGCTGATTCCCCTCTTGGTCACCTGCATGCTGGTCTGGATGCAGCCGGAAGCCGTCGACCCCAACGCGGCGCCGGACATGAACGCAGCCATGATGCAGTCCATGATTCCGGACCAAGCCTTTACGGTGCTCGACTGGACCTTGACCGGCCGCAACATCCTGATCATGCCGATGGTCTTGCTGCTCATCACCGCCCAGCTCTTCGCCGGGGAATGGTCTGAGCGCACTCTGCGCTCCTTGCTCCTACGGCCGGTCTCCCGGGCCAGCGTCTTGATGGCCAAGTTCAGCGCTCTGTGGATCTACGCCGGCGCCTGCCTGCTGGTCTCCTACCTCTTCGCACTGGCTGGCGGCTGGATATTCCTGGGCCACGAGGCCGAGATCATCGGCGTGACCAAGGGCTACGGCGTCTGCTGGCTGCGCGACGGTGCCCTGCTGGGCGTCGGCATGCTGGTCTCGACCTTCGCCCCCTCTGTAGCGGGTGTGGTGGTGGGCACCATCCTGGGTTTGATCGGCGAGCTGATGCTCTCCGCAGGGCTCAAAGGCGCCGACGCGCTGCTGTCATTGGGCTGGCCCGCACAAGTCACCCCGTGGATGCCCAGCGCGGCCTTGTGGGAGAGCTGGGAGGGCTACGAGGAGCTGGACTGGCCCATGGAGCCCATGGGCGCACTGGCCATTCTCTTTGTGGTGGTAATCGCCGGGTCTATCCTGCGCTTCTCGCGCTTAGACGTCCCCTGACCCTGGCCGACTTGGGCCGCGGGTCGGGACGAAGTACCCGGAGAACGAGACTGCAGTGTCCGCTCCCGCAGCCACCCATCGACCGAAGGGGCCAGCCACCCGGGCTATGACACACACAGAAACGCCCTTCCATGGATCCGCACCGTCGAGCTTGCCGTTCGCAATTGGCCTGCCGGTCGAGACCACCTTCTCTTCTTTGCAGGCCTACACAGAGCAGCAACGCGATGACGGCTTGGTCGGCCGCAACGATTGCCTGGGGCGTCGTGGCAGAAAGCCAAAGCCCGAGCCCCGAATGATGAAGGGTGAGCGACACCGCATGCGCACATCCTAAATCCGGTGGAACCTCAAGACCAAACGACCGTTCAATCCATATTTCCCGTGGATCATCCATGTCAGAAGACCCAATCTCCACCGACTACATGGTGCCCTTGCTGCACCACGCCATCACCCCAACCATCTGCTGAACTTCGTCTGGCATGAGGTTCGCGCTCAACGCCAGACGCAGATCTGTCGATCACGCGTCTACCGGGTGTACGAAATGACTCCCACCGCGGGGTCGTCCCCTATTCAAACGGGGATGCCGACCGCCTAAATCCGTCGGCTGGCCGGCACCCAGAGAACTCCAAACTGCCGCACCTGGATGTCGGTCTTCTCCAACCGGACCTGCCGAAGCTCAATGGCGTCCATGTGCTTGCGCTCCCCATCCTCGATGGCGGCGATCTTCTCTTCCAGTTCCGCAGCCAAGTCCTCCACGTCTGCCATCAACCGCTCCAAGGCAGAGGAGGCCTCGGTCACCCGGGTCTTGGCCCGCATCGACGTGGTGCGCCGACTCACGGCACCCGAGACGCTGCGGCGCCGACCGGTGAACATGCTCAGAACCATCTCGCCCACGTTGATGACCTCGGCAGCTTGCCGAGCCTTTAAGTCGGCCTGAAGACGCTCGATGCTGTCCTCTTTCTTGGCGATCTGAGCCTGGAGCCGGTCGGCCTTCTTCTCATATCTGTCCCGCAGCTTGGCCACCTTGGCATCGGCGAGCTCATCGATGGCGGACTCGCAGCGCAGCTCAAAGTCCGCCCGACTCTCCCCCGCCTTGCCGTAGAGCTTGAGCGGCTTGCACACGAACATGCCCGAGGTCTCCTGGCGGTAGATGTCCTCCACCACCCGCTTCTGCAGAGCCTTGAGCTCCTTTGCCTCGTCCATCCACTCCGGAAGCCCTGTGAAGACCCCGTTTGCCGGGGCTTGGTCCAAGGTGTCCTGGGGCTGCAGAGGCAGCCCAATGTGTTGGCTGGGCAGGCTTCCATGCAAGGGGAACCAGATTCGGTGCGCGTGCTGGTCCAACACAAACCCCACCCGGTCCTCGTCAAAGCGCAGCACGATCTCCGCATAGAGCGCAGGCTTGAAGAGCACCTTGCCATCGGTCCGAGCGGCCTCGGCCTTGTCGGCAAAGACCCCGCCCATGCGCTCGGCGAAGGCCACGCGGGGATCCAAGAAGCGCATCGGAATCTGAACAGGGGGTGGCGCTGGCAGCAAGCCAGCGTCCAAGGGAGAAGCCGATCTTGGCGCGGCGGCAGGAGCCGCGGCGCTGGACACCGAGGCGTCCGCGGCCGGGTTTGCCCCCCCTGCACCACCCAAGGCCACAGCGCTCGGGGCCTGATCCATGGCGCTCTGAGGCGACTGGGCACTCAGGGTGCGAATCTCATTGAGGGTCAGCGGACCCCTTAGGAAACACATGGCGTGGCGCGAGGCGACCACATTGTGTCCCCCCTTGGCCAGAGCCACCAGGAACTCCCGCTTACCCAGCCCGGCGACGCGCTCGTCTAAGCCTTCTCCAGGCACACCGGCCAGGACACGCTTGCGGTCTTGCTCGGTGCGCAGGCGGCCCACGGCCCACAGCCCCGCGTTGGAGAGAGCCTTGTAGTCCAAGTCCACTGGGTTCTGGGTGGCCAAGACCACTCCCAAGCCCATGGCACGGGCCTGCTTCATCATTGTCAGGATGGGACCCTTGGTCGGCGGATTGGCCGGATGCGGGGGCAGGTAGCCGGCGGCCTCGTCAAAGAAGAGCACGGCGCGCAGGCGCTCGGTACCCGGCTGAGTCCGAGTCCACGCCAGCAGGCGTCCCAAGAGCAGGCTGGTAAAAAACTGGCGTTCAGGCTCGGAGAGGTGAGCCATCGCAAAGATGCTGACCGGAGTCGGCCCCCCCATCTTGAGCAGCTCGTTCATGTCCAGGTCACGGCCTTGGGTCCAGGTTGCGAAGCTGGGCGAGGCGATGACTCCGTTAAAAGCCATGGCAAGCTTCATGCGAGCATCGGGCTTGAAGAAGGAGTCCAGCGGAAACACGCCCACCTTGGAGAAAGGGGGGTCCACAAGCTGGAGAATCAGACCCTCTAAGTCGACGTCTTGGCCCTTGAGCCAAGCGCCTTCGATGAGCTTGGAGAGCACGATATGCTCCGGATCCCGAACCGGGTCAGAGCGGACACCAACCAGTCCTAAGAGCCCAGCGACGATGCCAGCAATCAAGGCACGTCTGGCCTCGGCATCGCCAAGCGTCTGGGGATCTGGGCGCTTGAGCGCCCCCAACACATTGACGCTCAGCCCAGCCGAACTGCCTGGCGTGAAGAGAGACAGCGCCATCTGATCTTTGAGCTGGGCAACGGCGGGCGCCCCCAGTCCCCACTCGGCCAAGCCGCCCGTCCAGCGCTCCGAGAGTTCCTGTGGGTCCTTGCCATCAGCCCACGGCGCAAAGCTCTGCGCGTTGAGTTCGGGGAAGAGAAGCGCCAAATTTCCAAGGTCACCCTTGGGATCCATGGCGATAATTGGGATTCCTTCGCGCACCAGTTCCTCGAGAAGCACCATGCACAAGCCGGTCTTGCCCGACCCTGTCATGCCCAGCACCACACCGTGCGTGCGGAGGTCCTTTGTGCGCAGCTTGAAAGCAGACTGATCGTCGACGTCCTGACCCAAGAATATTCCGCTCACTGTGCCTCCAAGGGCGGGCCTTATCCCGTCGAAAACCGTGTGCCGTGACAACAGGGTCATGTCAAAGCCATGGCAACGCAGCCCCCAGGCGCTACCCTCTTGCAACACACCCCCGACACGGACCCCACATGGATTTCATCGCACAGCTGACTGAAACCCTCGGACTCGAAGAGCAGCAGGCTCAAGCATTGGCCGGAACGTTGAGCAGCAACATGCAAAACGCCGTGGCAGAGACGGTTCCTAAAGAGGGTGCTCCAATCGGCAACGCCACCCACGTCAGCGGCTTTTTCGGTACACCAAGCGGCATGGTCAGTTGATGCTCTGGCTCCTACTCGCATGCGTAGAACCGGCCCCCCCGGTGGACTCCGACACCGCTATGGAACAAGACAGCTTCTGCACCGATGCTCCGGTTGTCCGCTGGGCCAACTTTGGCCAGGGCTTTATCAAAGGCAGCTGTCAAGGCTGCCACTCAAGCACCAGCGCCGATCGGCACAACGCGCCCGAGGGAGTGACCTTCGACACCCTGGAACAAGTCTGGGCCCAGAAGGACATGATCCTACTGACCAGCACCCAGGAGCCCCCTTCCATGCCGCCGAACGGCGGGGTGCACGAAGACGACCGCATGCGCCTGGCGTGGTGGCTGCGCTGCGCGCCCAACGGCACCTAAGGGCAGACCCCTCAGACGGCGACTGGGTTAGCCCCACCGGATGAATCCAACTCTGCGACGCTGGCTCCCTGCCCTGGCCTTGGCCATCGGCTTGTTGCTGCACGCTGTTGCTCTGCAGAACACTTGGAAAGGGGTCCAAACTGCAGGTCACGCCAGAGACTTTGCCAGCTACTACTACGGCGTTCAGGTGGCCTCGTTGGGAGAGAATCCCTACGAGAAGCAGGAGCTCAACGAACGGGCTCGCGTCGAAGGAACCCGTCGCTCGGTGCACCCCTTCTTCTACCCGCCCCCCTTCCTGCTCGCGATGCAGTGGACGCGGGGCTTGGACCTGCATGGAGCCTACAAGCTCTGGTTCTGGGTGGACGCCATGGCCTGTCTGTTGGCGGGGCTCGCTCTGTGGCGGATGGTACCCAAAGAAAGCACCTGGTTGATGGGCGCCGCGGTGCTCGCATGGGCGTCCAGCATCCCCAACAACCACCTGATGGGCCAAGCCAACCTGCCCGTGCTCGCCATCACCTTGTGGGGCTTGGTGCTCAGCGAGTCGGAGAACACCAAGCCGTGGAAGCCCTGGGCCGGAGGCGCCCTGGTGGGTCTGGCGGCGATGCTGAAGCTGTCTCCCGGGCTACTTGTGTTCTGGTGGCTGGTCCAAGGGCGTTGGCAGGAGGTACTGGCGGCCTGTGGCACTGCTCTCCTGCTCTCTCTGTTCAGCCTCCCTGTTTTAGGCGTTGAGCAGCAGTTCTTCTTCTTCACCCAAGTTCTTCCTGATTTTTCTGACGGTGGGTACGGCGGCCTGAGCGTGCCCATCGAGCTCTTTGGCAACCACAGCATCGCCAACCTGTGGGCACAAGTCTGGCCCGGCGACGGCGCCCTGAGTTCCCAAGCCAAGACCGCCACCTCGGCCACGGTCGGCCTGCTCACGCTCGCCCTGATCGCTCTGACGTGGCGCACTCCCAAAGGGCTTCACCGCTGGGCCGCTTTAGCCGCCCTGATGGTTCTCATGGTGCTGACTCCCGTCTACGCCTACGAGCACCACGTGGTCTTTGCCATTCCGGCTTGGTTTGTGCTCGCCGCGGCACTGCAGGAGCGCAAGCTCCACTGGGCTTGGCTCCTGATCCTGGTCCCCGCCTTTGTGGTCTCGGCTTGGCCCATCCTGCACTGGAAGCGCATGGCCTTGGCCCAATCCCCCGCCTTAGCGGGGATGATTCAGGAGGGAAAGACCCTGACTCTGTTCATTCAGCTTTCGTCCTGCGCCTTCTTGGCCGCTCGCGGCTCCTGGACCGCGCGCCGCCGTCCAGGTCTAACTCGAGCCGACTGATCGGCTGCGGTATCAAAGAGTTCACCGGCCACCGCAGACAGCCCCTCTGACAGACGCTTGGCACCGCGACTAAAGGCCTGGCGCTCGCCATCCACCAACAGCTTGCCCACTCTGGCCGCCGACTCCGCCAGGAGCTCGTCTACTTCATCGCGCACATTCCCGCGCTTTTTCTGGCTCATGCGGTCCACCCGGCCTGGGTGTCTTGGGCCTGTCCACGTTCCTTTAGCCAATGCAAATGACAACGAACCTGGCGCGCAGCTAAGGGGTACACAAACTTGGGGATGGTGTCCCCGTACACCTGGGCCACCAGCTCCAGCGCACTCTGCGACTTGGCGCTCAGCGCCGCATGAATCTGGGCGCTTCGGGCATGGCGGTGAGCGATGTACCGACCAAAGACCTCGACGTGCAGCTTGGGTCCATGGGCTGGGTACACCACTTCGGGCTCCAGCGCAGCCAAGCGCTCCAGGCTGACCAGATAGTCGGCCAGATCTCCTTCGGGAGGCTCCAAGACGATGGTGCCCTGCCCGGCGACCATATCCCCCGCGATGAGCTCGCCGGATACCGGGCGCCAGAGGCACAGATGCCCGGTGGCATGGCCTGGGGTGTGCAAGAGCGTCCAGTCAGCGAGCGTGTCGCCCTCCTGAACCAAGCGGTCCACGGCAAAGTCCACCCGCTCCGCGGTAAAGGGGTGTGCCAGGACGGGGGCACCGGCGCGGGCGACCAAGTCCTGGACGCCGCCAACGTGATCGAGGTGGTGGTGGGTGAGCAGGATCGCTGCGATACGGCCCATCCCTTGGAGCTGTGCCCAGAGGGCTTCTTGCTCCTCTTTCCATGGAGAGGCCGGGTCAACGACGACCAGCGCCTCTGGAGGACCCAAGACGTAGCAGTTGGTGTGTGTGGCTGGCGGCAAGGTGGGCGTGCGCACGGGAAGGCAGTGCACTGGGTGGGAGTGCAGACCCATCACAACATCATCCGAATCAGCATCAAGACGACCGCCACCGTCAGGCTCGCCAGGGCTACCATGGATGCCAGCTCCGTTCGAGAGCGCGCGCGAATGGGCTCCGATTCGATCCCAGTTGAGGCCCGCAAGTCTGGTTTCATTTCGGCCAGCTGAACCGGATCCAAAGGGAGAAGTTCATCTTCCAGAGGCGGCTCGAACACCTTCCAGTCTTTGGCCAAGTCGGCTGGCACCGGCAGCTCTGCTGCTAAGGGGGTCAGGCGTACACCCGGAGCCATTCGTGCTTTCTCGACCCACTCGCGCGCTTGTACGCCAAGTGTGCTGTCCCGCTTGGCAGACGCCGCAGGGTTGGGCGACGTAGCACGGGCACGGGCACGGGCTGCGCGCGCAGCGCGCAGCTTTGCGACCAGCTCTCTGCGCTCGCTGACCCCGCCCCCGTCCCGCAGCAGACCGTGCAAAGCCCGAATCCACTCTCGGTCTAGCGTGTAGCGGTCCTCTGGGCGCTGAGCCAGCGCCCGATGCAGGGTACGGGCCAAGGCGGGATAAGCTGTGTCCAGCTTGCTGAGGCGCTCCGAGACATCCGGCCGATGGCCCTCCTGAAACAGCGGCTCCAAGGTGACCATCTCAAAGAGCATGGCAGCCTGCTGCCACTGGTCCCCGGCAACACTACCTGGGCCCCCGACCCTGGCTTCTGGTGGAAGGCAGGGGGCCGGTGTCTCGAGGCGCGCTCCAAAACCGAGCACCTGAACCTCGCCGTCCAGCGTCAACCAAACGCGCTCTGAAGTCAGGTGACCGTGGGAGATGCGCTGCCCCCCTTCGAGCAGAATAGCGTGCATGGCCCGCACGGCGTGAGCGATCTCCAGGGCCAAGTCCAAAGCGCTGGCCGGCGACATGGGGAGAAGTTCGTCCCTAAGGGCCAACAGGAGTACCTTTAGAGAGATGCCGGGCCTTTGAGCCAGGGCCAGCGCCCCCTGGCCAGCAAAGAATCCAAGGGGCTTGGGCACTCGCGGATCGTCTACCAAACGCAGCAGATCGTACTCCGCCCGCAGGTCGGCCACGACCTGTTTGTCGCCCAGGTCCTCAATGATTCTCAAGGTTGCAAGACGTGGTTTGCGCTGAGTGCCGTCATCCCGGCGTCCAGCCCAAAGAGAAACCCCGGCGCCTGCCTCAAGCTCTTGCAACAGCCTAAAAGGGCCAATTCGTTGTTCCGCTTGTGGCAAGGGCCAGCCTGTTCTTGACCCCATTGTGGCGCTAAAGGCTTCTCCTATGCAAGGCCATCTCAGAATGGGCCAAGACAGCACACACACACTCGCGAACCGCGAATCTCGTCGACCCCATCGGTGCTCAAAACGCATCCTAATGAAGGGTCTCTGCACACCTTCCCCTGCACCCGACCGCCAGTGGCATGGACCTGATCCGGCGGCGATTCCCTGACGACTCAGGTCCAGTCTGCCTTATTGGCGATCATGATCCACATCCCGAACCCGAGCATGTTCGGCATCCATCCCTGAGCAGTGCATAAGTCAGCGGAACTTCCCTGAGCCCGAAAAGCGGCATCCAATAGGTGGAAAGACCTTGAGAAACCTTGCAGTCCCGACTCAGAGCGCTCATCCTTGGGGTAAAGAAAGCCCAACGATTCGGAGATCCCATGCATCTGCTCCTGCTTTTGTCCTTTGCTTGTACCAAAGACGACTTGGTCACCCAGGACACGTCTCCGATGATCTTGGACCAGGATGGCGATGGCTTTGACGCACTGGATGACTGCGATGACAATGACCCCAACGTTAACCCTGACCAGGTCGAGATTCCCTACGACGGCGTGGACCAGGACTGCAGCGACTTTACCCCCGACGACGACTTGGACGCGGACGGCTTCAGCATCGCCAACGACTGCGACGACGGCGACTTCTACGTCAACTTCACGCGGGATGAGATTGCCTACAACGGCAAAGACGACGACTGCGATCCCAGCACCCTAGACGACGACTTGGACCAGGACGGATTTGGACGCGATCTCGATTGTGCAGACCAAGACCCCACCCGCCACCCAGACGCTGAAGATATCTGCGATGGGATCGACAACGACTGCGACGGGCAGCTGGACAATAGCAGCGTGGACCTACAGTCCTTCTACAAGGACGCGGACCAAGACGGCTACGGCTACCAGGGCAACAGCATAGAAGCATGCTTGCCCCCCGAGGGCTACGTCTCCGACCCCGGGGACTGCAACGACAGCTACCCAGAAATACACCCGGGTGCAGACGAAGTCTGTGACCTGGTCGACAACGACTGTGACGGCACCGTGGATGGCGCATCCGCCATAGACCGACAGGATTGGTACGCGGACGACGACATGGATGGTTTCGGCGACCCCACCACCGGTATTCAAGCCTGCGACGCCCCCTCCGGCTACGTCATGGACAACCAGGACTGCAACGACAACGACGGCAGCCTTAATCCAGATACCATCTGGACTATCGACTACGACGGCGACGGCTTTGGGGACTCCGGCTACATCGACTACTCCTGCGAGCAGCCTGTGGGCTACGTGCTCGATGACACGGACTGCAAGGACTACGACGCCAATGTCTTTCCTGGCGCTCCCGAGACCTGCGATGATCAGGACAACGACTGCGATAGCACCACATCAGAGGACGGCACGGTCGCCTTCTTGGGAAGCACCTCGGGCGTCCTGACCGATCTGACCCCGACCTGGGCAACCGGGTTGGACAAAGCTCCGGTGGACTTCCAAGCCAGTGAGTCGGGAACTCTTCGAGTCTGCGGATCCAGCTACTACGCCACCATCACCACCGCCTACGACTTGGATCTCATCGGTGACGGCTCAGAGACCAGCGTGCTCGATGCCGGCCGTCGCGGCTCCAACCTACGCCTAAACGGCGCTGGCACAGTCCACATCGAGGGTCTGACCCTACAGCGCGGAAAGGCCCGGAAGGGCGGTATCCTTCGCTGTGAGGCAGCTGCGTCGGTCACCGGCAGCGACGTGGTGTTGAGCGATGGAATCGGCACCAAGCAGGGCGGGCTGATCTACATGAGCGATGGCTGCCAAGTCACCCTGGACAGCTTCCAGATGGAGGACGGCTGGGCCTGGGAAGATGGCGGCGGGGTCTACCTGACCGATGGCACTCTGACGCTGTCCAACGGCACGGTCGAGTACTGCGAGGCCGAAGAAGACGGCGGCGCATTCGAGCTTATCGGATTCTCCGACACCTACGGCGTGGCCGACAGCCGGGTCCTGGACCTGGAAGATGTGCTCGTACAAAACAACACCGCCAACCGCGGTGGCGGTCTGTTCTTCAACGGCGGAAGCACCATCACCTGCGTGGCGACCTCGACGGGTATCAGCGCCGGGTTCCTGGGCAACGACGCTGAACAGCGCGGCGGCGGTCTTCGGATCTCCACCACAGGGAGCAACCAGAGCTTCACCTCCGACCTGTGCGACTTTGGCGCTGCAGGCACCAGCAGCGACAACGACCCCAGCGACATTGAGATCGAAACGACCGCATACAACTATGGCGACGATGTGCAGTTCAGCTGCGACAACCAGGGCTGCGAGTAGCCGCAGGCGCTTCCAGCTCGTGGGGTCCACTAGTGGATCCCACACCGCGTCAGCACTGGGTCCGCGTTGCGTGACCGCAGGCGGGCTCACTCACCCAGAAGCTACATGTTGCGGCGGTACTGCCCGCCCACTTGGTAGAGCGCCCCGGAGATCTGCCCCAGCGTACACACCTTGGTGGCTTGCATCAGCGCATCAAAGGTGTTTCCGCCACTCAGGGCAGCCTGCTGAAGCATCGCAAGGGCATCCTGGCAGGCCTGCCGGTTGCGGTCTTGGAACGCATCGCGGCTGGTGATTGCGAAGTCCTTCTCCTCCGAGGTGGCCCGAATGACCTCGTCGGGCGTGATGGTCGGTGAGCCGTGCTCGTCCAAGAAGGTGTTCACGCCCACGACCGGCAGCTCTCCAGAGTGCTTGAGTCCTTCGTAGTACAGACTCTCTTCCTGAATCTTGGAGCGTTGATACATGCGCTCCATCGCTCCGAGCACGCCACCGCGGTCGCTGATGCGTCGGAACTCTTCCAGTACCGCGTTCTCCACCGTCTGGGTCAGCCATTCAATGGCAAAGCTACCCTGGATGGGGTTCTCGTTCTTGGACAGTCCCAGCTCTTTGTTGATGATGAGCTGGATGGCCAGGGCACGCCGCACCGACTCTTCGGTGGGGGTGGTGATCGCTTCATCGTATGCGTTGGTGTGCAGGCTGTTGCAGTTGTCGTTCAGGGCGTAGAGAGCCTGCAGAGTCGTACGGATGTCATTGAAGGCGATCTCCTGCGCATGAAGAGACCGGCCACTGGTCTGGATATGATACTTTAACTTCTGAGAACGGCTGTTTGCTCCGTACTTCTCGCGCATGGCCATGGCCCAAATCCGTCGGGCGACGCGGCCTAAGACGGCGTACTCCGGGTCCATACCGTTGGAAAAGAAAAAGCTGAGGTTGGGCGCGAAGTCGTCCACCTTCATGCCGCGGCTCAGGTAGTACTCCACAAAGGTAAAGCCGTTGGCCAAGGTAAAGGCCAGCTGCGTGATGGGGTTCGCGCCAGCTTCGGCGATGTGGTAGCCGCTGATGCTCACCGAATAGAAGTTCCGCACCCCGTGATCGATGAACCAAGCTTGGATATCGCCCATCATTCGCAGAGCGAACTCCGTGGAGAAGATGCAGGTGTTTTGAGCCTGGTCTTCCTTGAGGATGTCGGCCTGGACGGTTCCGCGAACGGCTGTCAGGGTCTTGGCCCGCAGCTCGTCGTACACGTTTTGGGGAAGCACCTGGTCCCCCGTGACCCCCAAGAGCATTAGCCCCAAGCCGTCGTTACCTGGAGGAAGCTCACCCTGGTAGCTCGGCCTGGGCCGCTCTCCGTAGAGGGCCTGAATCTTCGCCTCGGTCTGCGCCTCCAGGCCGTGCTCCCGGATGTACTTCTCGCAGGCCTGGTCGATGGCCGCATTCAAGAAGAAGCCCAGCACCATCGGAGCCGGCCCGTTGATGGTCATGGACACCGAGGTGCTCGGGCTGGCCAAGTCAAAGCCAGAGTAGAGCTTCTTGGCGTCGTCCAGGTTGGCCACCGACACCCCCGAGTTGCCCACTTTGCCGTAGATATCTGGCCGGTTGTCGGGATCCTCGCCGTACAGGGTCACGCTGTCAAAAGCCGTGCTCAGGCGCTTGGCCGGCAACCCCTTGGATACGTAGTGGAAGCGCCGGTTGGTGCGCTCGGGGCCGCCCTCTCCAGCAAACATGCGCGCGGGATCCTCTCCTGCACGCTTTAGGGGAAAGACCCCAGCGGTGTAGGGGAAGCTGCCAGGCAGGTTCTCCTCCATGCGCCAGTGCAGGATGTCCCCCCAGTCCTTGTAGGTGGGCAGAATCACCTTGGGGAGGTCCGTCCCGCTCAAGCTCCGGGACGTCAGCGGCAGGCGTATCTCCCGCGTACGAACCTGAAAGACAAACTCATCCTGGGCATAGCGGTGCAGCACGCTGGGCCACTCCACCAGGCTCTCCCTACACGCGTGGTGCATACGGCCGCGCAGACCCATGTAGTGCTCTATCAAGCTGTCTACTGCCGGAGCCCCGGAAGCGGAAAGCACCGGTAGAACCAGATCTCCTCGCTCTTGCCCCAAGAGATGCTGGATGCTGCCATGCAAGGCGTAACAGGTCCGCGCTAGGCCAACCTGCTCCGCCATCTGGCGCCGGTAGCCGTCGATGCGCTCGCAGATCTCAGCCAGATAGCGGGTGCGTTCTGGGGGAATGACATAGCGCTTGGCGGAGTCCGTCTCACCCAAAACCAGCCCCGACTGCAAGGGCGCACCAGATGTCTCAGCAAGCTTGCGCATCAACTTCACGTACAGGCGGTCCACACCTGGGTCATTGAACTGGCTGGCGATGGTCCCGTAGACCGGCAGATCGTCATCGGCTGTGTCCCAGAGCTGCCGGTTCCGACGCACCTGCTTGCGCACATCCCGCAGTGCATCCATGCTGCCGCGCTTGTCGAACTTGTTGATGGCGACCAAGTCGGCAAAGTCCAACATGTCGATCTTCTCGAGCTGGGTGGCTGCCCCGTACTCGCTGGTCATCACGTACAGCGTGGTGTTCGCGTGGTCGATGATCTGGGTGTCGGACTGGCCAATGCCGCTGGTCTCCACGATGATCAGATCAAAGCCCGCAGCCTTGCAGATCTCGATGCTGTCCCGCACATGCTCAGAGATGGAGAGGTTGGCTTGGCGGGTGGCCAAGCTGCGCATGTAGATGCGCGGGGAGTTCACGGCGTTCATACGGATGCGGTCGCCCAACAGGGCACCGCCAGATCGGCGCTTGCTCGGGTCGATGCTCAGCACCGCCAAGCGCTTCTCCGGGAAATCCAGTAAAAAGCGGCGTAGCAACTCGTCTACCAGACTGCTCTTGCCAGCCCCCCCCGTACCGGTGATGCCCAAAACCGGCACCACCGTGTCGCCAATCAAAGCTTTGAGTTCCGCGCGCAGTGCTTCCCGCGCCTGCGGCAGGTTCTCGGCCACCGTAATCAGGGCCCCAATGGCAGCCGGGCTGTGCTCATCCACCATCGGCAGCGCCTGAGCCACATCCTCGACGCTGCGGGTCGCAAAGTCACACTGGCTAAGTAAGTCGCTGATCATGCCTTGCAGACCCATGCTGCGACCATCATCCGGGCTGTAGATCCGGGCTACGCCGTGGGCGTGCAGCGCTTCGATCTCGCTGGGCAGGATGGTGCCGCCACCGCCGCCGAAGACCTTGATATTGGCACCACGCTCGGCCAGTAGGTCCACCATGTACTTGAAATACTCAACGTGTCCCCCCTGATAGGAGGTGATGGCGATGCCCTGCACGTCTTCTTGGATCGCGCAGTCCACGATCTCCTGAACCGAGCGGTTGTGACCCAGGTGGATGACCTCGGCACCGCTGGCCTGGAGGATGCGCCGCATGATGTTGATGGCCGCGTCGTGCCCATCGAACAGTGAGGCAGAGGTCACCAAGCGAATAGGGTGCGTGGGCACGTAGGGCGCAGTCGGGGACATTGGAGCACTCGCTTTAGAAAGTTCCCCTATCCCAACCAGCTACTCCGGGGCCAAGCCCAAGCGCATCAGGCGGCGCACCAAGTCTGTGACACCGTCCGACATGGTCTTGTTTAGCACCCGACTACGGTGAACCTCGGCCGTGCGAGGCGAGATCCCCAGAGCCATGCCGATGTCCTTGTTGGTCAGGCCCTTAAAGAGCAGAACCATGACCTCGCTCTCGCGAGGGGTCAAATCGGCCAAGCAGCCTTGCATCTCCACACGCTCGCCCCGGAGCGCGAATTCCCGCTCTTCCTTCTCCATCAAAGGCTTGAGCCGGGAGAAGAGCTGATCTCGGTTCACTGGCTTTTCCAGCATGTCATCGGCACCTGCCCGCATCGCGGCAACCGCCACATCCACATTCCCGTGGCCGGTAAGCACCACAATGGGCATCCATACAGGGTCGGGCGCACAGTCCTGAAGCAGAGCGAGTCCGGACATACCGCTGGGCATGTGCAAGTCGAGCAACACCACGCCCCGTGCACCCTCCCGAGCCGCTGACAGCAGTGACTCTGCGCTGTCGTGAATCTGAACTTCGTAGTTCTGGGAAAGCAGAAGCTTCTCCAACAGAACACGCAGCGTCAAGTCATCGTCCACAACGTGAACCATTGCCATCTATCGCCTCACCAGTGTCACCTAACCATAGTATATCTGCCCCCTGAGGACACATACATCCGGCCTAATTTCAGTCGTAGAGCTCGCCCAGAGTCTTGAGCGCCGCACGCCAGACCAGACGCAACTTTGGCGTGTTCCCTTCCGGGGCTGCGCGCAGCAATCCCAGCAAGCACTCCTCTCGGAAGGCCTCGACGGCCTCGGCGTTCAGCTCCCGGGGATTCAGCAGGTGTAAGTCATGACGGGCCTTGAGAACCACGGCGGCAAGCTCGGCTGCCTGGGCACACTCCTCGGCGTCCATGTCGGCGATAAAGTAGGCCTGAAGTGAATCCTCCGGTCTGCCCGCGAGCGCCTCGCGATGGGCTTGAAGGCTCAAGCGCTCATGTGGCTGAGGCAGGATGGAGATGCATGGGTCCTGTGAAGGCTCCTCGTCCAGGGTCCCTGAGAGACAAACCGACGCGTCCGGATCCCGATTGTAGACCGTCAAGTCCACTCCATCGGAGGAGTGGTCCTCGTAGCTGCCAGCAGGGACCGAATCGTTCACAATCAGGATGAGCCTTGGACCCAGCCGCCGGATCTGGCTCAGGGCTAAGCTGCCCCCGCAGTCTTCGACCGTGGCCTCCTCAACCTCATCGCAAGGGTCGTACTCAATATCCGGGTCCATCAGGTCCAAAACGCCCATGTTCCCCAGTTCTGCGAGCAGTATCGGCTTGGCCATGAATTCTCCTTTCATGCCCCAAGAACGGATCAGCCCTCAGAATCCCCAAGGCCTTGGAACACAAAAGAGCCACCGCCCCGCCAATTCAGCACCCGGCTGATCCCGCTGGGGTCCTGTCCGGCCACAACCCGTTCTAAGCGTTCCTTGGCCAAGAGTGCGACCGGTCCCTGCTCCATACCGATCCAGGACCGCCCCATCTTGTGCGCGACCGCTGCACAGGTTCCAGACCCCAAGAAGGGATCCAGCACCCAGTCTCCTGGCTGTGTGCTCAGCTGGAGCACCCTGCGCAAGAGTCGCTCTGGCTTCTTGCCGCCCTTCAGCCGCACCTTGCCCTCGCCGGCGATGCCCTCCCACGCAATGTCGGTCCAGACGTTGGTCAGTGGCCTAGAGGCTGTTTTCTGGCCGTCGATCTCCTGCACCTGCTTCCCATAGAAGAGCAGCTGCTGACCCCGCAACAAGTATTGGGCCTCCCTTCCAGGACGCTCCACCACCACCACAGTGTTTGGGTTGGCCTTGGAGCGGGCCTTTCCGTCCAGGGTGACTCTTCCCGCCTTGGTGTCGGAGATGCTGGCTAGGCGCGCGACACGAGCCGCCATACGCACCTGAAAGCGCTCCAAGGGCTCATCACTTGGGCAGGCCTTCGCCAACGAGGACAGGGTCCACTGCTCGGGCGGGTCCTGAGGATTGTCCAACCACATCCTGTAGGCGGAGTCGGGGGAGCGTGGGACCCGAACCGGGAAGCTCTCAAAGCTGCGGCGGTCCTTGCAATACCAGAGCAGATACTCGCTGGCCTTGAACAGACCCTTGTTGACCGTCGAGAAGGCCGACGGCGCACGGGCATCGACCGTGATGCGCGCAATGAACTGCTCGCGTCCCAGCAGCCCATCCAGGTGCACCTTGACGTAGTCCAGTTCGTTGTCGTCCAACTGGATGAAGAGATGTCCATCGGGCGCCATGAGGGGCAGACATGCCTTGAGCCGCGCACCGAGAAAGTCTAAGTAGGCCGAACTCTCTCGCGAGTCCTTGTAGGCGAACTTTCCTTGTCCCTGACGCTGACCCGTGTTGTAGGGCGGGTCCATATAAACGCAGCGAACTTGACCGCGATGGGTGCCTTGAAGGTCCAAGAGCGCTGGCAGGTTGTCGCCGTGAACGAGCAGGTTGTCCATGCCCTCTCCTATTCTTTGTTGACCAGCAAAAAAACACCAAAGATGACGGGCAAGCCCAAGCCCTTGGTCCAAGTGACAGGGTTCTCAGGAGCGGCGTACCAGCCCAGGTGGTCGATGAGCAGGCCAAAGCTAAGCTGACCCAGAAGGGTCAGGCCCAAGGCTGGCCCAGCACCCAGCTTGGGCACAGCCACCATACCCACGACAACAGTGCAAACTCCGAAGAGTAAGGAGCCACGCCGACCTCGCGTCGGAGGGCGGCATTGACCGTGGGATCAGGTACCCATGCATCTGTTGACTCTCCGATCAGAGATGCACTGGTAACCATTCAACCCATGGTCGCCCGAAACGGTGGCTTTGGGAAGCCCAAAGCCGCTGTCTCAGGGTGGCCAGAGCCGCCGTTTCCGGCTCAGTCGCTACGGTCAGCGACGAAAAAGTCCACGCGACGGTTCTGAGCGAATGCAGCCTCGGTGTTTCCAGACTGCAGAGGCTTCTCCTCGCCGTAGCCAATCGCCTCCATGCGACCCGCCTCGACTTCCTTGGCGATCAGGTAGCTGCGCACGGCTTCTGCACGCCGCTGCGAAAGATCCTTGTTGGAGTCGGCCCCGCCACGGCTGTCCGTGTGGCCTTCGATACGAATCAGGGTCAGCTCAGGGTGAGCAATCAGGGTCTCGGCGACCTCGTCCAAGAGCTCGAAGCTCTCGGCCTTGATCACGGCCTTGTTGAGCTCGAAGTACACCGAATCCTTGATGTCGATCCGCTCCGCGGCGACCTCGACCTTGGCCGGCACCAGGACCACCTGGACCTCGACTTGTTCCTCGGAGACCACAACGACGTTGGCACCCTTTTGGCGGTAACCAGGAGAGCTCACCGTGAGGTTGTACTCGCCGGGTGCAGCCTCAAAGACACCGCCGGTCTTCTCGCCGCCAGGACTGAGCTTCTTGCTGGTCCAAACTGCATCGGGGATGGCGTTGCCCGCCTCGTCCACCGCAGTGACCACCAAGGTGCCAGGCAGAGCGCCCAGCTGGATGCGGACTTCGACCCCTTCTCCAACGGGAATGCTCTTCTCGATGGTGTTGGGGCCAAATCCATTGGCACTGGCCGAGAAGCTGTACTTGCCCTGGTCCAGTTCCATGCTCTCGCCGCTGGACCCGCTGGAGTCGCCCTGTGTCCAAGTGGCGCCGGTGATCTCCGCACCATCGTCGTCCACCACCTTCACGGTGACCGGGGTCGCCTCTGGGCAGCCATCGCGGTCCTCGAAGTTGTCCACGTCCTCGGGGGTGTCAGGACAGCTATCCACGTCATCGAAGATACCGTCGCCGTCCCGGTCGCTGAGCATACTGGGCTCAAAGCCCAGCCCCAGCATCACTCGGTACTTGGGGGCGCCCAGGCCCGAGTTTAGGCCTCCGCCCGCACCAGCACGCAGCATCAGGTTGGGGGTCAGGCGACTCCACACGCCCAGCAGTCCCTCGACAGGGCGCCCAGCAGGGTTGCTAAAGTCGTTGTAGTTGAACTGGGACGCCACATCCGCGCTAAAGCCCAGCTCGTCGCGCCGCACGGTGTAGCCCAGGCCACCCCGCAGGAAGATCTGATCATCCCAGGTCAGGTTCTCGAGCTCGACGGTGGGGACGCCGCGGGTTCCGACGTTGGCCGCAAGCAACCACTTCTCCGAGAGTTCCTTGTCCACGATGGCCTCGATTTCCCAGCCAAGGCTTCCGTTGCCCAGCGGGGCCGTAACGGTCGCAGTGGGGACAAAGACACGACCGCCCAGGGCCAGTCCAATGGGCTTGACCTTGCGGTCCAGGGCCGTGAACTTCACGTCCAGTGCCAGGTCGCCTAAGCCCGTCTCGCCTCCCGCAGCCTCGCCAAAGGAGCGCAAATAGACCGGCAACATCAGGCCAAAACGAACCGGACCACGGGTGTGGCCTACCATCGCGTCCAGCTGCCAGATGCCCGACACCAGCTCGGTACGCTGACCGTCATTTCGCAGATACACCACGGGGTCGTTGGCGTAGTGCAGTATCGCCTTGCCAAAGGTGTACTTGTCCGTCGCACGCAGCGAGTCGTTCGTCCAAAGCGTGTTCTTCGCGTCCAGGCTGGGCCGGAAGAGCTGAGCATTCAGTCCCTCTGGAGATTGGCCATTCGAAAAGTCTTGAGCCTGCGAAAGGCTAATCAGAAGCATCAACATTTGCGTTCTCTCTTCAGCGGCGGCGTGCGATCAACACGCCTGCAATAAGTGCAACAAGAAAAGTAAGGCTACCGGACGGACCGGCAGGACTGCTCGAACAAGCCCAGCCACCGATGTAGCGTCCCGTATCGTCGATCTCGTCGAGGGGATCAGCGCCGTTCTCCACCTCTTCCCCGTCCGGAACCCCGCCACCATCGGTGTCGGAGTTGTTGGGGTCTGTCCCAAGGTCGTTGACCTCTTCCCCGTCCTCCAGGCCATCATCGTCGCTGTCGGAGTCCGTCGGGTCCGTGCCGACCTCCAGGACCTCTTCACCGTCGCTCAGACCATCGTCATCGGTGTCCGGGTCCAAGGGGTCACTCTCCCAAGTCTGAACCTCTTCGCCGTCGCTCAGGCCGTCGTCGTCGGAGTCTGGATCCAAGGGGTCGGTCTCCAGGTCCTTCTCTTCACCATCGGTCAGTCCGTCATCGTCGCTGTCCACGTCGGTGGGATCGGTTCCATCATCGACCTCAACGCCATCGTCTACACCGTCGTCGTCCGCGTCGGGATCCAGGTAGTCGGGGTCGCCGTCATCGTCGGTGTCTCCGATCTCCTCGTCGATGGTGTCCACGCCGTCCCCGTCGTCATCCACGTCTAGGTAGTCGTTAATGCCGTCGCCATCGGAGTCGTCGTTGGTGGGGTCACCATCGCCATCCACATCCTCATCGATGGTGTCGATGGCGTCGCCATCGTCATCCTGATCCAGGTAGTCGGGGATCAGGTCACCGTCGGAGTCTTGGTCCTCGGGGCCCAGGTTTCCGTCATAGACCTCGTCCGCGGTGTCCACCCCGTCCCCGTCGTCGTCGGTGTCCAGCCAGTTGGGGGTGCCATCCCCATCGGTGTCATCATTGTCGTAGTCCCCGTCACCGTCCAAGTCCTCGACGTAGTCAAAGACACCGTCGTCGTCTGCATCACAGTCGATGGTCACCACGTTGGTGGCGGTGTTGCACTCCAAACCGTCGTCCACGCGCAGGCCAAAGGTGCCTTCGGTGTCGGGCGGAACAACGTAGTCCGAGGCAGTAGCGCCTGCGATGGCCACGCCGGACTCGTACCACTGAAAGTCCACATCGGTGGGCTGGGGGCCAGTCAGGATCCATCCGGTCTCACACTCACCTTCGGCGGAAATCGTCTCGCCAAAAGACCTGGTCGTGTTGAGCGTGAGATCGTCGTACAGGACGTAGTTGTAGCTACTGCCAGACTGGATCGTCATGTCATTGGCACCACCAAAAACGACGGCTTCGTAGTCAGCTGTAGGCGTGAAACTGAAGGTAATCTCTCTGAACGCAGCGCCACCAATGAGCGAGACGGTCACCTCGTCCAACAAATCGTAGCTTCCCTCCAGGGACGCGTACGTGGAGATCGGAATGGATCCGCAGCTCGGAATGCCGAAGAGCTGAATCTCACCGGAGCTGTCTCCACCGTAGCCACTGCCACCAGTGGAAGCGGCGACCCACATGGTGAAGGTGTAGGTCTCACCGGAGAGCAGAGTCTCCGTGGTGCATCCACCGACGTACTCCACGTAGTCAGACCGGGTCAGCGACCCAGCAAATGCAGTGCCATCGGGCGGGCTCGGGAAGGAGCCAAAGATCGTGCCCCAGCTCGTCTCGGCGCCACAGGCAAAGTAATCCGAGGTCGCGCTCGTGGCTTGTTGCCAGTCATCGCAGGTGTAAAGCTGCGAGTAGCTGGTGGGGCAAGCGCTGTAGCTCTCGAAGCTGGGGTTCGTGATGAAAGACTCAATATTCTCAAAAAGATTCGTTCCGACTCCACATTCGCAGTCCGAATCATTCAAGTCCGTCAGACCATCCGAGTCGTTGTCTGCGCCGTCCGCGCACTCCACCAGCCCCGCATCGGCCTGTGTGGTCGCGGGGAAGAAAGCGATGGCCAGCAGCAGTAGGGCTGGCGTGTAGCGGGTGGCTTTAAGCATTTGGTCTCCGAAGATAGGTCTACCCGGGGCCCGGATATCCAGTTGACAACTTCCCAACAAGTCAATGGAGAACTTCTTAAGAAAGAGCACCGCCAACGCACGAAACCATCCAAATTCAACGCAAGATCAAATCCGGGTGCTCTGAGCCTGGTGGTCTCTCCTCTGCAGGACACCCCCAAGTCCTATGCCTCGCGGCGGCGCAGTAGCGTAAGACCCAAAACCAAGCTCCCAAGCCACGCTAAACCGCTGGGGGCGGGAATCGACGAAGTGCTACAGCCCCAGCCACCGGCATAGTGACCGCCGTCATCTAGTGCGTCCAGGGGATTCGTACCGCGCTCCACCTCCTCACCGTCGGGGATTCCGCCTTCGTCGGTGTCCTGAGAGTTCGGATCGCTCCCGTAGTCGTTGACCTCCTCGCCGTCCTGTAGACCGTCACCGTCGGTGTCCTGGGAATTCGGGTCACTGCCGTGGGTGTTGACCTCGTCGCCATCGCTCAGGCCGTCGTCGTCGCTGTCATCGTCCAGGGGATCCGTCTCCAGTTCGTTGACCTCCTCGCCATCCGTCAGACCGTCCCCGTCGCTGTCCGGGTCCAACAGGTCGGTTCCCTGGGTCACCTCGTCCCCGTCGATCAAGCCATCATCATCCGTGTCTGGGTCCAGGGGGTCTGCGCCCGCGTCGATCTCATCTCCATCGTCCAGGCCGTCACCGTCCGTGTCCGCATCGTCCGGGTCCGTGCCCAGCGTGTTCTCCTCGACCCAGTCTGTCAGCCCATCGCCGTCCCGGTCGCTCAAGTCGTCGCTTACGTCCAAGGGATCGGTGCCATCGGTGTTGACCTCGTCCCCATCGCTGCGGCCACCATCGTCGGTGTCCGAGTCGTTGGGGTCGGTGCCCCAGTCACGAACTTCCTCGCGGTCATCCAGACCATCGCCATCCGTGTCCGGGTTGTTGGGGTCCGTCCCGAAGATCACAACCTCTTCGTCGTCCAGCAAGCCGTCATCATCGCTGTCCTGGTCCAATGGATCCGTCCCCAGGTCGTTGACTTCCTCGCCGTCCAACAGGCCATCGCCGTCGGTGTCTTGCAGCTGTGGGTCTGTTCCAGCGGCGATCTCGTCTCCGTCGTCCAGACCATCACCGTCACTGTCCGCGCTCAAGGGATCCAAGCCCAACGTTAGCTCCTCCTGGTCGGGCACCCCATCGCCGTCGCTGTCGCTGGTGCTGCTGTCCAGACCCAGCAGGTCCTCGAGTGCGTCACTCAGGCCATCGCCATCACTGTCCACGCCCGCGTTGCCGTCCAAGATGTCCAGGGCGTCCGTGCCCTGTGCCTCTTCAACGCCATCGCTAACCCCATCCCCATCCGTGTCGCTGTCCATGGGGTCCGTGCCCAACTCCAGCTCTTCCAAGTCGCTGAGCCCGTCGCCATCGCTGTCTGCAGCGAGGGGGTCCGTGCCGTCGGTAAACTCCTCACCGTCCGCCACACCATCGCCGTCGGTGTCGGAGTCATTGGGATCGCTGCCCACAACCGAAGCCTCGGTACCATCGTCCAGCCCGTCGTCGTCGCTGTCGCTGTCGTTGGGGTCGGTCTCAAAGACCAAGACCTCTTCGCCATCACCCAGGCCGTCTCCGTCGCTGTCCGCGCTCAGCGGGTCTGTTCCGTCGGCGAGCTCTTCCCCGTCCGTCAGGCCGTCTCCGTCGCTGTCTGCAACGCGCGGGTCAGTGCCCTGAGCAAGCTCCTCCGCGTCGTCTACCCCGTCTCCGTCGGTGTCTGCGTCGTTGGGATCTGTGCCCAGAGCGCTCTCCTGAGCTTCCGTCAGGCCATCGCCGTCGTCATCGCCGGCATCGACCGAGGGGTCGTCGCTCGAATCGTTCGGATCACTGCCCAGTAACACCTCCACCCCATCGGATACCCCGCCGCCGTCCGTGTCGGCATTGTTGGGATCGGTGCCAGTGGTGTTGATTTCTTCGCCGTCGTTTAGGCCGTCCCCGTCGGTGTCCGCCGTGAGTGGATCCGTACCCTCGGTGTTGAGTTCGTCCCCGTCCTCGATTCCGTCAAAGTCGGTATCGGAGTCGTTGGGATCGGTGCCATAGGTCAGGGCTTCCTCCGCATCCGTCAGGCCATCTCCGTCCGTGTCCGCAGCGGTGGGATCGGTCTCGTAGGCACCCACCTCGTCACCGTCACTCAGACCGTCACCGTCGCTGTCAGGGTCATTTGGATCGGTGCCGAAGTCCAGGAGCTCCGCTTGGTCGTCCAGACCGTCGTTGTCGGTGTCGGCATCTACGGGGTCGGTGCCAGTGGTGTTGACCTCGTCGCCATCGTCGATGCCGTCCCCGTCGGTGTCTGTGTTGTCGATCTCCGAGCCCCAGATGTTGATCTCATCAGCGTCGGTCAGGCCATCCCCGTCCAAGTCGCCCAAGGCATCGTTTGCGTCGGTGCCAAGCTCGACCTCGGTCCCATCGTCGATGCCGTCCCCATCACTGTCGGAGTCGAAGGGATCGGTTCCACCGTCGACCTCGTCTTCGTCGTCTATTCCATCCCCATCCGCGTCCAAATCCAAGTAGTTGGGGACACCGTCGCCATCCAAGTCATCATTGGTGGGATCGCCGTCTCCGTCGCTGTCCTCGTTGATGCTGTCGATGCCGTCACCATCATCATCAACGTCCAAGTAGTCGGGGACCTTGTCCCCGTCGCTGTCATCGTTTGTGGGGTCGCCGTCACCGTCCAGATCCTCATCGGTGCTAAGGATCCCGTCGCCATCGTCATCCAGGTCCAAAAAGTCAGGGACCGAGTCACCGTCCGTGTCCTGCAGCAAGGGGTCGGTGACCTTGCCGTAGGCCTCGTCCTCGGTCTCCACGCCGTCACCGTCGTCATCGGTGTCCAAATAGTTGGGCAACAGGTCGCCGTCGGTGTCCTCGGCCGTGGGATCGGTGTTGGTTCCGGTCACCTCGTCCGCGGTGTCCACGCCATCGCCGTCGTCGTCGGTGTCCAGGTAATCTGGGATCTCGTCCCCATCGCTGTCGTCGCTGGGATCTCCGTCGCCGTCCAGATCCTCCAAGCTGGTGATCACCCCATCGCCGTCGTCGTCGTCGTCCAAAAAGTCAGGGATGCTATCCCCGTCGCTGTCCTGAAGCAGGGGGTCGGTGACGCTATCGTAGACCTCGTCCTCGGTCTCAATCCCGTCCCCATCATCATCCGGGTCCAGGTAGTTGGGAATCAGGTCGCCATCGGTGTCCTCGGAGGCTGGATCCGTGTTGGTGCCGGTCACCTCGTCCTGGGTGTCGACGCCGTCGTTGTCGTCGTCGGTGTCCAGGTAGTCGAAGGTGCCGTCGCCGTCGCTGTCCTGGGCGCCAGGATCGGTCTCGCCGTCGTAGACCTCGTCAGCGGTATCAATGCCGTCCCCGTCATCGTCGGAATCCAAGGCGTCGATGATGGAGTCTCCGTCCGTGTCCGTACCGCTTCCCGTTGGGTCCCCGTACTCGGTCAGGTCGTCGATTCCATCGCCGTCGGAGTCCGCGCTGGTCTCATCCATTCCCGCCGCGATCTCGACTGGATCGGTCAGGCCATCGCCGTCGCTGTCCAGCTCAGCACAGATGCTCAGGCCTTCTGCTGGGGAGACCAGCGTGAAGCTATTGCTCTGCTGTGAGAGGGTGTAGAAACCAAAGTTACCCGTTGGAAACGAGGCAATCCCCGCATCGGACGGCACCACCGAGAAATCCAGCGCCCCATCGACGTAAATGTCTATCTGCGAGGTCGTGTACGTGACCTCGATGGTGTAGGTGACATTGTCAGACCATCCGGTGCTGCCGTAGCTGCTGCCCCGGGCGAACTCTGAGACGTTGTTCTCGTGGCACCACAGGTCCCGATAGGAGCTGATGGGTCCATCTACCAGCATCAGCGCCGTACCCTTGGCGCCAGCTCCAGATCCCGTGCTGCAGCTGTTGTTCTGTGTGCCCTGCTTCCAGTCGAAGAGGAGCCACTCCGGGTTGGTGGCCGTGCTGTCCCCGGACTCGTAGCCGATCACGAAACCGTTAAAGTCATCGTCGGAGCCCGTGTTGACCGCGATGTCCATCGAGATGGTCACGCCGCTGGCCGGCAGCGTGGACATGTAAACACCTGCATCGGAGTTCAACGACTGGGTCACGGTACGCTTGTCGGAGCTCAGGGTCCACGACGGGGTGCTGCCGCCATCGGTGGCCAGCCGCTCGCTAAAATCCAGCTCAAAGTTGGCTTCGACGCACTCGTAACCTGCCTCGATTGCGCAGACGGAGTCACAGCCATCCAGGGATGTTGTGTTGCCATCGTCGCAGGTCTCCCCGCTATCCAGCGCGCCATCGCCGCAGGCGGCAGACGCCACGCTGGGAAGTGCAAAGAGACCCATCGCGCCCACAACCAGACTGATTCGCTTCATTCGACCACTCCCAATCCATGCCGCGGCCCCCCTTAAGAGGCACGCGCCCGTGTTTCTTCCACCGTACCACGCGCCCAAAGCCCCTCAGGGTGTCGTCGCGCGTTCAATCATCGTCTCTAATAAGCCCCAAGGGCCGTAGCGTTTGAGAAGCACTCTCAGGCGCGCGCTCGGCCCCATCACCGTTCGAAGTGGCGGCCGCCTGGCCTCACAGAGCGCGACGATCTCGTTGGCCACGTCCATCGGGTCGCCAGCCGTGCTGGCGATGTTGTCGAAGAGTTGCTCGGCCTTCTCCGTGAAGGGAAGATACGGACCCTCCTCCCGAGCACGGCGGCAAAGGGTTCGATTGCGGCCCAATATGTCCGTCTTGTACGGACCCGGCTCGATCAAGCAGACGCGCACGCCGAAGGGCTTTAGTTCATGGCGTAAGGCTTCACTCATACCCTCTAAGGCAAACTTGGATGCGGCATATGCACCCAAGCCCGGGAGTGCCAAGCGACCGGAGATCGAGCTGACATTGACGATGGTGCCGGAGCCCTGACCTCGCATGTGGGGCAGGACCTGATTGGTCAGAGCCCACAGAGCGATGAGGTTGACCTCCAGCACCCGGCGAAGCTCATCTTCTTCAATCTGCTCCAGATAGCCGCCCAGGGCCACGCCAGCGTTGTTCACCAAAGCATCAATCCGTCCTTCGAGCTGAACGATTTCCTGCACGGCCCGCGCGCGCTGGACGGAGTCGGTCACATCGAGTTGAACAGGAAAGACAGGAAGATCACCGGCAGCCTGAACCAGATCATCCTTGGTGGAGATGTCCCGAAATCCGGCGTAGACCCGATGGCCTCTCCGCGCGGCGTCGACTGCAGCGAGTAGACCAAAGCCAGAGCGGCATCCGGTAATGAGCACAACCACGAGGGTCTCCAGACGGTTTGCGCGCCCCCTATCTTCTCCGCGGCCTCATCGCTTAGGCCCAGTGGTCCGAGGAGTGACACTGCACATCAGTCAGTCCACAGAGAGAAGAACAGTGCACATCCACCAACGACCCGAACTTCCCCTGCACGGCAGCTTCCGGCCCGTCGTGCGCAAGGCCGCTCTCGAGCTGACTCTGGGCTTCCTGCCCACTCTCGGACTCAAACCGGAAGACGTTGGCTTGGACCCTGACAACCTGCCCGAGGAGATGGCCTGGGATGCCTTTGCCCAGGTCATGGCGCTGGTAGAGCCCCGCATCACGCCAAACCGGCTCCAGGACCTAATCCTGGACTTGAAAACCGGCTACCAAGCGGGTCCCTCCGGCATCGCCATGCGCTTGGTGAACATGACACCAGACCCGGTGGCCGCCATGACGGTCCTCTCCAAAGTCTCTGGGGTACGGATCTTTCCTGCGGTCGCCTCCCATGTAGAGCACCTCAGCGAGCACCACACACGGCTCTGGCTACACATTCCCAAGCCCTTGGCTCCCTGTCTTGGATTCCTCAAGATGTCCCAGGCTGGCACTCTCGCCACATTCGGTCTGCTCGGAAACGACGTAGAGACAAACTACCAAATTCTAGACCAGCGTACGGCCTGTATGGAGATTCACCAAGCCAAGCTCTCCAGGTTGGCACGCCTTCGGGTCTGGCTACGGGGCCTGCGGGGACACCGGGCCGCAATCGAAGAACTGGGCCATCAGAACGCCCTAATGGAGCGGCAGCTAGACGACGCCAAACGGGCACGGGGGGAGGCCTTGGATGCCCGTGCAGCGGCCGAGGACGCACTGCAAGTACGCGGGGCCTTTCTCCGACGACTCAGCCACGAGCTCCGCACCCCGATTCATCACTGCGTGTCCATCATGGAACTGGCCCAGACCGAAAGCGACACCCAAGAGCGCAACGCCATGCTGCAGATTGGACAGGCGTCTGGCTGGGAGCTGCTAAGCACCTTGGAAGGCCTGCTCGATCTCTCCGATCTGGACAACGAAGCGATGGCGCTGAACCCAGAACACGTGGTCCTGCCCCGGTTGCTGCCCGGCGTGGCAGAAAGCTTCTACTCCCGCGCCCAGAGAGCGGGCCGAGAACTGCATCTTGAGCTGCCGGATGAACTGGACTGCGAGGTCGACCCCAAGCGCTTGGTTCAGATTCTGCGCTCACTCCTGGACAACGCCTTTAAGCACGGAAAAGGGCGTGTCTCTCTGCGCGCATACGCTGGGCTTATCGGCACGGTGATCGAGATCGACGACCAGGGTGCGGGCCCCTCGACCATCCCCCAGCTCGGCCTGTTTGAGGTCGGAGACGACCGAAGCACCCGGGCCCAAGATGGCTTGGGCTTGGGCTTGACACTGGTCCCCCGGCTGACCAAAGCTTGCGGCGGCCAGTTCGAGCTCAGTGAGGCTCCTGGAGGCGGCACCCGGGCACGCATCACTCTGCCCCGTGCACAGCCCTTCGAGCAGGCTGCTTAAGGGGCCGGCGCCGGCTTGTTGTCTACATAGCCCAGGGCCTCTAAGGCATGAATAAGTCCTGGTCCCAGCGGCTCCAGTTCCAAGATCTGGCGCTCGGCAACCAGCACCTCGCTCAGAGCGGCAACCTTGGCAGAGAGCTCTTCTACGACCTTGGGGTTCTCCATGTGCAGACTGTCACTCTGGTCCAGGTCGCCCCGCTCATAGAGCGCAACACTGCCCCTGGGAACCAAGCCTTCGTGCGTAATGAACAGGCTCCACTCCAAGGTACTTATCCGCTGTCGATGATCCGCTGCAAAATAGGTCTCCGAGAACACCCACTGCGTGTCCGTGTAGGCCGGCTCTCGGGTAAAAGAAGGCACCACACTCCGCCCATCCAGCTCCGCGCCCATGGGCAGCCCAGCCAGATCCAACAGGGTGGGATGCAGATCCACGGACGAGGCCAGGCCGCCCACACGCACCCCTTGGGGGACTCCCGGGCCCTGCATCACCCAGGGAACCCTCACCGTGGCGTCATAGAGAAAGCGGCCGTGGGCATGCCCCGCCCATTCTGGCTCATTTAGGCCCTCGCCATGGTCCCCAATAACCACCAACAGGCGATCGGAGCGCCCCAGCTCGGCCAGGCGACGGTCCAGGTCCGCGAGCGTGCGGTCTAAAACCCGCAGAGAGGCGTCGTAGCGATCCGCCAGACTTGGATTCACAAAGGCCCAAATCCCAAAGCCCCGGGGCCTTCTGCTTTCCTCGGGCAAGGGCTTATGGGTGTCCACCACCACAAGCTGGGTGAAGAGCTTGCCCTGGACGTTTTCCACCTCCGACTCCCAGCCGTCCAGCAGCTTCTCCCCGTCCACCTTCAAGTAGCCATCCCGCCACAGACCGCTGGCCTCGTGATAGACATCAAAGCCCTGACTCATTCCAAAAACGGCGTTTGCATTGGGGTTTGCCGTTGCGCCTACCGTATTCCAGCCTGCTTCTTGGAAGCGCTCGGCCACGGTGACCACGTCGGAATGCAGGCCACGATTTGAGTTGATCTCCGAGAGTTCATCGTCCACGCCCAAGCGGGCTGGGTACTGCCCGCTGATCAGGCTGGCCACTGCAGGACGCGTCCAAGGCGCGTTGCTGATCATGTCCTCCATGACCACACCTTGGTCCGCTAAGGCCTTCAGATAGGGGGTGGTCTTCCGAGTGTTTCCATAGACGCTCGTGCGATCCGCACGGAAAGTGCACGCGATGACCAGCACAACAGTCTGCGTCTCCAGGGCCGCTACAGGCGGCCCCGGCTGGGCCCCTGGCTCATCACAGCCCAGAAGCGGGGATAGCAGAAAAGGGAGCACGTTCAGCACTTAGGCCACCCAGCACCGTGGCCCAAGGAAAGGGGGCGCCAACCGTGGGTTCCCAGGCCCTGATACCACCGCGAGTCCCGCTGCTCGTGCATACACCCCTGGAGCCCCCTCCCCCAGCCGCTGGCACCCTTGCGATCATCGGGGGCAGTGGCAATGCCCCCAAATGGGGTGCCCGCTTGTGACCCAACGCTCACTCGAAACCCATCCGGTTCCTTCCATACAAAAGGCCAAGAGGGCTCGGGGTCTGTGCGCAGCGGAGCTAACATTGCTTCGCGATTAACCTGCGGGTAGGATGCCCCCAATGCTCCTTCTTTGGCTAAGCGCTTGTTTCCCCTGCCCAAGCAATACCTTCTTGGCCGCCGATGGCAGCTGCTACCCCAGAGCAGAACAAGGCGAACAGCCTGCCCCAAAGGACGCCGACGGGGATGGATTCGTGCGCTGGGAGCTGACTCAGGATCCTGCCTTAGCGGACTGCGACGACAACGACCCAACGGTCACGCCCGAGACAGAGCGCTTGGTACCCGCGGGCCCCTTTGTGCGCGGGAGCACGGGCGAGCTACCGGACACCACCCCGGTCAAGACCATTGAGATGAGCGCCTTTTGTGTAGACCGCCTAGAGCGCACCAACTCCCAGTTCATCGGGGTGCTGGAAGAGAGCGTGGCTGCCGGCCGCCCGAACCGGAGCGCCGATGGAGCCATGCTCTACGACTTTGAAGACATGGACGACGAAGTCCCCGAGGGCATCACGTGGGACGACGGCCCCGTGTTGGTGAAAGGACTGGAAGACCACCCCGTTGTCGAAGTCTACTGGGGATCTTCCAAGGCTTACTGCAGCTGGGTCGGCCTGAGCCTACCCACCGAAGCCCAGTGGGAAAAGGCCGCTCGTGGCACCGACGAACGCACGTACCCCTGGGGCGAAGACGCCCCCAGCTGCGAGCTGGCAAACCTGCGCCCGGACAGGAGCGGAGAGCCCTGTTGGGACCATACGCTTCCCGTGGGCAGCTTTCCCTTGGGCGCCAGTCCCTATGGCGCACTGGACATGTCTGGAAACATCGCCGAATGGGTCTTGGATTGGTACGACGAGGACTACTACGCGGCAGCACCAGATTTGGACCCTCCTGGCCCTACCGAGCCGAGCGGCACCAGGGAACGCATCGCCCGCGGAGGCAACTTCCCCAGTGGTCCCCCCGCGGCGACCGTCTTCTCTCGCTACCGAGAACCAGAGAATGGAACCAGCAATGGGGTGGGCTTTCGTTGCGTTCGCAATCTGAAATAGCCTGCAGCGATCCCATGGAGCGCAGCACAGCACCCTAAGCGGGCAGCCGAATCACAAAGCGAACGCCATCCTCCGTGTTCTCCGCCAACAGACTGCCTTGGTGGGCCTGAATGATGCGCCAGGCCACCGACAGGCCCAAGCCAGTACCTTGTGCTCGGGTGCTCACGAAGGGGTCAAAGATGCGGTCGATCATGGCCTGGGGGATCTCTGGGCCGTTGTTGATCACGGCAAATCCGTCTACCCGGGCTTGAAGATCCAGCACGCCCAAGGGCACTCCGTCCAAAGCCTGCAGCCCATTTAGGCCCATGGCCAGGAGCACCTGCACCAACGCGTCCTCGTCTCCAGAGACCCGGCCGCCGACTCCCGAGAGCACCAGACGCGCCCCTTGCGCCGAGGCTTGGGCCCGCAGAAGATCTGCCACCCGCTCGACCACAGCCTGGGTCTGGAGGGGCCGCACGTCGGGGGCCTGCTCCCCAGCAAAGTTCAGGAACTTGGTGAGCACACCAGCCAAGCGGTCGATCTCCTGAAGTAGGCGCTGGCCCATGGGGTGCTCGGGCGCCTGTTCAGGCACACCGTCGAGCAGAATCTCCGCAGTCCCACGCATCGCATGAAGTGGATTGCGGATCTCGTGGGCCAGACCTGCGCTGAGCTGCCCCATGGACTCCAGTCGGGCCGCCCGCTCCAGCAGGGAGTTTTGAGTCTGCAGGCGCTCGGCCAAGGCCGCTTGGCGGTCAAACAGCCCCCCGGAGAGTCCACCCATAAGAAGGTAGAAAGCCATTTCCAGCAGCTTCTCAGAGCTCTGACCGGGGTCCCCGTGGACATGGAAAAAGGCATGGGGCAGGTAGATCATGATCACCACGACCGCCGCGAGCAGACCACCTCGTGTTCCGGTTGCTACGGCTGCCAGGAGTATGGGTACGTAGAAGAGGCGTCGGGCCACATCGTGCACCCAATGCATGCCGTGCGGAGCCCCATAGTGGAGCGCGGCGATCCCAAGGATGGGCCCCCAGACACGAAGCAGGGCGGGGGGCGTGAACAGCCAGCGCAAGGTTTTCACAGGCGGGTCATTGGCGGGTGATGGGAGCACGGCGGATCACGGGAGCGCGATTCCGTACTTCTGGATGCGGTAAGCCAAGATGTGTCGCGGAACGCCAAGGCGCCGCGCGGCCTGACTGACGTTCCAGCTCTCCTTAACCAAGACATGGGCGATGAGCTGGGCTTCGACATCAACCAAGGAGATCCCTTCCGGAAGCTGGTCCAGCCAAGCGCTGCTCTGCTGGGGCCTATCGCCCGGGGCCAAGTCTCGCGGCTCGATTATCGGACCCGGAGCCAGGATACTGACCCGCTCCACCAGATTGCGCAGCTCACGCACATTCCCTGGCCATAAGCGTTTTTTTAGCGACACCATCGCGGCATCCGAGAAGATCAAGGCCCGCGGTGAGAGCTCCTCCAGGAAAGACTGGACCAAGAGCGGAATGTCATCGCTGCGCTCCCGCAGGGCTGGGACCTGCACCCGGACCACATCGAGTCGAAAGAGGAGATCAGAGCGGAAAGCCTTGGCCTGGACCATGGCGTCTAAATCCTGGTTGGTAGCCGCCACCACGCGCACGTCCACAGAGACGGGATGGTCACTGCCCACCACATCCACTTGGCCCTCTTGAAGGACGCGAAGGAGCTTGCCTTGAACAGCCAGGGGCATCTCGCCAAGCTCGTCTAAGAACAAGGTCCCGCCGTGGGCCGATCGGAAGCGACCAGGACGCGCACTGATCGCTCCAGTAAAGGCGCCCTTGGCATGACCAAAAAGCTCAGCCTCCAGCAGCTCACCGGGAATGGCGGCGCAGTTCACGGCCACGAAGGGCCGATCCGACCGAGTACTGCGGGCGTGAATACGACGTGCGACCAGCTCTTTCCCTGTGCCGCTCTCTCCGATGACCAGGACGCTGGCGCTGGAGGCTGCAACCCGATCCACCCGTTCCAGTGTTCTCTGCATCTCAGCTGAGCTCCCCAAGATGGGCCGCTCGACCGAGCGCAGACGCTTGTTGTCCGCGCGCAGGCGAGCAGTCTCCAGGGCGCGCGCAGCGACCAGGGTGAGCTGATCCCGGGCGAAGGGCTTCTCGATGAAGCTCCAGGCCCCAGCCTGCATGGCAGCGACGGCCCTATCGATCGATCCATGGGCGGTCACCATCACCACAGGCAGCCCGGGAACGCGCTTGTGCAGCGCGACCATCAGCTCCATGCCGTCGACCTCGGGCATGCTCAAGTCGGTGATCACCAGCTGATGCCGAGCGGGGTCAAAGCGCGCCAAAGCGTCGGCTCCGTTCTCAGCAACCTCGACTACGAGACCAGATTTTCTGAGGTTGTACGCACCCACTTCTAGGATGGTCGGGTCGTCATCTACCAGCAGAATGCTCACAGATCCTCCAATGACCGAATGAGCGGCAAGTCTCGTACCGAGCCCAAGTTCCACACTGGGCGGGGCCTTTTCCCCTCGGTCCTCAGGATCCACTCCAGCATGCTGAGAACAGGGTAAACACACATTGCCGATAGTCTAAAGGCTACGGGCCGATCCGGTCGAGCCGAACCTAACCCGACGGCCAAGGGTGCGACACCAGACCCGCTGGCGCGCCCTTTGCTCTAAGGTCGATGCACACCGGGAAGAACACCTCCCCAAAGGAGCCAGAAATGCAAAGAGTTCTCGTAGCCCTATTCCTCGCCGCCACCCTGGGCGCGTGCAGCACCGCTCCGACCACACCCGAGCCGGTCGAGAACGCCGCGCAAGCCAAGACGCACGAACACGCCGAGACGCACGAGCACGCCGAGGATGCTGCCAAGCCCGAGCAACCGGCAGCGAGCACCCACGACTGCCCCATGCATCCCGAGATCACCGGGAGCGAGGGAGACGACTGCTCAAGCTGCGGAATGAAGCTGACTCCTGTCCCCGAGGCGGCCCCCGACCCGGAAAAGAAAGACGCGCACAAGGGACACTCTCACTGAGCCCTTTGAGCTAAGCCCCTGGAGAGTCAGGGAGCGCCTAAGCCGCTACCTGGCTCCAGTTCCCGCGCCACCATCCGTGCCAAAAACGTCATCCCTTCGACCCCGGCTTGCAGCTCCACATCGCTGTTGTAGTTCGTGGTCCCGTTGATGTCGTAGGTGTAGCGCTGTCCCTGGGCATCGGTGACAAACTCGATACCGGCCAAAGCAATGCCGTATCGACTCATCAAGTCCAAGTACTTCTCAACCAGAGGGTCATCCTGAGCAAAGTCTGGATCCTGGATGAACTTGCCACTGTCTCCTACTGGGCAAAAAGCGTCGCCGATGGCGCACTCGTCTGCAGGGCAGAGCTCAAAACCGCCCTCGGTGCTGGAGCGCATGGCGTAGACCAGTTCACCGTCAGCCAGCTCAATCCGAGTGATGTAGCCACCGGCAGGCTCGATGTACTGCTGCAGCAAGGTCACCCCAGCGGGGTCCTCTAAGTACTCGGGGCCGTCCACGTAGGCATCGAAGGCGTCTAGGTCCCGGAAGAGCTTGACCCCCAAGCCCTTTCCGCCCTGGTTGTGCTTGGTGATGAAGGGCAGCTCCATCTTGCGGGCGGCATCCTTGAGCAGGTGCCGACCGGTGACCGCAATGGTGCGCGGGGTCTGAAGGCCAACCGCACGCAACGCCAAGTCCTGACGCACCTTAGAGAGCTCGATCTCAAAAGCGGCGCTGCCATTGATCACGGTACGCCCGTGGGCCTCCAGCCAGAGCAGCAGGTCCCGAGCGTACTGAACGCCACCTTGATGGCCACGGGTGTGAGAGCTGGGGCTCATGCGGTTGATGAACACCCCCTGAGGAGGGGCTTGGGAGAGATCCAAGCTGCCACCTTCCAAAAAGTGGAGCGTGTAGGGCAGCCCGCAGTCCTGGAGAGCTTTCTCCAAGGGGGGCAACCAAGCATCGTTCTCAAACAGGACATGTACGTGCGCAGTCATTGCGGGCTCCAGTCTCGGCTCAGGCCGGCGGCGGCCAACGTTGCCGCAAAATGACCAGAGGTCAAGTCCATCTACCCACTTTTGGCGGAAATCACCTATGTAGACACCTTATTTTGCCAACACCGACGCAGTACCGAGAGCATTGAGACCGTTCTATCGTTCTATGATTATCTCGAATATATTAGTAAAATTAGAAGCTTAGGATCGACATGCTACCTTAGCTACTCCGAGGTCTCCCCCATGCTTCTGCTCTTGCTCGCATGCGCCCCTGTAGATGTATGCCAAGGATCCCCGACCCTCGACGGGGACGGCTTGAGCGACTGCCAGGAAGCCAAACTGGGCAGTGAGCAGATGCCCGCAGACTCGAACGGGGAAGGCTTTGACGACGGAGAGGAGCCGGACTGTTCAAGCGATCCACTCAGCGCCGAGTTCAGCGAGACCCCAAAGTTCAGCCACTGCCACGGCGGGCTGTTCTTGGACAGCCCCACGGATCGTTGGCGCCACGCCACGGCCACCCACACTGTATTCAACACCGGGCCGTACAACGTCGACGGCGAAGGGGCCTACCCAGGGAGTGAGCCAGGACTGATCGCCCAGACCGGCCGAGCCAAGGACACTGGCGTGTACCGAACCCCTTCCCTGCGCAACGTGGCTCTGACCGGATCTTGGGACCATGACGGCACCCTGACAAACATCGAAGACACGGTCGGCTCCTGCGCCCGCGGCGGCCGCCTTCCTCTGAGCGTCGCGAACACCGGAGACGGGTCTACCAAGCGCTACAGGTCCAAGCACATCCAAGGCTTTGAGATTAGCAAATCGCAGATCGAAGCTCTGAACGCCTCTCCACGTGCCCTCTCCGACCAGAAAACCCCGGAAGACCCGCGCTCCCAGGGCCCATTTTGCCTCTTTGAAGGCCCCGCCGGCACTGGAATCTCGGACGCCGGAAACCTTGACTGCACTCTCGACAGCCGCCCTCCGGACCTCCGCACATGATGCTCCTACTTGCCCTGGCCTGTGTAGACACGCCCATCGTTGACTCAGATCCGGTGGACTCCCCTGTCGACGCCCGGGACAGCGCCGTGCAGGTGCTCGAATCCTTGGATGTTGTGGTCAACGTGACCTTGGATGGGGCGCCCGTCGAAGGGGCTTGGGTCGTGCAAGGTGGGCGCGGCGGGCACCAGCTCACAGACGCGCAAGGGACCGCCTCACTCACCCTGGACATGACCCTATACGGCGAGGTCGCTGTCTCCGTCTCCCACCCCGAAGCGCGCACCGAGCACCAGACGGTACGGGACGGCGAGACCACCACCTTCACGGTCGAGATGGTCCGCTACAATCGCTCGGACAACCTGGACTATGTCTTTGGTGATCCCGGTATTCCGGACGTGGCCGACACCACCGCCCAGTGCTCTCACTGCCACAAGACCATCAACCGCTCCTGGTACGGCAGTCCCCACCGAGACGCGGCCTCCAACCCTTGGGTTCAGGGGATCTACGCCGGAACAGCAGACCTGGAGCAGAGCGCGTGCGAAGACGCCGGAGGCAGCTGGGAGCTGGGCTTGCAGCCCGGCACCCGCGCGGAGATCTCCCGCTGCTACCTGGGCTCTGGAACCCTGCCGGACCTAAACGCCTGCGAGGGAGGCTGCGATGAGACCGCCAGGGTCTTTGGACAGTGCGCCGACTGCCACGCGCCAGGCATCAACGGCGTCCTAGGCGAGCGGGACCTGCTGGAAGCAGTGGGAATGGAGCACTCCGAGGGCGTGAGCTGCGACGTTTGCCACAAGGTGGAGTCCACGGATCCTGACAGCAGCGAGCCCGGCATTTCCGGCTGGCTCAACCTGATGCGTCCCAGCGAAGAAGGTGCCCTGGGTCAGGAGTATTTCCCCTTGATGTTCGGCCCCTACCCCGACGTGCCCAGCCCAGTGATGGGCTCCGTGGCCAGGGACCACTACCAGGACGGGAGCCTGTGCGGTGGTTGCCACGAGCACTGGCAAGACGCCCTGATCCCCGAGACCGCCGTGGATGCAGAGCGCTGGCCAGACGGCCTTCCAGTCCACACGACTTACTCCGAATGGCAGCAGGGCCCGCTTGGCGACGCACTGGCGTGCCAGTCTTGCCACATGCCCCCCGACCCAAATGTGGGCAATGCCGCCGATCTGGGCAACATCATCGACCTGCAGCCTGGCGTGGTGCCAGGCTGGATGCGGCCCGCTGGCCAAGTCCGTGAGCACTCTTGGGTTGGGCCGCGCACACCGGAGAGCCAGATGCTGCAGCTCGCAGCTGGCCTAGACCTAAACATGGAGCAGACCGAGACTGGCTGGCTGGTGAGCGCGACGGTCTCTAATGTCGGTCCAGCCCACTACATCCCCACAGGAGAGCCCATGCGCCAGATCTTCGTGGTGCTACAGGCGACATGCGCCGGCCAGCCCCTTCCAGCGACCGGCGGGGCGGCCCTGCCTGCTTGGCTGGGCGCGCTGGAGAGTCAGGAGAGCGGCGACTGGAGCCTGTGGCCCAGCGCCCAGGTGGGTGATGTCATCCGAGTAGTACAGGACGTGGGCCCTTTGGCCTACAGCGGCTGGGGTCCCTTCTCCGAAAGCTCGACGGACGGCAGCTTTACGGACAAGGGACTGCGCGATGAGAGGGTTGTGGGTAGCGCCGTGGTGACCTGGGTTGGAGAAGAAGGCGTGATCTTGGACCGCGAGCTTCCATCTGGAGACCGGGCGTATCTTGTGCGTGGGGCCGTGCTTCCATCCACAGTCCAAGAGAGCGCAGAACAGAGCGCGGGCATGTGGGCAGGGGCTCCTGGCATGTCCTTTCAGCGGGTGATGGCTGGCGTGGATGGCGACTGGATGGTGCCGCACCATGCGGCGGTGGATGTGGTGGCTGACAACCGCATTGCTCCTGGAGAGTCGGCCAGCTCAACGCACCTCTTTGGGGCCTGCGCCGAGCCACCTCAGGTTCAAGCGGCGCTGCTCCACCGAGGCACCACGTGGGCCCTGGCACACCAGAAAAACTGGACCCTGAACGACAGCCTAATGGCCAAGGAGAGCCTGTGATTTGGCTATTGCTGGCATGCACCCACAGCGGTGACGGTGTGGACTCGGTCGGGACAGAAGAGACCGCCGCGGACACCGAAGAGACCGCCGTAGACACCGCTCCACCAGGGCGCCCAGCCTTCGCCAATCCGGCCTTGGCCGAGGACCAGAACCCGGAGCCGGGTGTGTTTGAACTCACCCTGTCGGCGGCGCCACACGACTTCCAAGTCGCCGGACAACAGGTCAGCGGCTACGCCTACAACGGACAGAATCCCGGCCCACTGATCCAGGTAGAAGCTGGAGATATACTGACCGCGACTCTACAGAACGGCCTGGAGAACGGAAGCACCATTCACTGGCACGGGGCCAGCGTACCCTGGGAGATGGACGGGGTGCCCTGGATGATCGGTCCTGTACAAGCTGGGGAATCCAAGACCTACACCTTTCAGCTCTCCGAGCCCATCACCGGCTGGTACCACCCCCACTTTGACACCGAACGTCAGGTGGACCTGGGACTTTACGGCGTGCTCTTGGTCAAAGACCCGGCCTGGCCGGTAGCCGACCACGAGCTGGTCTTGGTCGCCGACACCTGGGGAGAGGCCCCCGAAGAGGGGCATCACTCTGGCTTTGTCTTCCAGGAGAACACCTGGACCATCAACGGACTGGAGAGCCCCGTTCTCAAGGTAGAAGCCGGCCAGTCCGTGGTGGCACACGTCCTGAATGTCAGCAACATGGGCTACCTCTCTCTGTCTGCCGAGGGGATGCGCGTGGTTGGCGGTGAACAGGGCTTGCTGCCGGCACCTACGACCCCCGAACGCTTGCTCCTGGGCCCTGGAGACCGTGCCATTGTTGAGTTCTCTCCAGGCACACAAGAGATCGAGCTACTCACCCACCCCTACAGCGTGGCTGGCGCAAGCGAGCTGGGCGATCCGGTGTCCATCTTGGGCATCCACCCCAGCACGAGCGGCGCCGCCAACGCCGGCTTGGATTGGCCCTTTGAGAGCGCAGCCCCCACTCCGGATCCCGGTAAAACAGCCGTGCGCTATGTATTCCAAGGAGACGAGCAGACCGGCCAGTGGCGCATCAACGGCGAGGCCTTTCCCGACGTGACCATCGAGACCCTGCCAGAGGGCGTGCCGGCCGTGATTGAGGTGAGGAACCTCTCGGCCACCGAGCACCCCTTCCACCTACATGGCATGTCTTTCGAAGTCCTCAGCGTAGACGGCGTGCCGCCGGATCAGCGCACCATCCAGGACACCGTGAACATCGGCATCCGACAGACGCTGCGCATCCTGGTTCCTGCCGACAACGTCGGAGACTGGATGGCCCACTGCCACATCCTTCCACATGCCGAGGGCGGGATGATGACGGTGTTGCGGGTGGAGTAGGCAGCGCTCCTTCAGATCAGCGCTTCCCCAGGACCTCCAGTCCCACATCCGGCCGGTCGGTGATCAGCCCGGTCACCCCCAGATCCAGCAAGCGTTTCATCTCCTCGGGGTCGTTGACCGTCCAAGCCCAGACCTGACAGCCTTTGCGGGCCTGCCTGCGCACAAAGCGCTTGGTGACCCGGGTGTTCTCCACGGCGATCAACTGAGGCTCGGACTTGCCGTTGAGCCACATGCGCTTGAGAACCAGCTTGGTGACCGGGTTGAGATCGGCGCCCTTGAAGGTGCCGGTGAGCTGACCCCGCGGAATGCTCGCGTCCAGCAGCTTGACCTGTTCGAGCATCAAGGGGTCAAAGCTGGTCACCACAACCTGATCCTGAAGCCCCAAGCGCTGCACCTCGGCCACCACACCGGCCGCCAGCTCTTCCCGCTTGGCGTGTGTCTTGATCTCGATGTCGATCAACACCTGGCCCCCAAACCGCTCCAAGACCTGAGCCAAGGTGGGGATGGGCTCTCCAGCAAACTCCGCACCGAACCAGGAGCCCGCGTCCAGAGACTGAATCTCTTGCAAGGTCAGCTCGCTGGCCAAACCGGAGCCGTTCGTGGTGCGGTCCACAGAGTCGTCGTGCAGCACGATGACCTGGCCGGTAGACGACAGAGTGACATCCAACTCAAAGCCGACCCCCAGCTCGGCGGCCAGCGCAAAGGCAGCCTGGGTATTCTCCGGCCCCAGCTTCGCACCCCCACGGTGGGCGATGATCTGGGGTTCGCCAGAAGCCTGGGCGAGAGCAAGGGAAGCTGAGAAAAAGAACATAGACCAGAGTATAGAGAACCCATGCTCTTCGTGAACTGGTCCACCTGGACCCCTACAATGCACGCCACGCTTCTCTTCGTGGAGAGAGGTGATGAGCTGCTGCTGATCCGAAAGAAGCGCGGGCTTGGCGCTGGACTGATCAACGGGCCAGGCGGGAAGATCGATCCCGGAGAAACTCCCGTGCAGGCTGCCGTGCGCGAGGTCATCGAAGAGGTGGGCGTGACCCCCACCGACCCCCGCTGGGTAGGCCAGCTGCGCTTTCAGTTCGTGGACGGTCTAAGGCTTCAGGTCGAGGTCTACCGCAGCCCCAGCTTCACCGGCACTCCCACTGAGAGCCCAGAGGCGCTTCCCTTCTGGTGCCACAGAGACGCGATCCCCTACGAGGAGATGTGGGCGGACGATGCGGAGTGGATGCCCCACATGCTGTCCGGCCATTTTATCCGTTTGACAGCAATCTTTGATGGGCAGCAAATGCTCACGCACAGCCTGACCCTCTCTTGACCACAAGATTTATACGTATCGCTACTAAGACAAGATAACCCCCGGAAGGTTGACTCCCACACCGGACGACCACCTTGGACGCGTATGCGGAGCTTGTCTTGCGAACCCTAACTCTCGACCAGTTGCTCGAGACACTCTCCATGGTGCCGGCGCTCTTCTGCCACACGGGGTCAGACGGTCGGTTCATCTGGCTGGGCGGAAACTGGGGGGAGCAGCTGGGCTACACCCAGGCGGAGCTCCTTTCTTTTTCACCGATGAGATTGGTGCACCCCGACGATGCTGAATCCACCGCGGCCGCAATGGGCGGCCTCAAAGCTGGTGATTTTCTCAGGAACTTTGAGAACCGCTTGCGGCACAAGCAGGGACACTACGAGTGGATGCGATGGAACAGTCATGCAAGCGAGACGCACCTGGCCAGCGTTGTCTCGATCTTCACCCAGGAGCGCGCCCAGCGACAAGCCCTCGTGGAGAAGACCGAGCTGCTGCTGCTCTCGGAGAGGCTGGCAAAACTGGGTCACTGGCGCTTGAATTTGGCCACCGAAGAGCTGCTCTGGTCCGATGAGGTCTACCGAATCCACGGCATGGATCCCTCGGATCCTCAACCGGACCTGGCCACGGCCCTGAGCTTCTACCACCCTGACGACACCAGCCTAATGCGCCAACATGGCACGGCCACCATCGAGACCGGCACGCCCTACGACTTTGAGCTCCGCCTGATTCGGGTGGACGGAGTTGAACGCTTCGTGCACTCCCGCGGCCGGGTGGAGTACAACAGTGACGGTTCGCCCGGCGTCATGATCGGTATCCTCCAAGACATCACCCAAGCCCGGATGGTTCAGCAACGGCTGCAAGACGGCGAGCGCTTGGCGTCCGTCTCCCTGCTGGCTTCGGGCATCGCACACGAGATCAACAACCCCCTGCAGTATGTATTTGCCAACATCGGTTTGGCTCAAGAACAGCTGGAGGACCTGAGCCAGAATGGTAAAAATCCCTGGGCCAGCGGACTGAACGAGTTGCTCGACGACGCCATGCATGGATCAAAGCAGGTCGCCCGTATCGTCGGAGACCTAAGAAGGTTCATGAGTCAGCGTACGACCGTGGACGCGATCGTCGACTTGAACGAGGTCATCAAGACCACGATCAACATGACCCGCTCCGAGATACGTCACCGCGCCAAAATGGTCGAAAGCATTGGCAAAATGCCAAGCATTAAGGCGGACTATGCCGAACTCATCCAGGTCTTTATCAACCTGCTGACCAACGCCGCAGACGCCGTGGACCCCTTGGGAGTGGACTCCGCGCGCATCCGCTTGAGCTCCCAAACAGACGCAAAAGGCTGGGCAGTCATCGAAGTCGAGGACAACGGCCCAGGCATCGCGCTGCAGGATCAGGTTCGCATCTTCGAAGCCTTTTATACAACCAAGCCTGCGGGTCTTGGCAGTGGACTGGGCTTGCACATCTCCCGAAGCATCATCGAGCGCCGAGGCGGCACCCTCACCCTAGAAAGCAAACCCGGCCAAACCGTGTTCCAAGTCCGGCTACCGCCGGTCGTCTCAGACGACAAACCCGTCCTACAATCCAGCACTTCCCTACGGATCCTGGTGGTAGACGACGATCCGAGAGTGGCACGAACCGTCGCTCGAATGCTCTCCGGCACCTACGACTGCAAGGTGGAGACCGACCCCCGAGTGGCCCTGGACCTGTTGACCAACGAGCACTTTGACGCGGTGATCAGCGACGTGATGATGCCCAACATGACCGGCTGGGAGATGGTCCAGTTGGCCAAGGCACAGACCCCAGACCTCATCGGGCGTGCCCTGCTCATGTCAGGCGCTGCCTTGGAGAGCCAACTCCCGTCAGAAGCGTTGGACCTTCCACTGTTAAAAAAGCCTTTCGGACCCGATGATCTGCGAACGGCGTTGAGCACCCTTTTCGAGAGATGCTGATTGCGGTCTAAACCACCCGCAGCCGCCTGGGGGTTCGATGTCCGCAAGCGCGACCGATTTCCAAGGTGATGTGGCTTAGTCGCGCCGCAGGATCTAGCCGACAACGAGCGTTAGAGTAAGGTTCACTGAGTCCCCAGCGGCAAAGACCCAATCAGCGCTGCTCTGAGATGCTCTCGTACGCACCGCTGGTCTTCAGCACCACAGTCACAGGCTCCGAGCTTCGGTTCTTCCAGTACCAGCCGTGCTTGCCTTTGAAGGGCGCATCGAAGGTCCCTTCTGTCGACGCCTTGGTGCTCTTCTCGTAGCTCCTAAAGTCACCGCCCCCAGTGGGGTCGCCGTGAAAGTCGTAGAACAGCGCCCCCCCATCCGTGGACCAGCTGTAGACAAGCTGGTCGCCCGCTCGCATGGTCGCTTTGTACTCGGTTGACTGATTCGGGCCTAAAGTAAACGTCGTTTCGTCGTCGCGAACCCCGTACTCCCCAGCGGCCGTTGGCTCCGGGACGCTCACGTCGCTGGCAAGGGCTTGCTGCTTGAGCTGGCCCATGGCGGTCAGGCCGAGCCCGGTCCCGACTCCAGTGGGATCGATCCCCATCTCAGCGGGCAACACGGTCGTGACTATCAGGGTAGCCGCTATCACTAGCGCGGCAGCGGTGGCGCGGTACAGCCCAGGCAGGGTGGGCAACAAGGCGGGATCGACCGAGCGACTCATGAGTCACCCAACAGGCCGGCAAAGCCCATGAGTTGGGTTGCGGTGAGCACCAGACCCGCGGCCACGAGCATGCGATTCACCCGCTTGGCATGACGGGTGAACCCGTCGCTTCGCCGCCAAAATCCCATCCCGATCAGCACCACGCCGAGCGCGAGCAGCTGTCCGAGCTCCACACCAACATTGAACGCCACGATGTTCCCGACCAGGCCCTCCGACGACAGCTCGAAGTCCTGGAGCTTCGTGGCCAGTCCGAGCCCGTGAAAGAGCCCAAAGATCAGCACCGCGCCTTTGGTGTTGGGTTGGAATCCCAGCCGCTTCTTAAAGAAGCCGAGGTTGTCCAGGCCCTTGTAGACGACCGACAACCCGATGATGGCGTCGATCAGGAAGGGATCGACATGGGTTCCGCTGAGCACGCCGAACAACAGCGTGGTGCTGTGTCCGATGGAGAACAGGGTCACGTAAACCGCGACCTCGCGCATCTGAAAGAGAAAGAAGATGACGCCGATTAGGAACAGCAGGTGGTCGTAGCCAGTGACCATGTGTTTGGCGCCCAAGTACGCAAAGGGGATCAGCTGGCTGCCTGCGCTCTGCTCAATGAAAAGCTGATCTGCACTGGTGACGCCGTGCGCCAGTGCAAGGCTGGGGCACAGCAAGGCGGCCGCAACAGCAAGCACTCTCAAAAAAGTCTTCATGCTCTCAAATCCAGGGATCTTGCGCTTGTGTCGACCCCCGTGGACCCAGGAGCCTATTCAACATAGCCCATCGCCTTGAGCTGCTCTTGGGTCTTCGCTGGCAGCTCAACAAGCCCCAGGGGAAGTTCAGCGGCCGGAAAGGCGTGCTCGAATAGGTCCTTGGCCGACAACATCTCCGCACTTGGAGGCTGGGGGCTCCCGCCCAGGGCCGCGCTGCTTAAGTCCACGGAGTACGGGGTCTCTCCGGGCTCCCACACACCCTTTTCCTGGCCCAAGAGCATTGAGAACTGACCTTCCCGTTGGCTGACGATTGGGCCATCCACTTGAACCGGCCAGTCATGGGCAAGGCCCAGGGCTTGACAGACCAGTGCCGGGGTTGCGGTTGTGCTCAAGGTCTTGGGCAAGGAGCGCCCCAGGCCCACGGCCACATAGGGCACCCAGGTCAGGGGCTCATGCACC
>CAJQPC010000038.1 GCA_905480105.1 uncultured bacterium | reverse complement strand
TAGCTGGAGACAGTCCCCTCCGGGTCCAAGTCCAAATAGGCCTGTTCCATCCGGGCTATGGGCCGAGCACTGATCGGCTGCCCTACAAGGCCAGCCTCCACCAGGGCAAGGTGCAAGGCGTTGGCGCATGGCTCAGTCTCTTGGCCTTCCGGCCCTCCCAGCCCCACGGTGCTCTCCGAGGCAAAGCCTCGGGAGACGACGACGATGGCAGCCCGCACGAAGAGCAAGGTGACGCCGAAGTACAAGACGAAGTACCGGGTGCGGAACTGGGCGGCGTACGAGGAGTCGCTGCGCCGACGAGGGGACATCACGGTCTCGTTCGACGCCGACGCCGTCGACTCCTGGAACGCCCACCCTACCGGACGACCCGGAGGACAAAGGGAGTACTCCGACGTCGTCGGGCGTTGCAGCCAGAGCCGCGTCCGTCTCGTCGTTCAACTGTACGAGAGGCTAACGGCCGAGGTGCGGCGGGTTTGGACCGAGAATCGCGGCTTGTACGGCCGTTGAGAGGTGTGGTCAGCACACTGCGGATGAACCGCACAGTTGGTCGTCGGGGTAGGGAAATGAAAGTAGGTAGTCGATTTACCCCGCTCGCCGAAATGTGGTGTCACTTAGCAGGGTTTCAGCGAGGGGTGCAGCTGGACCCTTGAGTGCGGAGGAATCAGTTGCGCTGTTCCTGCAGAGCTGAAATCGGGTGGCGCCAAGGTGTTTGAGACCGTCTGGCCAGGTACTTTAGATGAAAGGCGTGTTAGAATATATCTAATATAGCGACCGATGGAGAGAATCTTCAGATGAGTATGAACACATGTGTCGAGTGTGGAAGACGTTACGATTACTTTAAGAGCACTGCCAAGAACACCACATTCCAGAACAGTGTCACAGGAAACCAGGCGAAGTACTGCAGCAAAGGTTGCTTGCGGAAAGCAGAAGAAGCCAAAGCTGGCGGCGGTGGCGGTGGCGGCGGCGGCGGCGGCGGCGGCGGCGGACGTAACGTCATAGGGATACTTCTGATGGGGCTTCTCGTTCTGGCCGCCCTGGCGGTGGCGGTCCAGGCACTCGTTGCTGCCATCCCGTTCGTGATCGGCATCGGAGTTCCGCTGGGGGTCGCGATTTTCGCATACAAGCGAGGCGGTCTCGGCACGATGCTCAAAGCCGTCGGCGTGAGCATCGTGGGGGTTGTGGTCTTGCTCGTGGTTCTTTTGATGGTGGCCCGCTCGCGCGGTAAGAATCGGCAGGAGGAGCGGCAGAAGGAGCTAGCAGTAGAGGCGGTCGAGCTGGCTGCCACGGCCGACGCGTTCCTTGAAGGTACGACTTCGCTGGCTGGAGGGATCGGCGGACCGTACTCCGCTCTCGCTCCGGCGTGGGGGGACATCGAGAAGAAGCCAGGCAAAAATACTTCCATCGTTCTTCCAGGCGACGCCGACACGGTCAGCATTCTCAGCACGGGCCCCGTGTTGTCCGGTCTCTTCCGGACTAATTACGATGTGACGGCCTCCGACGCAAAGGTCGCAGTCCGGGGGCATGGCATTCTGGTTTGGGCGACGAAGGACGGGTCGTTCCCGGAAGGGTGCGCTGGGGCAATCGAGCCCATCAGCACGACCACCCGGCTCGCCTGGGGTGTGTGTCGAGGGTCCTATGACCCCGACTTCTCTCTGGCCCTGGTGACCGCGGGCGACGCTCCGTCGGAGGTTCCCTCCCTCGAGTCGGCGAAGCTGCCTCCGTTCGTTGGGACTTGGGCGGCGAACGAGAAGACGTGTAGTGATGAGTTATGGTCCACGGCCGCAGTCATCACCCCGAACCTCGTCGCCTTCGGTGACTACAGAGCGAAGCCCTATGTCGTGACCAACCTCCAAGTCAACGACAAGGGCGCGACGTTCAAGACCCTCTTCGACCGGTGTGACGGCTCGATTCAGGCGTTGCCCGACGCGAAGTATCAGGTGACTGTTGTCTGTACCGAGGATGGGGAGACGGAAGTCGAGACGCTCACCTTGTGTGAACGGACCGAATTGAAGTCCGGGGCTGACTAAGTCGCCTCTGGGCGCCGATGCAGTCTCGTCCGGGCAAGCAGCGGAGGCTGTTGTAGCGAAAGCGGTCGGTGTCGCCTTCTGGCGCTTCTTGGGCTTGGGCTACAGACGCAGATGCGAGTAGCATGCAAGCGCTCAGAGCGAACATAAGTCAGGTTCTCCGGAGATACAGGAATCTCTAACACCCCGGGCCAAGGCGTCTATGACAGCTGCTCCAGCCAGCTTCGCAGCACTCGGGCGCTGGCAGCGCGGGCGTAGCTGGAGACAGTCCCCTCCGGGTCCAAGTCCAAATAGGCCTGTTCCATCCGGGCTATGGGCCGAGCACTGATCGGCTGCCCTACAAGGCCAGCCTCCACCAGGGCAAGGTGCAAGCCCGGCTGGTCCGGGGTGCCGACGACCAGAGCGGCCTCCTTGACCTGGCCATCACGGACCAGGAGCCGGCCCGCGATCACCACGTCTCCCGAGCCTCCCTGGATGCGGCGAAACAGGAGCTGCTCTCCCAGTGCCGGGGGCGGCAGGTGCACGGCCAGGATGAGCTCTCCCCGGGCGGCCTGCTGGGTCAGCAGCTCCTGAACGCGGTCCCTACGCTTTGGGACCTCAAGGCCACGAAACTCGACCCGCGCACCCATGACCATCAAGGCAGGCAGAACCTCGTAGCGGTGCCCGGCCACAATGCCCCCAATAGAGGCACGGGCCCGGACCTGGGGCGGCCCATAGGAGCAGGCCTGGGTCAGGCAGGGGTGGTTCTTGCGCATCAGAGGGTCATCGCTCAGGGCGTGCAGGGTGCTCATGGCCCCCAGCCACGTGCCAAAGCGACCCACCTGAATTCCCTTGAGCTCCTCGACCCCGGAGAGATCAATCACATCGTGGGGGGGCTCAGCGCGCTTGTGCAAGGTCTTCATCAAGCCAGCGCCGCCCGCCAAAACCATCGCATCCGGCAAGTCATGGTGGGTCTTGAGCAGCTCCTTGACGGACTTGGGCCGGTGTAAAAAAGTCATTCCATGACCTGGAGTATGGCCTGGACGATGACCTGGTAGCCTGTGCAACGACAGAGGTTGCCGCTCAGTAGAGTGCGCAGCTCCTCGGGGCCCGGTCGGGGCTGACGCTGACGGAGGGCCAAGCCCATCATGAGCATTCCTGGCGTGCAGAAGCCGCAGGCGGTGGCCCCGGCCTTGGCAAGCGCTTCCTGCAAGGGGCCAAGCGCTCCGGATCCGAGGTCAGTCCCTCCACGGTCCGTACGTCTGCGCCTTGTACCTGACAGGCAGGAACCTGACAGGCATACACCGGCACATCGTTGACCAGCACCGTGCAGGCCCCGCAGTTGTCCCCGGTGCAGCCTTGGTGCGCGCCGATCAGGGCCAAGCGTTCCCGCAGCACCTCGATGAGCGGAGTCAGAGCGTCGACTTCCAAGACCTCGGTCTTGGCGTTTACGCGGCAGCTCAGTTTCATTGCTGTGCACCTGTGGCTTGGGGCTTCATGGCAGTGCCTTTAGAACCTGCTCGGGATTCATGGGCACGGCACGCATCACCGCACCGGTGGCTTGCTCGATGGCCTGCGC
>CAJQPC010000037.1 GCA_905480105.1 uncultured bacterium | reverse complement strand
TCCTCGTTGGAGTCGACGGCTCCGACAGTTCACTCGCTGCGCTCGAATGGGCTACCGCGCTTGCTGCACAGCAGGACGCATCGGTGACGGCGGCGATGACGTGGAGTTATCCCACGGCCCTGCTTATGCCGGTCGTCGGGGCCCCGGTCGTTCCAGCTGACTATGTCTCGGGAGCGACGCGAGCCAAACTCACCGCTGCTGTCGCGGGCTCATCTCGGGCCGACCTCATCACCGAAGAATGGGTGGTCATGGGTGCTGCTCGTTCTGTCCTGTCCGATGCAACAGAGGACCATGATCTTCTGGTTCTGGGGCGTAGCGGTAATAGCCGGGTTCGTCAGCTGTTCGTAGGTTCCACCGCTGCCTACTGTGTGCGACATGCCGAGTGCCCCGTTGTGGTGGTCCGAGACGCGGTGACGCCAGAGAGCGACATCACCGTTGCCGTCGATGGTTCGCCCTCGTCGATCGATGCCCTCGTATGGGCCCTCGGTTTGGGTGAGTCACAGATCACGGCGGTCTATTCACACGACGAGTGGGAACTCGACGACCTACCGCTCGACGATGCGTTTCGCGCCGATCTGGATACGCGTGCCGAGACAATGCTGGCCGAGGCAGTCGCAACTGCGGTCGAGCGAGCTGGCGTTTCCGCCACACGAGTCGTTCACCAGATCATGCAAGGTGACCCGCGAACCACACTTGTTGACCAGGCTGCGCCGACAGGTTTGCTGGTGCTGGGCGCTCAGGGCCATTCGGGTATCTCCCGATGGGTGTTGGGATCACTTGCTGACTATGCCGCCCAGCATGCACCCGGTTCCGTCGCCATCTGGCGCTGACATCAGACTCTGCCGGGCGCGGTGTCGCGTTCGGCACTGAGACCTCTATGACTGCCACTTCGAACATGGAGCCGAGCGCCAATGGTGGCGCGCCCCATCTGAAACGCACGCTGACGCTGCCATTACTCGTCTTTTACGGCGTTGGTGTCACGATCGGCGCAGGGATTTTTGCGCTGATCGGTGAGATCCTGGGGGTGTCGGGAGACCAGGCACCGCTCGCCTTTTTGGTGGCAGGCGCTATTGCGGGTGTGACCGGGCTTTCATACATGCAACTGGTGCGGCGTTTCCCGCGCGCCGGTGGCGAAGCCGTCTATGTGACGAATGCTGTAGGCGCTCGTTTTGGTCAGGTCGCGGGGTTTGGTGTTGTCGTCACCGGCACGATCTCGAGCGCCGTGGTCGCGTTGGCCTTTGGTGGTTACGTGAAGTCACTCATTGGGGTACCAAGCGTCGTGGGTGCTCTTGCGATCATTGCCGTCGTCGCAGTGGTGGCGTCGTTCGGTGTCCGAGAGAGTGTGCTGTTGGCTGCTGGGGTGACGCTGATCGAGGTTGGCACGCTTGTTGTGGTCGCCATCTTCGGTCTCCCAAAGCTGGTTGATGCGCCGCTGGTGTCCACGGTCTTTACCTCTGGTCAGGATGGGTTTACCAGCCCGATCCTGGCAGGCGCAGTCATTGCCTTTTTTGCGTTCATTGGTTTCGAAGACATTGCAAACATGGCCGAGGAAACAATCGACCCACGTCGCACGGCACCTCGAGCGATCGCGTGGACACTCGGCATCAGCATCGTTGTGTATGTTCTGCTTGCCTGTATTGCGATCGTGTTGCCGGAACGGTCGGCAATCGTCGCCTCCGATGCGCCCATGGCGACATTGTTCGAGGTAGTGAGTGGCCGAGGCTCAGACGTTGTGGCGACGGTCGCGTCGCTCGCGATGACCAACGGCATCCTGGTTCAAATCGTGATGGCATCAAGAGTGCTTTACGGCATGGCGGGCGAGGGTCTTCTTCCTACGCCTCTGGCTCCTTTGGGCAAGGTGCACGCGTCACGTAGTACTCCTGTGCGGGCCACCGTTGCCGTGTGTTGTGTGGTTGCGGTACTTGTTTCGCTGGTGCCCCTGGGCCAACTTGCCCGGATCACGAGTTTGGTAACACTGTGTGTCTTTTCGCTGGTGAATTTGGCGCTGTTCACGCTCGGCCGACGCGAGGGCGGCCAGCTTGGGCGGTGGCGTTACGTGGGCCTGTTCGGCATGGTGCTCACCGTGTCGTTGGCAAGTTGGGAACTCTGGGGCATCTTTGGCCCGTGATGACATCCCCGCGACTACCGTTTGGTTGACGATGCAACAACACTCCCGTGCGATGGTCATGCGTCAGGTTCCGGGACAATGCAGGCAGAAAGGTTTTGAGACTCCGTGACTACTTCGAGTGAATCCGTTCGTATTCTGCTGGTCGAAGACAACCCGATCGACGTGCGAGCCACATTACGTGCCGCAAGAGAACTCAAGATTTCCAACTCGATCGATGTCGTGAACGATGGTGATGCAGCGATTCAGTATTTCGAATCTGGCGATCATCCCGTCCCTGATCTGGTTCTCCTCGATCTCAATCTGCCAGGCCGCGACGGTCACGACGTCCTGGCATACATAAAACAAGACGATGCGCTGAATCGAATACCGGTCGTGATCTTGACTACCTCAGCAAACGATGCTGATGTGCTTGGTGCCTATGACCGGGGAGCGAATGCGTACGTGAACAAACCAATCGATCTCGCGGGATGGCAGGCCTTGGTCAACCAGATCGAAGGGTTCTGGTTCTCTGCCGTGCGACTCCCGCCGGCATGATGGAAGCTG
>CAJQPC010000036.1 GCA_905480105.1 uncultured bacterium | reverse complement strand
CCCATGATTGTTCAGTACGCCGTCACCGGGCTGACGGAAGGTCCAGATGGACGCATCCATCGTAAGAACTTCGTGTTTGCGAAGGTTTCGAGGCCAGAGGTTGCCCAGCACTTCTTGTCCCCTGCGCCCAAGGCCATGCTGGATGCGCTGCTGGCCAATGGGCGCATCACCGCTGACGAGGCCAGATTGGCCCTCCGCGTTCCTGTCGCCGAGGACTACACGGTCGAGGCGGACTCCGGCGGGCACACCGACAATCGTTCCCTGAGCGCGCTCTTCCCCATTATTCTTGGGCTGCGGGACCGCATCGCCGAGAAGCACGGCTACGCGCGCCCCATTCGTGTCGGCGCGGCCGGCGGTCTGGGCACCCCCGGTGCGGTTGCCGGTGCCTTTGCATTGGGAGCCGCCTACGTCCTGACCGGAAGTGTCAACCAGGGCGCCGTGGAATCCGGTCTCTCTGAGGAGGGTCGGGTGCTGCTCTCAGAGGCTGGAATGGCCGATGTTGTGATGGCCCCAGCAGCAGACATGTTCGAGCTGGGCGTTGAAGTTCAAGTCCTGCGTCGGGGCACCATGTTTGGGGTTCGGGCCAAGAAGCTCCACGAACTCTACTTGGCTCATTCCTCCATCGAAGACATTCCTGCGGACGAGCGTCAACGCCTTGAGAAGAACGTGCTTCAGAAGAGCCTGGACCAGGTCTGGTCGGACTGTGAGTCCTTCTTCGCCAAGCGGGATCCCAAGGAGCTGACGCGTGCAGCTCGGGATCCAAAGCACAAGATGGCCTTGTGTTTTCGCTGGTACTTGGGGCAGAGCAGCCGCTGGGCCATCGCCGGCCAGCCGGGGCGTCGTTTGGACTACCAGATTTGGTGTGGTCCGGCGATGGGCTCCTTTAATGATTGGGTGCAGGGGAGCTTCTTGGAGAAGCCTCAGGCACGTCAAGCCGTTCAGATCGCTAGAAATCTCATGGAGGGCGCAGCCGTCATCACACGCGCGCAGCAACTGCGTAGCTACGGCGCCCCCATCCCTGCATCCGCATTCCGTTTTTCCCCGCGGCCCTTGGCCTAAGTGAGCACAAACATGTCCAACAAGCGCCCCTCTATCGCAATCGTCGGCGTCAGCGCCCTGTTCCCCGGCTCCTCTGACGCAGGCGGATTCTGGACCGACATCCTGGCCGGAGTGGATCTCATCGAAGAGATTCCCAAGAGCCATTGGCTCAAGGATGACTACATGCATCCTGAGCTGAACACGCAGGACATGACGTACGCCACCCGCGGCGCCTTTATCGAGAGCGTGCCCTTTGACGCGCTTGAGTGGGGCGTTCCGCCGAAGATTGTGCCGGCCACTGACTCTGCTCAGCTCTTGGCGCTGATCATGGCTCAGCGCGTTCTGAGCGACGCGACGAATGGCCAGTTCAAGGAGATGGACAAGAGCCGGACCTCTGTCATCCTTGGCGTGACGTCCGCCCAGGAGCTGCTGGGCACCATGGTGAGCCGGCTGCAGCACCCCGTGTGGCGCAAGGCTCTGAGAGACTCCGGTCTTCCAGAGTCCAAGGTGGAAGAGGCTGTTCAGCGCATCAGTGACCACTACGTTCCGTGGCAGGAGAGCACCTTCCCGGGGCTGCTGGGCAACGTCGTCGCGGGTCGCATTGCCAACCGAATGGACTTGGGTGGTACCAACTGCGTCACCGATGCTGCCTGTGCCTCGGCCTTTGCCGCTGTGTCCATGGCGGTCAACGAGCTCTACTTGGGGCAGTCCGACCTGGTCATCACAGGCGGTGTCGACACCATGAACGACATCTTCATGTACATGTGCTTTGCCCAGACCACGGCTTTGAGCCGAGTTGGGGATGTGAAGCCTTTCTCGGACCAGGCTGACGGAACGCTCCTTGGCGAGGGGCTGGGCATGGTCGCTCTGAAGCGGCTCGAGGATGCAGAGCGCGATGGGGACCGCATCTACGGCCTGATACAAGGCGTTGGTAGTTCTTCCGACGGCCGCTCCAAGAGTGTCTACGCTCCCGTTGCCTCCGGTCAGGCCAAGGCCATTACCCGTGCATACCAGGAAGCGGACTTTTCGCCTCAGACCGTCGAGCTTGTCGAGGCCCATGGCACCGGAACTCCTGCAGGGGACTACGCCGAGTTTCAGGGACTCTGCTTGGCCTTTGATGAGGAGGGTTCACCACGACAGAACTGTGCGTTGGGTAGCGTGAAGTCCCAGATTGGCCATGCCAAGGCGGCCGCCGGCGCAGCTGGACTCTTCAAGTCCGTCATGGCCTTGCATCACAAAGTGCTGCCTCCGACCATCAAGGTGGAGCGGCCCAACCCCAAGATGAACTTGGAGGAGACCCCCTTCTACCTGAACATGCGGGCCCGTCCCTGGGTTCGGGGAAGCGACCACCCCCGTCGTGCTGGTGTGTCCAGCTTTGGTTTTGGTGGCTCCAACTTCCACATCGCTGTTGAAGAGTACTCGGGAGCCGTTCAGGCCACCCGTCACCGGGTCGCATCTCACGAGCTCTTTGTGATGGGGGCTGACAGCGCGGATGCACTGGTGAGTGCGCTCAAGGCTGTTGAGATTCCTGCCGAGATGCACCGGCGCAAGGGCCTGTTGCCTTTCCTTGCCAAGGATAGCCAGCTCAGCTTCAATGCTAGCGCTCATAGGGTGGGCATTGTTGCTGCGGATCTGACAGATCTGACCGCCAAGCTTGGCCAAGCCGCTGAGCTGATTCAGAGCAAGGGCAAGGCCTTCTCCACCCCCAAGGGGATTCACTATGGCCTGGGCGAGAAGCAGGGTCAGACCGCGTTCCTCTTCCCAGGACAGGGCAGTCAGTACTTGGACATGGGCGCTGAGCTGGCCATGACCTATCCCCAGGCCCTGGGTGCCTGGGACTTGGCCGCCGATGTGCACATGGATGAGACCCTCGCCCTGCACCAAGTGGTCTTTCCCCCAAGTGTGTTTGGTCAAGAAGCCAAGGACGCTCAGCTGACCACCTTGACCAGCACCCAGTGGGCCCAGCCTGCAATCGGGGCCTGCTCTCTCTCTCAGCTGAACCTACTGCAGGCCCTTGGAATCCAGGCCGACGCTGTGGCGGGTCACTCCTATGGAGAGGTGACTGCACTTCACGCTGCCGGAGTCTTCGACGCGGCCACCATGCTGCGTGTCGCCCGCAAGCGCGGCGATCTGATGAACGAGGCTGCCGCCATTCCCGGTTCCATGACCGCAGTCGCGGCGGAGCTTGAGAAGGTGATGGCCGCTTTGGACGGACAGGACATCGCAGTCGTATTGGCCAACCACAACAGCCCACGACAGGTTGTTCTCTCGGGTCGTACGGAAGCCATCGAGCAGGCTGAGAAGGTTCTGGCCGATGCTGAGCTGACCTGTCAGCGCCTGAAGGTCGCTACCGCATTCCACAGCGAGGTCGTCTCCGCATCGGTTGCGCCTTTCGCCGAGTTCCTGGATGGAGTCGAGTTCTCCACCCCCAAGGTCGCGGTCTACGCCAACAGCGAGGCGGCGCCTTACCCCTCGGAGGCTCCGGCCATGCGGAAGATCCTCTCGGGTCAAATCGCCAGCCCCGTGCGCTTCGTGGAGCAGATCGAGGCCATGTACGAGCAGGGCGTCCGCACCTTCATTGAAGTGGGGCCCCACTCGGTGCTCAGCGGCCTGGGCACTCGGATCCTCAAGTCCAAGAAGGACGCCACCTTTGTTTACTTGAACCGCCGCGGGAAGCCGGGGCTGGCCAGCTTCAATGACGGCCTGGCCCAGATGGTCGCAGCAGGGCTCACCCCCTCCTTTGCACCGCTGTGGGAGGGCTTCCGCGTGGAAGATGACCCTCGCGGCAACACGCTGCCCAAGTTCGCAATCGACGTGAACGGAACCAACGTCGGCAAGCCTTACCCACCTCTGGGTGGCACCCCTGAGCTTCCAGGCCCCAATCCCGAGGCCCAGCCCGAGGTCATCGTGCAGCAGGTCGTGGTCATTCGGGAAGTCGAAGTGATCAAGGAAGTCGAGGTTGTGCGAGAGGTCCATGTGGCCGCTGCCCCAGGAGTTGAGATGTCCCAGGCCAAGACCCCTTTCACCACCATTCCTGGGGGAGCCCCGGGCGTGCAAGCTGCCGCCCCAATCAACGAGGGTGTTCTTGGTGCCTTTCAAGAGGCGCAGCGACAGACCATGGAGGCACACGCAGGGTGGCAAAAGGCCATGGCGGACACCCACCTGGCGTTTTTGAACGGCGTGGAGCAGTCCTTTGTTGGACTAAACGCTCTCATGGGCGTGCAGGGCGCATCGCAGCGTGTCGCCCCCGTCCAGGACCAGGCGCTTGTTCAAGCACGTCCAGTACCTCCGGCGGCCCCCGTGCTGCAGGCAGCCATGGCGGCACCTGCTCCGGCGGCAGCTGCTCCGGCGGCACCTGCTCCGATACTCGTACAGCCGCCGGCAGCGCCCGTCGCTGCACAGCCAGCCCCACAGGCTCATGCGGGCAGCGCCCTGGATCAGCTCCTTAGCCCGGCGGTTCCTACCCCCAACCTGGCCCCCACGCCTGTAGCTCCCGTCGCGTTGCCGCTCGCGGCTGCCAGCGACCCCTCTGTCGACCTGAACGCGTTGATGCTCAAGGTGGTTGCCGACAAGACTGGCTACCCGGCTGAGATGCTGACCCTGGGCATGGATCTGGAAGCGGACCTGGGCATCGACTCCATCAAGCGGGTCGAGATTCTGAGCGCCATGCGCGAGGAGGCGCCGAGCCTTCCCGAAGTAGACGCTGGCGAGATGAGCGCCCTGCGGACCTTGGGTGAAATCGTCGAGTACATGAGCAAGTCCAGCGGCGTGAGCAGCGCTCCGGCTCCCGCTCTTGCTGCTGTAGTTGCGGCTCCATCAGGCCCTTCCATTGACCTGAATGCCCTGATGCTCAAGGTGGTTGCCGACAAGACTGGCTACCCTGCCGAGATGCTGACCATGGGCATGGATCTGGAAGCAGACCTGGGCATCGACTCCATCAAGCGGGTCGAGATCCTGA
>CAJQPC010000035.1 GCA_905480105.1 uncultured bacterium | reverse complement strand
GTCCAGGCCGCGCGAAACCTGCGCGATCTAAACCCGTGTCACCGGTTGTTGATCCGGCCATCCAAGAGCCCCCCCACCAAGTCACGCCCCCTGCTGCGGTCAGTCGCAGCGCTTCGGACGTGATCGAGGCCATCCTGAGCGGCAGTACCAGTGGAGACCGAGCGGTTCGTGCTGCAGATCCGCCTGCATCCTTGGAGGAAGCCTTTGGCGTTCCACGTTCCAGCTTTGGATTCGGCTCAGGGCTGGAAGGGCCTCCCACCGGCTCGATCTCGGTAGAAGAAGATCCGGAGGTCGAGCGCACCCTGAACCAAAACAAGCCAGGGGTTGGGCCCTTGGCCCACGAACCCACGCAGGCGCTGCGGCGGCCGGCCTCGAGCCCAGACCCTGAGCCCGCCGCACCGAGCATTGAGCCGGAGTCGGTCTCTGCCGCCGAGCCAAAGGTCCGGCAGGCCACCTCGCGTACCCTGAGCATGGATCTTCAGGGCCCGACCCAGGTGCCTGTGCGCACGCCCGACCTGATTCCCCCTTCCCAGGGTGGCAAGGGCAGGGCCATCTTGCTCAAGCGTGGACCTGGCGCCAAGCCGGTGAAGACCCGCATTCCTGGTGGCTTTTCTCTCAGCGAGGCGGTGAGCTTCTTAGTTGGCAATGTGGTGCCGGTGCGCACGGACTTGCAGGGTCGCCTGTTATGCGGCTACCGCCTGGGGCCAGAGACGGGCCCAGTCAGCGGCGACACGTCGGTGAGTGACTTTCCCCAGGGCACCGTCCTGGTCCTGCACCCAGTCCCCTCTGAAGAGATCTGGGTGCATATCGAGGTGCGCTCCGCTGCGGATATTCCCGATGCCTTTCGGGTCCCGGTCAACCTGGCGCTGAGCACTTCTTCGATGTGTGATGCCTTGGCCAGTTGGTTGGAGCTGCCGCCGGGCCGCTGGAGTTTGCGCCACCAAGGCCGTGTGCTCTCGCCCCACCTGTTGCTGGCGGAGCTGGGGCTCAAGGAGGAGCCCAGCTTGGTGCTCGCCCGATGAGCGGGCGTCAACGCTGGGACGTGGTGCTCTACTTCCCCGACGGGCCCATGAGTCTGAAGGGTGACTTGGTGTGCCGTGGACCCGTGGTGCGCTTGGGTGCCAACCCGGGACCGGGTGGTCTTAAGATCGATGGCTACCGTGGTCTGGACGACCGCCAGGCGGTGATTTCCGCTTATGACGGTGCCACGGTGAGCATCGCTCCAGTGGGCTCCAATCAGGTGCGCATCAGCCCCCATCCCCACGTGGATTGGAGCGCCATCCAGCCAATACGAGGCCCTCAGTACCTGAGTCCCGAGTCGGCTTTTCACCTGGGTCCTCCCGGGAGAGGCTGCACGGTCATCTTTTTGGACGCCCGCAAGCTGGGTCAATGGGAGCAGCAGCGGGTGCTCTCGGATGCAGCGGATGTGAACCCCGAGGTGGAGCCCAGCGAGGTGCGGGAGCTGCGCAGCTCCAAGTGGCCGCTGTGGTTTGTCCCTTCGTTGGTCATGCTGGCCATGCTCATTAGCGTGGCCTTGGTGGCGCCATGGATCGGAGAGAAGATGAGCCCGCCCACGTTGCTTGGGCCCGTGGACGCTGGGCTGGAGTTCTATGAGGAACCCCCTCCCATCGCATCTTTGGGTACTCAGGTGAACGTGGCGCTCTACGATGGCTTGGAGCAAGCCTGGATGGAGTTCGTGGTCATCCCCAACTCCGAGGTCGCCGACGACGTGAGCCTGCAAGACCAGGAGAACTGGGACACCCGACTGCTCCAGGCCACGACGCTAGAGATCGAGCGCTACGGCAGTGCCCAAAAAGTCTGGGAGCGCCTGGAAGACTCCAGAGAGGACTATGCGGCAGTCGTTCGCATGCTCCGTGAGAAGAAGATGCCCGAGGGGATGGCCGGCATTCCCTACGTGGAGTCGCGGTATCGGGCCACTGCGGTCTCGCCTGTTTGTGCCGGCGGCTGGTGGCAGTTCATGCCCGAGGTCGCCAACCGCATGGACTTGCGTATGGTTTCCTGCACCCTCCGAGGCAGCGCGCAGCCTTGGGCGCCCGTTGCCGTCGTACCGCCCAAGGGAATCCTTAGGTCTGCACGCTATATCGACCGAGACGACCCCAACTGCGGGATCGGTGGCGAGGGCAAGCCGGATCGAAACTGCTGTCTCATCACCTCTTGCCAAGTCGATGAGCGAGAGGACCTCGCCAAGTCCACCCGTGGAGCCATCGAGCTGCTCTCTGAGGCCTGGGGGGCCCCAATGGCCAGGAAGAGCGGCTCCGCCGTTCAGATTGCCATCTCCTCCCACAACGCCGGCTGGGACAATGAGAAGATCGACGGCAACCGCAAGCCTCGAAACCTACGGCCCGCCTACGAACGCTGGCTGGCCAAGACCGGCAAGGACCGCGACCCGGCCTTTATCGGGGAGCAGATCCAGTGCAACGACACGGACTTTCGGAATCCCGACAGCTGCGGCGCTGTGCTGCACCGCCACACCCAGCATTACGCCTATCGGGTACTGGCAATCCACTTTTTGGCGGTGTGCTACTATACGACGAACTACCCGGAAGATCCTGTCTTTTCGGATTGGCGGGAGTTCACATCCAAAGACGGCTACTGCCGGAAATTCGATGTGCCCACCCGAGAAAAAGTATTGAGTTGGTGAGGGACTAAGTGCGAAACCGTCTCTGGGCCGTCGTTGGATTCTCCATCGGACTCTTGGGTCTGAATGGCTACCTGTTGCAGCAGGAAGAGGAGAACTATTTCCGGCATATGGATGTTCAAAAAGAGGAAGCCGAGGTCCTCCTCTCCACCAACACCGATCCGCTCATGGATACTTACCAGACCCGCTCGGCCAACCGGGAGCAGGACTACAGGGCTTGGGGCTTGGACGAGGCCCAAGTGGTGGCGGCGGCAAAGAAGACCCGCGGTCTAGAAGACCTGCACGGCAAGCGGATTCAGGCATGGTTTTCCAATCCAGCCGAGCCGGAAGACCTTCGGGACTACATCTGTGGAGACACTGGAAAAAAACCGCGGTACTGGGGCCTGAGTCTCTTGGTGACCGAGGATGCCTCGGGCCAGCGCCGCCGGGTGATCAACCCTGGCAAGGTGCAGGAACTCGAAGAGCAGGACTGGTCTCTGAAGGCGCCGATCAACGAGGTGTACCGGACCGTCGAGCTCAATCTGGAACGAAAGGATGACGCCACCCGTATGGGCGTGGCCGCCCTAATGGCGGGGGAGGAGGACCTGGCGCTGGAAGGGGTCAAGCCCTTCGGCAGCGGTCTGGTGGGTTCTTGGTCTTGGAAGGGCGCATCCGAGTTGTCAGCTGGTTTGGACGAACGGGTAATCACCTACTTCGCACTGCTACATTTGGTGCTGGAGGAGGCGTGGAGCGAGCAGGGCTTCTGTCGCCTATGAGTTCCGTAAGCGTATACTTGGGTGCCCATCAGTCTCTGGGGCTGACTCCTTTCCCCGAACGAGGCCAATCTTGACGGCCAGACGTCGCTTCCGTTTCCACAAAGAGCTCGCATCCGGTGGCTTTGGCAAGGTGTACCTCGCCGAAGTCACGACGGACGAGGGCTTCTCTTCTGTCGTGGCCATCAAGGTGCTGCACAGCAAGTGGGCAGCTCACACCGAGGTCGTTCAGCGCGCGCGCGATGAAGCTCGCCTGCTCGGTCGGCTGCGGCACAGAAATATTGTTCGCGTGGAAGACCTGACGTCCATCCAGGGCCACTGCGCGATTGTGATGGAGTACTTGGAAGGGGTGGACTTCAAGACCCTGGTCAATCACCTGGTCAAGCACAACGAACGCTTGTCTCTCCGAACGGCCTTCGAGGCCATCGGTGCCGTGGCCGAGGCGCTCTGGGCCGCTTGGGAGCAGCGGCCTCTCCAAGGTGGTGAACCCCTGCGGCTGATCCACCGGGACGTAAAGCCCTCCAACATCATGTTGACGACCGAGGGGGACATCAAGCTGCTGGATTTTGGGACCGCACGGGCCAACTTTGAAACCCGCGAGGCCCATACTCAGGCCTTGGCCTTTGGCAGCCAAGCCTACATGCCGCCAGAGCGTCTCATGGGCGAGTCGGATACTCCGGCTGGAGATGTGTTCTCCTTGGGTGTCACCGCGTACGAGATCATGGCTGGGGGCGCTTTCGGCAAGCTGCATCTGCGCGAGGATCGCTATGAAAAATCCATGGATGCGCGCCTGGACGGTCTGGAGTTGCCTGGCTTGGAACCCGAGCTTTACCGCCGGGTCAAGAGCACCCTGCGCGCCATGCTTGCCTATGAGCCGGAGCATCGGCCCACGGCATCTCAGGTCGTCGACATCATGGAGATCCTGGCAGAAGAGGCCCGCGACGCAGGGCCGAGACGCTTTGCGCGAACCTGGGTGGGGCAGGCCATGGAGGATCTTCACCATGAGCCCGAGGGGCCAACACTTCAAGGCGAGAGCTTGGAAGAGGACCGGCCAGCGCCAGATGCGTCTAACGGTTCCCCAGCCGACTCCGAGCTGCCCTTGGCTGACGAAGCCAAGGCCAACCCTGGGGGACTCTCACCGCTGAGCATGGGGGTGCAGTCCCTTCAAGAAGCCCGCACCTACTACCCCATGGACGATGACCCCATCCAGATGCCCACGGTTGTGCCCGAGGTGGTTCCGAGCTCGCCTCCGCCGCCCGTTGACCCGGGCGACACGGAGCGGCCGATCAAGCCGCCGCCCACGGAAGTGGGCGAGCCTGGGCCCAGGAATCCACCGGTTTTGGATACCGATGCGTCCCAGCCCGCTGTCGAGCCTTTGGACGAGTCCGAGATGCCTACTCAGTTCTTGGGGGATCTGTTCGACTTGGATGAGTCGGAGCTTGGGGACCTTGAACAAGCCGGCCCCACTCAAGAGCCTGTCGGCCCAAAGGCCAAGACCTGGCAGCCCCCACCGCCCACGACTGCTGCACCGCCGCCTCGTAGCAGCAACCCTCGAAAAAGCGGTGCTGCAGCTCCGGCTACCCCGGAGCAGTCCACCCACAGCGTGAGTAGGCGTCCTGTGGCCAAGGCGCTGAGTCCTGCGGTCCCCCCCAGCGAGGTGCCTGCCGCAGGCTTGTTGGGGCTGACCGAGCGCCATTCCGCTACGCCTGTCTTGCCCCCGGACCCGCAGGAGAGAAAATCCGGTGTGGAAGCGCCGACGTTAGACCCCAAGGAGAATCTTCGTCCCGAGCCACCTGGGCGTCCGAGGGGTTTCAAGTCTGCAGGTCCGGGACCTGCCAAGAAGCGCTCCCTCGTGCCGATGTTGGCGGTGGTCGCGGTTGCCTTTCTCGGAACGGTGCTCGTGGCTGGCGGCGTGGGCTGGTGGTGGTTGAAGAAGCAGAGCTGGAACGCGAGGGTGGTCGAGCCCACCGTGGAGCTCGCCGCGGACGCCACCTTGGATGTTCTCGTGGCGCCCCAGGAGGTCGAGGTTGACCTGTCCATCCCCCCAGCGGACGGCATGGGGCACCTGCGCTTGCTCTTGCCGGAGGGTGAGGAGCTCATCGTTACCCTGAGAAGCAGTATGGGTTACAAGCTCGAAGTCTCGGGCCAAGGCCAGATCGACGTGGCCGACGTCCCCGACGGAACCCTGCTCACCAAGGTGCGCGGGGCCTCCGGGGGGAGCACTGCACGAGGCACACTGGACGTCGAAGAGGCACAGATCTGCTCGTGGCAGCTTTCAAGCATGGATGCGGATTGGGCTCCACAGGGCTGCGAGTAGCAGCGTTCCTGCTCTGGTCCAGCGTGGCGCTGGCCTCTGATGTGCCGGCTCTGGACTTTGACGTGGAGCTTGAAGCGGCTCGGGCGGCAGTAGCGGCTCAGGATCCAGGCGCATTGGCTCAGATCGAAGCGGCTGACGCGGCGGCCATCTCCAGCGCGCGGGTGGTCTTGGCTTGGCAAGCGGCCAGCCTCGACTTTTACCGGGGTGTGCTGCACTGGCAGGACCAGGAGACGGATGCGGCCATGGATGCTTGGCGCAGGGCACTGATCATTGACCCCACCTTTGCGCCCGATAGCCAGTTGCTCAGCGACGGGGACGCCTTGGATCTCATCGAGGCGCTGCGCTCGGAGACCCAGCAAAAGGAGATGCGAGCGCCTGGCGTGGACGATGAGACCCTGGACGTACGCGTCTATGTCTCCGGGCAGCTCATGCACTCCTACGACCTGCTCTTCGCAGGCCGCCAGCTGGTTCAGGTTCTGTGTCCTGATGGCAGCCTTCGGGGGTGGTGGCACGTCTACGGGGACGCGCCCAACTATGCGGGCGCATGCAGCGTGCCGCAGCCGGCCTACAGAGAGTTCTCAGCCTATGAGTCTGGCAGGGCCCCTCGGTCCTCTCATGGGAGCCGTTCTGTCCTGTTGAACTACGGCTTGTTGGGCGGAGGCGCCCTGGCCATCGGGGCCGGAGTGGCCGTGCGGCAGCTCCAAGTCAAGCCCGCCTACTCGGAGATCGAAGCGGCCAGGGCTGCTCCATCTTCGGTCACCCGTGCCCAGGCCGATCAGCTCAGCGCGGATTTTAACCGGGTGCGGTGGATCAGCTTGGGCTTGGTTGGAGTCGGTGGAGTTGCCGTGGGGGCCGGTGTCGTACAGCTCACAGTGGGGCCTCAGAGTGTGGCTCTGACCGGAGAATTTTGATGTCCCGAGGTGTGCCCGAGTCTCTGCGCGGCGTGGTGAAAACCGGTCTGGATCTTCAAGAAGCTGCAGACTGGGCGGGTGCCGCCCAAGCTTGGAGGTCCTTGCAGCAAGCTGCTCACGAGCAGGGCCATTCGGCCCTGGAGCTGGACGCTTGGGTCCGCCTGGCCGATGTGCTTCGACGCGCTGATCAACCCCGTCAAGCCTTGCATGCACTGGACAAGGGCCTGGCCGCGGATCCCGATCCTGTGCAGCGTTGCCTGCTACGCATCCAGTCATCCGCCTTGCTCTTGGACACTGGACACCTCCAGGACGCCGAGGCGTGTGTCCGTGCCGTGCTCGAGCAAACGGAGGGCCCTCTGCGTGCAATGGCCTTGGACACCCTGGCAGCGACCTTGTCCGCCCGCGGCGACCGCTTGGGCTTGGGCGAGGTGGTCCTGGAGTTGGAGAACATGGGGCCGGGTCCAGGGGCGCTGGCTGCGCGCTTTAGACGGGCGCGTTTGGAGCGTCTGGAGGGACATTTAGACGCCTGCGAGACCACTTTGGCGGCCTTAGCAGATAGCCTTTCCAACCAGCCCAAGGCCGCGGGAGCGTTGTCCGCAGCAATCACCCAGTTGGCTCAGCTGGCCTTGCTGCGCGGCCGCTTCCAGGATGCTGAGATGCTGCTGGAAGCCGCCGACGAGGGCTGGGAAGACTGTGGCCGCTACGTCGGCCGCTTGGAAGTGCTGGCACTCCGGGCTGAACTGGCGATCGAGAGAGGGGCGCTCACCTTTCTGCCAGGGTGGCTGGACAAAGGGGTAGCCTATGCTGTCGAGCGCGAGATGGTGCTGCTCGAAGTGCGCTTGCGTCGGGTTCGGGGTGCCTGCCGCGTCATGGCCGGCTTCGAGACCGGACAGGCTGACTTGGAGAGTGCTTTGCTGTTGGCTGAGCAAGCTGGAGCGCCCTTCCTGAGCGGCCGCATCCGCCTAGATTTGGCCCGCTTGGGCTTTGGGGAGCAGGGTCGGCCTGTGGTGGCCGTGGATGTGAAGCGCGCTTTGCAGGAGCTCACGGGGGACCGGGTTTGGGCGGCAAGAGCGCGAGTTTTCTTGGCAGAAATGCTCATAGAAAAGGGGCGCAGCGCCCAAGGCCTAAGGCACGCTACGTCGGCCCTCTGTCAGTTCAAGGCCTCGGGGCTTGAGTCCGACGAGGGCGAGGCATACAGGGTCCTGAAGCTGAGCTGACCAAAGAGAAAGCCCCCGTGGAGACGAGGGCTTTCTATCTGCCGAAGACAACTGGCGAGCTACTTCCCGGCTTGGGCTTTGTTCTCCAGGAAGATCAGGCCGCGCAGCTCTTCTGGAGGCAGGGGCTTGTTTCCGGCCATCTGCTTCCAGATCTCGCTGTGGAAGTAGTAGGGCCGAAGCTCGGACGGCACGAGCTCGCGCACCTTGGCGTGGTACTGAGGCAGCAAGTACCAGGGCACGTTGCAGTTGGCGTGGTGCTCGAAGTGGTAGTTGATGTTGAAGGGACTTGTGAAGAACGCCAAGGGGTACAGATAGGTGCGCGAGCGCAGAAGGGGCAGGGGCTCTGATTTGAGTCCGCCTCCGTGCTCCTGGGCCTTCTTGACGAAGTTCAGGGTGCTCAGGAAGCTAAATCCGATGTAGATGGCCACGGCGCCTTGCCACCCCACAGCCAGCCAAGCCAGGGTGACAAAGGGGGCAAAGAAGAGGATGCCTCCGGCGATGCGGCGGGGGTTAAATCCGTACTGGTTCGAGGGATTGGTGGCCATCACGTAGAAGGGAATGAGCCAGATCTTGGCCCACTTGAGATAGAGCGCGTTGCCCGTGAGAGGGTCCCTGTCCTGGGGGTCGTTTTCCTCACATGGCTGGGTGTGGTGGATCGTGTGGCCCTCTTCCCAGTGGCGCAGATAGTCAGTGAACATCATTCCCGCGCTCACGCGTCCAATCAGCTGGTTCCAGCGCGCCTGCTTTTCGCGGTTTTCGTTGATCAAGAACATGTTGTGGCTGCACTCATGAACGATCAGAACGAAGTGTCCCAAGAAGATGCAGCCCAGCAGAAGACCCGCGGGAACCATCCACAGGACTTTGTAAGGGTCTGGGACCAGCGAGCCTACGGCGAGAATGGCCACAACAGATCCCCAGATTGCCGCTGTAGAGAGCAGGTTGATCCTGTTGTGTTGCTTGGGCGACTGCTTTCGAGAATGGAATTCTTTTCCAGCAGCGGCCACTTTCCGGAGCCAGGGGGCTTTCTTACTCATCGGTCCTTTTAGCGCTGCACGCGCCGGCGCATCCGTTATCGCTGTCAGTCTATTCTTTGACTGGCCGAAGCGCCATAGCAAGCACCGTGGCCCTTGGCGTGCCCATCCAGGCCACCCCCAGCTGCAGCTGGCTTGGTTAGAGGGCTGTCAGGTTCGCCAGGAGGGGTAGAAAGCCCATGCAGATTGCAGCGGTAGGTCAGGCCTTTCCGACCCACTATTATGACCAAGACCAGCTCATCGAAGCCTTTCGTGAGATCTGGGGTCAGCGCCACCACAACATGGCGCGTTTGGAGAGAATCCATCGAAATGTGCTGGTTGGAGGACGCCATCTGGCGCTTTCTTTGGAGGGGTACGAGCAGTTGGACGGCTTTGGCTCGGCCAACGACGCATGGATTTTAGTGGCGCAAGAGGTGGGGGAACGTGCTGTGCGCGACGCCCTGGACCGCAGCGGCGTGGACCCAAGCACCATCGGGGCCATCTTCTTCACCAGCGTGACCGGCATCGCGACCCCCAGCATCGAGGCGCGAATCATGAACCGCATCCCTGAGCTGCCGCGGCACCTCAAACGCATTCCCATGTTTGGGCTGGGCTGCGTGGCCGGTGCTGCTGGTGTGGCTCGCGCCGCTGACTACGTGAAGGCGTATCCGGACCAGACGGCGTTGCTGCTCTCCGTGGAGCTCTGCTCGCTGACGCTTCAGCGCGGTGACCTGAGCATCCCGAACCTTATCTCCAGCGGCTTGTTTGGAGATGGTGCCGCTTGCGCGGTGGTCTGTGGAGAGGAGGTTGCGCGAAAGGAGCAGGTATCCGGTCCAAGAATTCTGGCGTCCCGCTCCGTGTTCTACCCGGATTCCGAGCGCGTGATGGGCTGGGATATCTCGGAGAGCGGCTTTAAAATCGTTCTCTCGGCGGATGTACCCAAGGTGGTCTCCGAGCACCTGCGTGGGGACGTAGACAGCTTCTTGGAGTCTCAGGGCCTGACCCTCCCCCAGGTCGACTCCTTTGTCTGTCACCCCGGTGGTCCCAAGGTACTCTTGGCCTTTGAGACGGCCCTGGAGCGCCCCCGCAGCGCCTTTCAGCTGACCTGGGACAGCCTGGCACAGGTCGGAAACCTGTCCTCCAGCTCGGTGCTCCTGGTTCTGCGGGACACCATGTCGGAGGAAAATCGTCCGAAGCCCGGCACCTTGGGGCTGATGCTCGCTATGGGCCCTGCGTTCTGCTCTGAGCTTGTGTTGATTCAGTGGTAACGCACTGGATTTACATGGGAATTGTGGCCATGGTTGCCATTGAGCGCCTGGTTGAGTTGCGCATCTCCAAGCGCAATGCCCAGGCGGCCTTTGACAAGGGGGGCCAGGAATACGGTCAAGGTCACTTTGGGGTGATGAAGTTCCTGCACACCAGCTTTCTCTTTGCCGCACCGGCCGAGGTGATTCTGCTGGATCGTCCCTTTTCTCCCTGGCTCTTTGCCCTATGCGTTGTGGCGCTGGTGGGTACGATGGCCTTGCGCTACTGGGCCATTCGCTCCCTTCGTGGGCGCTGGAATACCCGCGTCATTGTTGTGCCTGATTTTCCGGCCGAGGTCGGTGGCCCCTACAAGTACCTGCGCCACCCCAACTACGTCGCCGTGGTCATCGAGCTGGCTATCTTGCCCCTGATGCACGGTGCCTGGATCACAGCCCTGGTCTGGGGTGTGGCCAACTTTTTCTTGCTCCGGGTGCGCATCGGCGTAGAGGAAGAAGCACTATCCCTGGCCTGTGACTACGACGCGCGCATGGGGGGGCGGCGCCGCTTTGTCCCAGCCAGCAGCAAGGAGGGCCAAGATGCCAGTGAGTGACGAGACCCTTCTTCAGGGCATTCGGCTTGTGGCAGCCGAACATCTCCAGTATCAGGAGCCCATCGTGCCGCAGACGCGCTTGGTCGAGGGCATGGCGTTGGACTCCATCCGCATGCTCACCCTGGTGGTTGAGCTGGAGAACCACTTCAAGGTGATTCTGGAGGAGGAAGACGAGGAGGGGATTGAGACCGTCTTAGATTTGATGCGGGTATTGCGTAGCCGCATGGGCTCAGAGGGTGCCTGAGCGCCCCCCCCACAGCGGCCAAACCCTCTGCGAGGTGCTCCTGGACACCCGCTTGGGGGGCCACAACGCGACGCTTCGTTTTTTAGATCGCCACGGGCGTGCCGACGAGCAGGATTGGGCAGGGACTCGAGCGCGCGCCTTGGCTGTGGCTGGTCAGCTCATTGCCCTGGGTATCCGGCACGGGGAGCGGGTGGTTTTGGTCTACGCCACCGGGCCTGAGTTCTTCGCAGCCTTTTTTGGCTGCATGTTGGCTGGCGCGGTTCCATGCCCGGTCTATCCGCCGGTTCGTCTGGGCCGAATGGACGAGTATCACCAGCGCACAGCACGAATGGTTGAGCTGGCAGGTGCACGTCTGATGCTCGCCAGTGGCCGGGTCAAGCGGGTTGTGGGTGGGGTGGTCGAGCGGGTTCGCCCCGAGCTGGGCTGCCGTACCTTGGAGGAGCTGCCTGCGGGGGCTCCTCAGTCGCGGACCGTCGGGCTCGATGATTTGGCCATGCTGCAGTTCTCCAGCGGTACCACGGTCGAGCCCAAGCCGGTCGCGCTGAGCCATGGCGCGGTGATGGCCCAGACCCGGGCCCTGGTCGACCACCTGCTTGAGCACGCCGACGGGGTGCCGGTTACCGGGGTCTGTTGGCTGCCGCTGTATCACGATATGGGGCTTATAGGGTGCGTTTTCCCCAGTCTGGTTCTGGGAGGGGAACTCACATTGATGGGGCCGGAGGTCTTTATTGGCCGCCCGGCGCTCTGGCTTCAGACCCTCTCTAAGTACGGCGGCGTGGTCTCTCCAGCACCCAACTTTGCCTACGGCTTGTGCTTGGACCGGGTCAAGGACGCTGACATGGAAGGGGTGGACCTGAGCCGGTGGCGTGTAGCACTCAATGGCGCTGAGCCAGTGGCCCCCCAGGTCTTGCGCGACTTCATCGCGCGCTTCTCTCAGTGGGGCTTCCAGCCCCAGGCCCTCTCGCCGGTCTACGGTCTCTCAGAGGCCAGTTTGGCCTTGACTTTCTCCGCTTTGGACAAGCCCTTTGAGAGCGGGCGATTCAATGCTCAGCGCCTGTCAGAGGGGCGCGCGGAGTTGGACCCGCATGGCTCTGAGATCGTCTCCGTTGGCGTTCCACTGCGGGGTTTTTACATCCAGATTCGTGATGAAAAGGGGCCCCTCTCAGACGGCCATGTTGGCAGTGTTTGGGCCAAGGGCCCTTCGCTCATGCGCGAGTACTTGGGCCGGCCGGATCTCACCGCCAGGGCGCTTGTCGACGGCTGGCTGGACACCGGAGACCAGGGTTTTGTGCACGGCGGGCAGCTATACCTGAGTGGGCGAATCAAAGACATGCTGATTCTGAATGGCCGCAACCATGCGCCCCACCCGGTAGAGCAGGCAGTGGATGGTATTCCTGGAGTGCGCACTGGGTGCGCGGCGGCCGTCAGTCACCGGCCAGAGGGCGCTGCCAGCGAACAACTCGTGCTCTTTGTGGAGCACAGCGAACGGGCCTCGACTGCGGAGAAGTCTGAGCTCCCCAAGGCTTGCAATCAGGCCGTGGTGGCGGCCACCGGGTTGGCCTGTGCCCAGATCCTGCTTCTTCCCCCAGGCACTCTGCCGCGCACCTCCAGCGGCAAGATTCGACGGGCGCAGACACTGAGTCAGCACTTGCGCGGGGAGCTGGTCCCCCCAGACAGGGTTCATCTACTCAAGGTCGCCGGCATCTTTGCAGAGTCTGCGCGTGGGTTTTGGAGAGCTCGGTGACGGCCGACTTGGTCATCGTCGGAGGGGGCCCGGTTGGACTGGTCACCGCCATAGAGGGGGCGCTGGCCGGACTCCAAGTCACCGTGCTCGAGGCGCGAACTCCCGACCAGGGCAGCTTGGACAAGGCTTGTGGAGAGGGTCTGATGCCGGCGGGCGTGGCGCACTTGCGTAGGCTTGGTGTGGAGATCGACCCGGAGGGAAGCCACGCCTTTGGAGGTATTGTTTGGGAAGAACAGGGCTTCCGGGCTGTGGGCCGTTTCCCTCATGGGCAGGGTTTGGGCGTGCGGCGGCTGACCTTGTCCCGTGCACTTCGCGCCCGGGCCATGGTGCTCGGGGTGGAGCTTCGCGACGGGATCCGCGCCACAGGTTTGGCGCCTGGTGGTGTGAGCACCGAGCACGGTGTGGTCCACGGACGCCTGATTGTGGGAGCAGACGGCCTGCACTCGCGGGTGCGCAAGTGGGCTGGGCTCTCTGCGGGTGTGGGGCCGCGCAAGCGCTTTGGTCTGCGGCGCCACGTGCGGATGGCTCCTTGGTCGGATCAGGTCGAGGTCTACCTGGCGGACGGTGTGGAGTGCTACCTGACTCCTGCGGGGCCAGATCAGCTCGGGGTCGCATTCTTATGGTCTGGGTCAAAGGAGCGCTTCGAGACCTTGCTTGCGCGCTTTCCTCAGGTGGCCCAGAGGATTCAAGGTGCCCCCCAGTGCAGTCCGGACCGGGGTTCGGGGCCCTTGCATCAGCGGGTTCACAGCGTTCTTGGTGAAGTCCAGGGCACGCCGGTGGCCTTGGTTGGTGACGCTGCCGGCTACTTGGATGCCTGCACAGGAGAGGGGCTGTCCCTGGGATTCAAGCAGGGTCAGGCCTTGGTGCAGCTCTCTGTGACCGGGCACTTGGCCCGATATCCAAGGGCCCATGCTCGGGTTGTGCGCCTGCCCTACACGATGATGAAGGGCCTGTTGTGGGCCAGCAGGGTGGGGGTCCGCAAATGGTTGGTACGGCTGATGCGGTCGCTGCCCTGGGTGTTTGGGCGGGTGTTGGCGGCGAATGATGGCCGCTTGTTTTAGGGAGTCGGGCTGTCCCGTCACGACCTATTCGACCGTCATCTCTCCACCGTCCAGCTTCAGCGCTTTCCCAAAACGCTTCTCCAGCAGCGCTTCTCCAGCCGCGTCCACCTTGTTCCCGCTCAGGTATAGGGCCTCCAGCTCCCCCAGTGAAGGGCCACTGGACAAGGCTACGGCGCCCGCGGGACCGATCTCGTTGCTCGAGAGCAGCAGTACCCTTGCGTGGGTCAGCAGGGGACCACTGGCCAGGGCGACCGCACCCAGGTCGCCCACACCATTCCAGCCCAACTGCAGGCGCTCCATGTCTCGGCCGCCTTGCCCAGCCAAGTATGCAGCACCTTTGTCGCCCAGGGCATTGGAGTCCAGGATGAGCTGGTTGAGGTTGGGCAAGCCACCCTTGGTCAGCGCCAAGGGGCTCTCTGGGCCCAGGTTGTTCTGGCTCAGGTCCAATATCTCCAGGCTGCTTAGTGCCGTCGAGGCGAACAAGGCCTGGGCACCCTCGTCTCCAATACGGTTGCCTTCGATGTGGCTCTGACCGGGGGGCAAGTACAGAGCTTCAAGGCCACTGAGGTTCTCAGATTCGGCCAGAGCGGCCGCGCCGTGAGGACCGATTCCGTTCCCTCTAAGATCCAAGACCTTGAGGCTCGTGGAATCGGGGCTGGCCGCAATGCTCTTGGCCAGGTCAGCTCCCAGGCCCAGATCACGCAGGAGCAGCTCCTCGCGCCCTTGCAGCTTGCCGTCGGCGATGAGCGCCTGGACCTGGGGCAGGGTCTTGGCCTGGTCAAAGTCTGAGGGTCCGCAGGCGGCGAGGAGCAAGAAGGCAAGGGGTGTCATTGGGTGCGCCTAACGTGCTACGTCCGGTAGACCCCGCTGTTCAAGGAGTCCCCGCCGTGTCCTTCCGCTTTGACTTGAAGATCCAAGACGGTGTCGCAGTTCTGCGCTTCGACCACGGCAAGGCCAATGAGATGGGCAGCGCCCAGCTCGACGCCTTGGACGCCCTAGTGAACGAGCTGGCCGGCACCGATGTGGGCACGCTCATTACTTGGTCGGACCGCAAGAGCTCACGTGGAACACCGATCTTCGTGGCAGGCGCCAATGTGACCGAGCGTGCCGAATGGGACTCCGAGCGGGTCAAAGCACACGTGCGCCGGCAGCGGGCATCCCTGGCTGCCCTGCGCGCGCTGCCGCTCTTTCACATTGGCATGATCTCAGGCGTCGCTCTGGGTTGGGGCACGGAGTATTGCATCACCTGTGACTACCGAATTGCGACCCCCCAAGCGCTCTTTGGACTGCCGGAGACCGGCCTGGGAATCCTGCCAGGAGCTGGAGGAAGCTCTGAGCTGGCGGCCCTGGTGGGACTGCCCCAAGCTCTGCGTTTGGGAATGACCGGGGAACGCATCTCCGCGGAGGAAGCCCTGCGCATCGGTCTGGTGCAGGAGCTCGCGGCGGATGAGCCCAGCGGCTTGGCTCGCGCCAAGGAACTCGCCGCACAGGTGGCCAAGAACTCGCCCACAGCCGTTGGGGCATTCAAGCGGGCCACCTTGGCGGGCTTGGGACAAGCGCCTGCCATTCGCCAGGAGATCGAGGCCCAGGCCTACGAGCTCTGCGCGGACTCTGGCGAGGCTGCGATCGGTAGGGAGAACTTCTCCCAGATTCGCAAGGGTGTGCGCCCACCTTGGGGTCCCCGCCAGGTCTTTGAATCATGAGCCTGCTGCTCCTGCTTGGCTGCACTCCCGAGCCCGTTTCCTTTGCGGAGTGCGCAGCCTTGGTCAGCCCAGACCTGCGCACGGTGTGTCGTGTGGGGCAGCTGGATGACGTGGCCCGGGACCGGGAGCTGCTGCTCCGGCAGGCGGACAGCATTCAGGACCCCTTGGAGCGGGACATGCTGCTGGTCGAGTTAGCCGTAGGAGACCCTCGAAACCAAGGGTGGATCTGCAAGCAGGTGCGCCACGACTACGGCGCCAAGAAGTGCGAGCAAGTCTTGGGACGGCCGCACTTGGCCACGCCTCCCAAAGAAGAGCGCGGGCCGAACCCCGGCAAGCCCCCGGTGACCCAGCCGGGGCCGCAGATGGGGACCCAGCCTTGATCTGGCTCTTGCTGGCTTGTGAGACGGCGCCCAGCGCGCAGGACTTGGAGCAGCTCCTAAGCGCTCAGGAGTCCTTGGAAGACTGCGCAAGAATGCCGTTGGAGGGGGCGCGCATCACCTGTCAGGTGACCCAAGCGGCACGCGCGGGTGCGGTGGGAGACGTGGCTGGGGTAGAGGCGGCTTGCGAGGGCTTGGTAGATATCTGGCAGTACGAATGCCGGTTTCGTGCAGGAGAAGAGCTGGGCAAGGCGGGCAAGACAGACGCCGCTCTTCGGCAGTGCGCCCAGGCCAAAGACTTTGCGCGCAACTGCGTGACCCACGCCGCATGGGGCCTGCCCAAGCGCGAAGGACTCAGTCCCAGTCAAGATACAGGCCCAGCCATGGCCGAGTTCGAAGCACTGGTCAGAACGGCACTGGTGGGGGCGCCAGAGGGCGTCGCTCCGGAGGCGGTGGACACGTTGATGGCTCGCGCCTGGTTCAACCTCTACGTGGGCTCCGGCAGCGCCGACCCGACCGCCGCGCGCACTGCCAGCGGCTACGCGGCACACGCACGAAGCGCCTGGGCCATCGAGACGACGCGGCTGCTGGACTCCGAGACCGCCATTCCCCAGGCCCTGGCGTGCTGGTCCGGCGGGCCCTGTCCCACTGGTGCGCCCCTGCTTCAGCCCAAGGGTCGCTACAGCACGCCGATCGTGGTTCCAGCCACTGAAACGCATCCCCATGTCGCAGGCTTTGGAGGCAGCATTCGACTGGCGCCTGCCAGCGCTGAAGAAGACCTAACCGTCGCGCTTTTGGAGGGGCAGTTCTTTAGGGAGTCCAGTTCCATGTCGGCCTTCGTGGACCACTTGGACTCGGAGAGAGATGCGGTTCGCTGGACCGCGTGCAAGCTGCACGTCCTGGCTGGAGGGGAGGGGAGCGCTTCAGACGAGAGCACCTGTGCGGCCTACGAGGCCCTGGCGCTTCAGACCCGCAAGCGCATGCAGAAGCGCGACAAGCGGGCCGCGACTCCCCAGCGGTAATGCCGGATTTATAGCGTTTGGTTTTTGGTATGGAAGTTACTTCTGGAAGGGCCAGTCCACATCAGGAGCCGACCATGTCTGGCCCGTCTTCCGGGTCTCTTTCTCTCGCCGCCGTCGCATTGGCTCTCCTCTCTGCTTTGATGGGCTACTATTTCAGCAACGGCTGCATCTCCGATGGCGTTGGGGTGCTGGCAACCAGCACAGCTCAAGGTGAAAAAGGAGCCTGAATGAAACAATCGTACTGGGTCTCGTTGTGGGTCTTCCTGTCCCTGACGGCCTGTGACCTATGTGCTGGCGAGGGCTGTGAAGATGCGCCAGACGGCTGCGCCGCCCTAAATGCCGATGGCTGTGAGGTGGACCCCCGCTGCACGGAGCTCCTGGCACAACCTCTCTTGGGTGAGAACGCGGACGAATGGTGTATGCCTGCGAATCCGTTGAGTGAGTTCGTCGGATGCATCGATTCGGGCAGCGGCTGTGACGAGGCCATGACCATCGCCCTGGACGAGGAGAATCAGGCCTGGGAGTTTCCCAGCAGCTGCATCCCCCAAGACTGGGAAGAGGTGCCCTGGATCGAGCTGGGTACCTGCGAGTAGGGGAAGAGAACATGCCAAACAACGCCCGCCGCTGGGTTGCTCGAATCATTCTGGCCACTGCCGGGCTCTTCATAGGCGTGCTGCTCATCGAGCTGGGTGCGCGGCTCCTGCCAGCCAACGCAGCAGCGGAGATGCTGTTCAACGCGCCCCAAAACACTCCTCCGGGGATGTATAGCAACGACCATAAAACGATCTTTCGGCCGACCCCGGGCTTTGAAGGAACCATGCGCAGCCTGGGCTACAAGGTGCCCATTCGGGTCAACAGCTTGGGCCTGCGGGGTCCTGAGCCCGTGGACAACGATCAGCCCCGTTGGCTGGCCATGGGGGACAGCTTCACCTTCGCCGCTCAGGTGGCCGAGCGCCAGAGCTTTGTGGGCCTGTTGGCCGCCTCACAGCAGGTTCAGCTCTTCAACTCCGGCTCCGATGGATACGGCACGCGGCATGAGCTTGCGCGCTTCCGTCAGCTAGAGGCCAGCCTGGCGCCGGAGCTTGTGGTGTTGGTGTTCTTCACTGGCAACGACTTCTCCGACAACCTCCAGTGGCGGGAGGCCCTGCGCCGCGCCACGAAGCGCCCCAATGGCCTGGCCATCATGGGTGGGCCTAAGCCGCCCGTCGCCAGCTTCCTGAACAAGAACTCGGTGGTCTACGGCATGTTCAAGATGCGCAAGCGCGCGAAAGCCATGGCCGAGGGGCGTAGCCCCGAGGTTCAGCGCTGGCGCAGAGAAATGTCCATCTTCCACAAAAGCGGAGAAAGAGAGCTTCTCCGTGGAATAGACGCCACGCGTGTGCCGATGGAGGAACTGCGAGACCGAGTGGAGCGGCAGGGAGGAAAGTTCATGGTCGCGGTGGCCTCGCCCGCCTTCGCAGTCGAAGATCACCGTACCCAAGCGACCTTTAAGCTTGTGAACCTGGATTTAGAGCAGGCGGATCTGAGCGCTCCTGAAAAGGCGACACTCAAGCTGCTAGAAGAGCTGGGTATTCCCTCTTGCTCCTTGGATACATCCCTTCGTTCGGCCTACGCGGAAGGGGAGCGGCTCTACCTGCCCTACGACGGACACTGGAGCGCGGTGGGTCACGCTGTGGTGGCCCAGACTCTGGATGCCTGCCTGGCGGAGCAAGGTCTGAACAACCCGCTGGCCCCTGGCCAATAGTCCCGTCAGTCCTCTTCGTTGTATGTTCTTGCCCATGTCAGAAACAGCCCGTAATCCATGTCGAAAATAGCGCGTTGGAGCACTCGGGCAGCCTTAGCCCTGTGCGGAACCCTCGCTGGGGTGCTGCTCATGGAGCTGGGTATTCGGCTGCTACCGCCGAGCTCGGCGGCGCATTTGCAGTTCAACTCGCTTCAAAATGTGCCCAATGGGCTGTACATGAACGACCACAAGGTGGCCTTTAGACCCACGCCGGGCTTTCTGGGCACGATGAAGACTCCGGGCAACAAGGTGGACATCCGGATCAACAGCTTGGGGCTGCGGGGTCCAGAGTTTCAGAAGGATGACCGGCCGGTCTGGCTGGCTCTTGGGGACTCCTTCACCTTTGCTATTCAGGTGGCCGAGGAGCAGAGCTTTGTAGGGTTGCTTAGTCAGGAGCTGGGGGTTCAGCTGCTCAACGCGGGCTCAGACGGTCACGGAACCGAACACGAGCTGGCCCGCTTTCGGCAACTGAAGAAACCGCTCTCGCCTGAGGTAGTGGTCTTGGTGTTCTTTACGGGCAATGACTTTCAGAACAACCTGAACTGGCGCGGAGCGTTGGCAGGCGCCAAGAAAAAGCCCGATCAATTCGTCCATATGGGTGAGCCCAAGCCACCTGTTCGCGCCTTCTTGAACCAGAATTCCCTGCTTTGGGGCATGCTTCAGGTCTACGGTCGGACCGAACCCAAGGGCAAAGGACAGGGAAAGGGAAAGGCAAAGGGACAGGGACAGGGAAAGGGAAAGGGAAAGGGAAAGGCAAAGGGACAGGGACAGGGGCAGGGAAAGAGGAAGGGAAAGGAGAAACAAGACGAGATGGGCGGTTGGCGACGGGATCTGTCTATGTTCCATCGCAGCGGAGAGGGGCTCCTGAGAGAGGGGATAGAGGCGACCCGAAAGCCGATGCAGGAGCTTCGGGACCACGTGGAGCGGCAGGGCGGACAGCTCATGGTCGTGGTGGCCTCGCCAGCTTTTGCCATCGAAGATCATCGCACAACGGCCACCTTTGAGCTGGTTGGACTCCCACTGAAAGACAAGGATCTCAGCGCTCCAGAACGGGCCACCCTTGGGCTGCTGGAGGAGCTGAACATCCCGGCGTGCCCCTTGGATACGGCCTTGCGTCAGGCCCATACTGATGGGGAACGTCCCTACCTGGCCTATGACGGGCACTGGAGCGTCTTGGGGCACCAGATCGTTGCGGAGACCATCGAGACCTGTATTGGCGAGCACGGCTTGGCCCCCCAGCGTTAGCTGCTCTCGCTCAGAAAGCGCTCCAGGATTTCCTCGGCGGCCCGTGTTGGCGCCAGGGTTCCCCCCAGCACGCGCGCCTGAAGCTCGGGGAGCGCTTGCTTTAGTTTTGGGTCGGCACGTAGAGCAGCGCGAAGGCCCTCGTTCACCATCTGCCACATCCACTGCTGCTGCTGGCTCTGTCGTCGGGTGGCCCAAGCACCGGTGGTCTTTTGATGTTGCTTGTGCTCCAAGAGCAGCTGCCAGAGCTCTTCAATGCCGGTGTCTTGCAGGGCCGAGCAGGTGCGAACCTGGGGCTTAAATCCGTGCTGTCCTGGGTGCAGGGCCCGCAGTGCGCTGCGGTAGGTCTGCGCCGCGCGCTCCGCTGGGCGCAGGTTGTCCCCGTCGGCTTTGTTCACCGCCATGGCGTCAGCGAGCTCCATCAGGCCGCGCTTGATGCCCTGTAGTTCATCGCCCGCTCCAGCCAACATCAAGACCAAAAACACATCCGTCATCTGGGCCACCGCCAGCTCAGACTGCCCCACGCCAACGGTCTCCACCAAGACCACGTCGAAACCAGCGGCCTCGCAGAGCAGCAGAGCTTCTCGGGTGTGGCTGGCAACGCCTCCGAGTGTGCCGGCGCTTGGAGAGGGGCGAATAAAGGCCGCCGGCTCCCTGGAGAGGTACTCCATCCGGGTCTTGTCCCCCAAGATGGATCCACCTGTCCGGCTGGAGCTGGGGTCCACGGCCAAGACTGCTACCTTGTGGCCTTGGCCTACCAAGCGCATGCCCAGAGCTTCCACAAACGTGCTCTTTCCAACGCCAGGCACCCCTGTGATGCCTACCCGATGTGCGCCGCCTGTGTGCGGCATCAGCGCTGTAAGGATCTCGCTGGCCTGGGCCTGATGAGCCGGCAGCGTGGACTCAACCAAGGTGATGGCCCGGGCCAGTAGGGGGCGCTCTCCGGCCAGTACACCGTCGATGAGCTGCTGGGGGCTGGGACGTTGCAGGGCCATGAGCAGCCTCTATCATCCCACGATTCTTTCGGTTAGCCTACAGGGGCAATGCGCGCGTTCTCTGCCAATCCCGCCTTTCTGTTCTTGGCCTGTGTGCTGGCCGCCAGCGCGCCAGCCTCGCCGCTGGGACCCGAGTTGGACGCCCTACCCATCGTGCCGGGGGCACTCTCGGAGCCCATCCAGGCTTTGGGCGTGGGAAAGGCCAGCTGGTACGGCCCTGGTTTTCATGGGCATCTGACGGCCAATGGGGAGACCTACAATCAAGAAGGCTTCAGCGCAGCCCACCGCAGCTTGCCCTTTGACACAGAGCTGCTGGTGACCCGGGTGGACACAGGAAAGAGCGTTGTCGTTCGAGTCAATGATCGCGGCCCTTATGTCGACGGCCGCATCCTGGACCTGTCCAAGGGGGCCGCGCGAGAGCTCGGCATCTTGGACGTCGGAGTGACCTGGGTGCGCCTGGAGATTTGGGAAGAGGACTGAGCCGCAGCTCCGCTGACCTTCAGACTGCTCCGATGTGCTGCCGAATGGCTGCGTTCACCAGCTCAGGGTGTTCGCTGCTCACACCATGTCCGGCGTGGGGAACTTCCAGCAGTTCTGCCTGCAGAAGCGCGGCCAGTTCGTGGGTGTTGCGCGGGGACACCAGGACATCGTCCAGGCCGACGATGCACAGCACGGGCTTGTCCTGATGCTCCTTCAGTCTGGACTTGGCGTTGTGGCCAAAGACTGCGGCAAGCTGGCCGAGCAGTCCCTGCCCCCGCGCACGGCCAGCTGCCAAGTCTTTGCCCAGGCTGCCCATGTCCACCCGGCCCTCGGCGATGGTCTTCTGTGAAAAGAGAAGATGCGCCAGGGCTTTCATTCGCTCATCCACATCCTGGGTGCTCTGCACCTTGAGCCAGCGCTTTACCCCTTCTCCGGTCGGTTGGGCCTTGCGCCCGATGGCGGCGGAGGCAATCAGGGTCAGGCTGCGCACCCGTTCCGGCTGTTGAATCAGGAGTTGCTGGGAAATCATGCCGCCCATGCTCACGCCCACCACGTTTGCGCTGTCCCAACCGATGTGGTCTACCAGGGCCCAGGTCTCCTCAGCCATCTTCTGTGTCGAGTATAGGCCTTTGGGAGTGGAGCTTCGGCCCACGCCACGGTTGTCGAACCAGCACACTTGGTGGTCCTGACTCAGGTCGTCCACCTGTCGCATCCAACCGTCGCTTGGCATGGCCAACCCCATGACCAGTAAAACGGGGGGGCCGCTGCCGCGTAGTTTGTAGCCCAGCTGAACGTGGCCAAGGTCCAAGATGCCATGAGTGGTTTGCATGGCGTCATCCTATCTTGGCTTTTAGAGCGTGTGAATCAGATTCACGGAAAAACGATGTGCATCGGCTGGTGCAGTGCGCCCTGTGTGCCAGGCTTGGGTCGTGGGCTGGCCCTGAGGTAGCCTTGCAGGGCTTGGAATCACACCCGTTCCTAAGGCCGCATGCAGTACAGTATGGGGCGGTCAAATGCTTTCCACAGTCCCTGGCACCGAAGGCGGTAATGTGACCCCCCGCATCTACTACAGCCCACCTGATACACCGGAGCCCAGGGCTCTCAACGCCTCCGCAGCTTTGACTGAGCAGTGGCGCGTGCCCTTTCAGCTGGGGAGGCTGATCTCTTCACGCAAGAGCCTGAACCAGGCGCCCAGGGGCAATGGAGAGCCGGTCATCTTGATTCCAGGGTGGCGCTCGCCCCAGGCCACCATGTCCCCAATGCGCCGTTACTTGGCCTCTCGTGGCTACGATGCTCAGCACTGGGGACGGGGCATGAACATGGGCAATGTGCGACAGGACCGCGACGCCATGCTGGAGGTTGTGGAGGACTTGGCCAAGTCTAAGGGGCCTGTGTCGTTGGTAGGGTGGAGCTTAGGCGGGGTCATCTCCCGAGAGTTGGCTCGTGAGATTCCACACGCTATTTCCCGGGTCATTACCTACGGAACCCCGGTCATCGGTGGTCCCAGCTTCACCGCCGCTGCTGGCAGCTACGAGCCCTCAGTATCCAAGAAGGTGGCCAGGGAGCAGGCCCGACTCAACCTCGAGCAGCCCATTCAGGTGCCTTTGACCATCCTGTTCTCCAAGCGCGATGAGGTGGTGCACTGGCCGGCCTGCATCGACCGCAGCAGCCCCCAGGCCGTGCACGTGGAGATCGGCAGTACCCACGTGGGAATGGGCATTGATCCAGATGTTTGGAGTTTGGCGGCTCAGGCTTTGGCAGGGATGCTCTAAGGGGGGGTGGTGCGTTTTACAGCGCCTGATCCAGGAGCCGCATGGCTATCTCGGACATCATCCCGCTCAGTCCCCGATGCGAGATCTGCCAAATTTTCTCACCGCGGTAGAGTTCGGAGACTGCGTGCGACAGTTCAGTACCGCCCCAGAGCACCACCACATCGCAGCTGCGTACGTCGGCCTCGGCTTGGCGCAGCTGGCGGCGTGCTGTTCCAGAGACCAGCCGCAGTTTGAGTGCATGCCCTTCGGCCAGTTGCTTGAGTTGCTTGCGATAGGGCACGCTGCCACCAACCAAACCCAAGTGTTTGATGCCGGCCAGTTCGGCGGCCTGTACCATCTCAGCGTAGCCCGCCTTTAGACCGGTTTCTCCCATCTCACAGCGCTCAGCGGAGACGGAGACAGAGATACAGCCTGGGCTGGGTGTCTCATCGGGCCCCACCAAGATGATGCGCTGCCTTAGGGACTCGGGCAGGGGGCTATTGGGTACTTCGCGCAGGCTGTTGAGTAAGAGATCCGGGGCCTGTTCCGCCAGAAGCAGCAGGGCCTGGGAGAATTCGGTGGCGTGGGTCAACCCTCGGGCGCGGAGCAGCTGTCGAAGGGTCGGGGAGGGCGCGGTCTGGGTGCGAAGGGAGTCCAGCATAGCCTGGGTGGCGCTCTGGGCCGCGCGGGCGCTACTGGAGAGCAGGCTCTTGTCCTTCAGTTGAGCCTCTAAGGAGCGGTTGCGCTCCTGGGCCTCTTGAAGTTCAGCTTTCAACTCTCGAATGATTCTCGTCGTCTCTTCTGCTTTAGACTGGGCTCGTTGTGCTCGCTTTCGCAGCTCCTTGGCCTTTATTTCGGCTTGCAAGGTGTTCGCCGACATGGTGTCGACTTCGTCCATGAGCATAGTCATCTGCTCAAGGCGGCGTTTGGCCCCTACCAGATGCTCGACGGAATCCAAGGCCGGAGTGGAATTCGAGGAGGTTTTCTTATCGGGTTTTACAGGCCGAATGCTGGCGCCCAATCGCTTGTGGAGTGCATCCAGCTGCTTTGCGGTGAGGGGAGCTTTGGGCTTTGGCTCGGTGGGTTGGACCCCGGTCTTGTGGGGCTGCCCTTTTGGAGTGACGCCCAAGGCGCGCATCAGCTCGTCCAGGTCATCCATCCCGCTCATCCTTCCTCCAGGAGCAACTCCAGGAGCTCCCCCGCGGCCTTGGGAATCACAGTCCCCGGCCCAAAAATAGCCACAGCTCCTGCATTCCGCAGCGCCTGGTAGTCCTGGGGAGGAATCACACCGCCTACCACGATGAGGATGTCCGGTCGGCCCGCGTCGGCGAGGGCCTTTTTCAGTGCGGGCACCAAGGTCAGGTGCCCGGCCGCCAGGGAACTCACTCCGATAATGTGCACGTCGTTCTCGACGGCTTGGCGGGCGCTCTCCTCTGGGGTCTGAAACAGCGGACCGATGTCCACGTCAAAGCCGATGTCGGCAAAGGCGGTGGCGATGACCTTTTGGCCTCGGTCGTGGCCGTCCTGACCCATCTTGGCCAGCAGGATGCGGGGGCGGCGGCCCTCTTCGGCTGCAAAGCGCTCGATGATCTTGCTGAGCTTCATCAGGGTGGCCTCGCTGTCGGGGGACAGAGCTGAACGGTACACGCCGCGGATGCTCTGGGGCACGGCATGGTGTCGGCCGAATACACGCTCCAGTGCATCGCTCATCTCACCGACGGTGCACTTGGCCCGGCCTGCTTTTACACATAAATCCAGGAGGTTTCCATCTTCTCGGGCCCCTTTCTCCAGGGCCAATAGAGCATCTTCTACCTGGGTTTCATCGCGCAGCTCACGCAGTTTGGCCAGGCGGTCCAGTTGGGATGTGCGCACGCTGGCGTTGTCTACTTTTAGGGTCGGGATGTCCTCGACTTCGTCCAGTGGGAATCGGTTCACGCCGATCACGGACTGCTCGCCGGAATCGATGCGTGCCTGGGTGCGCGCGGCAGCCTCTTCGATGCGGCGCTTGGGAATGCCGGCCTCGATGGCCTTTGCCATGCCACCCAAAGACTCTACCTCTTCGATGTGGGCCCAGACTCTCTGAATCAGTGCGTCGGTGAGCTGCTCGACGTAGTGGCTACCAGCCCAAGGGTCTGCGGTCACGCAGGTGTCGGTCTCTTGCTGCAGGAAGAGCTGTGTGTTGCGCGCAATCCTGGCGCTAAAGTCCGTGGGCAGGGCCAGCGCCTCGTCCAAGGAATTGGTGTGCAGGGACTGTGTGTGGCCCTGGGTGGCCGCCATGGCCTCGATACATGTTCGGGTGACGTTGTTGTAGACGTCTTGGGCGGTCAGGCTCCAGCCGCTGGTCTGGGAGTGGGTACGCAGGCTCATGGACTTGGGGTTCTTGGGCCCAAAGCGCTGCACAAGCTGTGCCCAGATGGCGCGACCAGCCCGCAGTTTTGCGATCTCCATAAAAAAGTCCATGCCGATGGCCCAGAAGA
>CAJQPC010000034.1 GCA_905480105.1 uncultured bacterium | reverse complement strand
CAGGCTTAGACGCCGTTCTTGTTCCCGGGGGATTTGGCGACCGAGGGGTCGAGGGGAAGATCGCCGCTGTCCGGTATGCACGCGAGAACGCTGTGCCTTTCTTTGGCATCTGTCTTGGCCTCCAGGTGGCCACAATCGAGTTTTGCAGAAGCGTGCTGAACCTCTCCGACGCGAACAGTCGAGAATTCACTGCGGACTCTGAAAACCTGGTCATCGAGCTCATGGATGCCCAACACAAAGTGGTGGACAAGGGCGGTACGATGCGCCTGGGGGCATGGCCCTGTGAACTCACAAGCGGAAGCTTGGCAGCCAAGATCTATGGAAGTACCGACATTAGCGAACGGCATCGTCACCGCTACGAGGTGAACCCGGCCTACCACGCGGCCCTGCAGAAAGGGGGCATGACCCTGTCTGGCACCAGCCCGGACGGTCAGCTCGTCGAAATGATAGAGCTATCGAGCCACCCGTACTTTGTGGCTTGCCAGTTTCACCCGGAGTTTAAGAGCCGCCCCTTGCGTCCCCATCCGTTGTTTGCCGCCTTCGTAAAGGCTGCAATTGAGCAGCGTAAGCGTCGTGGGACTAGCGCTGAAGGGGAACTCTCGGAGACAGCGAGCCCTCCAGTCCAGGCCTGAGGCGCACTCAGCAGGACATGTTCTTCGGGGGCATGCCAAATTTGTTGTTGAAAGCAGTCTGCTTGACGCCATAGCAATTCTCGTGCCAGATTGCATACAGGCAGGCGCAAGAAGCTCATGGCACTCGAACTCAGGCAGAATCTCAAGCTCAGCCAGCAGCTGGTCATCACGCCACAACTGCAGCAGGCCATCAAGCTTCTGCAGCTCTCCCACATGGATCTTGTGGACCAGATTCAGCAGGAATTGGTCGACAACCCCGTTCTGGAGGAGATTCCCGGAGTCAGGCAAGATGACGCCTTGGCGGACTTTACGGCCAAGCTGGGTGAGGAGAACCGGAAGAACAACGCCGATAATGCCGAGATGAATTGCGGCGAGACCATGGAGAACAACTGGGCCGGCTTGGACGACCCAGGGACAAAGAAGGAGGGAGCGCCGGAGGGGGCGCCTGAGAGAGACCAGAAGCTCACTGAAGAGCAGTGGCGCGAGGTTCTGGACTCCTACCGCGACTACAGCCGTGGAAGCACCGTCCGCGGTGAGGATATGCCTCCGATCGAGGCGACGTTAAGCACGAGCCAGACTCTACTTGAGCATTTGGCATGGCAGCTTCAGATGCTGCATTGCACCGATGGGGAGCGCAGAGCGGTCCAGGTCATGCTGCTCAACTTAGATGACCGTGGTTACCTGACCATTCCCCTAGAAGAGGTGGCCATCGAGGCGGAGGTCGAGCTCGACGATGCCGAGGGCGCCCAGATGATCATGCAGGCCTTGGATCCCATCGGCTGTGGCTCCATCACCCTGGGCCAGTGCTTGGTTGTTCAGGCGCGGTCTCGTCACCCGGAGGACCCCTTCTTCGTTCAGTTGATCACCGATCACTTGGGTGATTTTGAGCGCAGGAACTACAGCGGCGTTGCTAAGGCCATGGACATGGACATGGAAGATGTCGTCGAGTATCACAAGATGCTTCAGGACTTTGAGCCATGGCCAGGCCGTGGCTTTGCCGATGCGGACCCCCGGTACATCACGCCAGACGTGTACGTCTTTCGGGTAGGGGATGAGTGGCAGATTCTCCAGAATGAAGACGGGCTTCCCAAGCTGCGGGTGAGCCCCTACTACCAGCGGGTCATGGAAGGCGATGGCAGCAAGGAGGAGCGCGCCTACATCAAGGACAAGCTGGACTCGGCTGACTTCTTGATCAAGTCCATCTACAAGCGACAGGCCACCATCCACAAGGTCGTCAACGCCATTCTCAAGCGCCAGCAGGACTTCTTCAATCACGGTGTTGAACACCTTCGGCCCATGATCCTGCGGGACATCGCGGATGAAATTGGCGTACACGAGTCCACCGTTTCTCGCGTGACGTCGAACAAGTATTTGGAGTCTCCCCAGGGCATCTTTGAGCTCAAGTACTTCTTCAACGCAGGCATTCAGCAGGTGCACGGCGAGGACATCGCCGCTGAGGCGGTCAAGTCCCGGATCCGCCAGATCATTCAGGCCGAGGACCCCCGTAAGCCCAGGTCTGACTCCGCCATCGTCAAAGAGCTACTGAACTTCAACATCAAGTGTGCTCGGCGCACGGTCGCCAAGTACCGAGAGGGCTTGGGCATCTTGAGCAGTAGCAAGCGCAAGTCACTCTTCTAAGGGCGCCAATGCAATAGGCTGCACCCGGTAGAGCCAAGCCCACTGGCCCTCTGCATCCGAGAGACTGTCTGTCAGCAACAGAGTGCAGCCACAGAGCTCTTGCGCTTCACGCAGGCGGGATGTTGTTGGGCTCAGGTTGTAGCGCATCGGCGCACTTGGCCGAACCAAAAGCAGGTGGTGCCCTACAGAGATGCGCAGAAAGTCGGCGAATGCTTGACTGCGATTAGTGGCCTGGGAAACCGCACCCCATCCATGTACAACCCGAATCTCAGGGACTTGGATCTCGAGCATGCCGTATAGGTCGTAGTCACTTGCCCGCAGGGTCTGGACCTGATTGCGTCGCAGCATATCGGCCAACGCTTTCTGACCCTGCGCTTGAAAGTGGGGAATACGGCCGCTCTCAACCGCAGAGTCGGTGTGTCGCAGGGCGAGCACACCGGGAACCATCAACGGTAGAGCCAGGGTCAATGCAGCGATCCCACGCAGGGGGTTGCGGGGATTGACGCTTGTAACAAGCAAGCGGGTACCGGCTAAACCGAACCAGATGGCGAACATCGGTGTGGCTTGGGCCAGATGGTGCAGGTCTCGGTTGGCGAGCCAAATCAGAAGCAATTGCATTGGGACGAAGAGAGAGAAGATGCGGAGCAAGGCCCCGGAGCGATCCTCTCGGGGCTTGAGCCACTCCAGGCTGCTCCCGCCGATAAGGATGCAACCACCCACGATGCGAGGCCAAACCGATACGTGGTGGTGGGTTCCGCCATAGGCCTGGTCCAGCCAGGCCAATGGGTCGCCCAGGAACCAGATCAATGAGCTGGGAACCTCTCTTGCAGGGGGGCGTTCTCCAGTAAACAGGCCTGAAAGGCCTGAAAAGCTCCGCTCAAGCTGGAGCGCTAGATAGTCATGGGACTGAATGTGGCCAGCCTCGGGCATGGCCAGTCCGTGATGCAGCCAAGTGACCCACAAAGGCAGGGTTAGCAAAACAGGGACAGCCAGCATCCAGGCCCAGGAGAGGGGAGAAGGAGGCTTGAGTTTTGGCTTGTCGCTGCGTGTGAGCAGCAGCGCCAGCCCCCAAGCCAGCAGGGTTGGCAGGAACGTGATCTTGGCGAGAAGCCCCAGGCCCACGGCCACCGGGATGGCGTACAGGGCATGCCGGCCGCCTCCCCAGCGTCGGCTCCAGCTACTCCAAACCAGGAGTAGCCCAGCCGCCATGAGTAGGAGCTCGGTGCCTCCCAGCACTTTCCGGTAGAAGATGAAACTCCAATCTGCGGCCAGTACCAGGACGGCTAAGCCTCCGGCACCTGAGGTGCCGTGGAAGCGCAAGAAACGGTGTACAAGAACCAAGAGCAGCGCGCCCAACGCCAGGTGCATCGTTACCGCTCCGCGCTGCCCTGCGATGGCATGGGCCAAGCGAGCCGGCCAATCCGGAGGTCCCCCTGTGTAGGCGTTGACAGCCAGTGGCAGGCTTAGGGGACCCAGTTCAATACGCTCAAGGGGCCGCACCTGGCTGCTCTTCAAAGGGCCGAGACTTGGGCCTTCGGCCAGCTCGCCGTCGAAGCTGCGGAGCACCATGGGGGGTGACCCCAGGCTCCAGCCCAACGCGACCTCACCAACGGGTCCCACTGCGTTCACGGTGAGCAGACCTAGCAGCGTGTAGAGCACCAGTGCCAGTACCAGGAGCACTGGCTTTCCACGTCCTCCTGTGCTCAACATCAGCGCCTCGTAGGGTCAGAGACGCGCGGCCGTCAGCACGGACACCAAGGGGTGGAGTGGCTCGAGCAGCACCCTAAAGCGGCCATCTCTCTCCAGGAATTCCATCTCGTCTGTCGCGCTCACGGACTGCATCCAGTCTGCCTCGAAAAAGTCCGCTTCTACCTGCTCGGGAGGAACGGTCCAGAACAGGTCTGCTACGACCATCATGCCCCCGGGCTTGAGCATTCGCCAGGCTTGGTCCCACAACGCGCGTCGCTCTGTGGTGGTCAAGGCTGTGAGGGCGTAGCAAGCGGTGATGTGGGTCAGGCCCAGGACGTGCGGGGGCCGGCGCAGGTCCCCCTTCCGGAACTCTACATTGGAAGGGGCATCCTGTTGGGCGCGGTCCAGCATTTTTGGGGAGATGTCTAAACCGACCACGCGTTTGACGTGCGCAGCCAGGGTCTTGGCAACATTGCCGGTGCCGCAGCCCAGGTCCAGAATCACGTCGGTCTCTCCCACCTCACAGCGGGTAAGCAGCACGTTGGTCGCGGTGTGGCGCCAGTAGCACTCAGCGCTCTCGATTCCGGCGCTGTCGTAGTCCGCAGCACGGTCGTCCCAAAAGCGAACAAGTGGGCTACTCACTTTGGCTGGCCAGGTCGACAGACCTCTCCCAGGCAATGTAGCGGCTGTTGGTGGCTGCTTCGTGGGCTTCCTCGAGGATGGCGCTGCCTTCGTCACCATACATGTTGGTGCTCAGCCAGTTCTCGTAGTTCTTTCGGTACTGCTCATCTGGCCACACCTCGACCCGTGCGGACAGTCCGGTAGCGGCCTCCGCGCGCTCTGCTGAGTACATCAGCGTACGGCTCTCACCGGGCAAAATGCGGGTGTCGTAGACCTCGCGAGAGAGGCTTAGGGTGGTCTCCCGACCGACAAAGAACGCTTGCTTCGTACCCTCGATGACAGCTTCGCCCTCGTCGAGTTGCTCGATGATCAAGACGATCCTCGGCGTGGTGTACGAAGGCATCCTGTGAGCTACACCGACGTTTGTGATGGTCAGCTCGGCTTCTAAGGGCTCTAAAGGCTTGTCGCCCAGGCGCTTCAGTTCGGCGGTGGCCTCAAAGCCGGTCTGCACAAACTCCTTGTCGTGAATGCCCTTGAAGGTGTGGGCGCCGTCCGGCATGTGACATGTCTGGCAGGTCTTGCCCTCGGCAGCTGCCTCCGTGCGCCGCCATTCCTGGTAGGTCTCTTGGAGCTTCTTCTCGTTGAGTACCTTGCCTTCGCCCTCCCGGAAATCGTGGCAGCGCTCACAGAATACAGCTTCTTTGTATGCGGCCTTGGCGACGAATCCGCCGTGGGGGATGCCTTCGTTGGGGTCTGCCCACTCGCTGTCCGCGGTTTCACCCTCGCCGAGCTCTGGTGCGGTCTCGCTGCCCACGGGGTGGGCGTCGCTCTCGGGTCCATAGCGGGTCCATTCCCGGACATGGCACCCAGCGCAGGTGAGACCTTGGACCCGCAGATCAGCGTCGAACTCAGGGTTCTCCTGATAAGCGGCTCCCGCTTCACTTCCCTTCAGGCGCGGGTATTGCTCCGCGTTTGGTGCGTGGCACCGTTGGCAGGCCTTGACCATGCCGTCGTTGGCGTCCACCAGTTGACCCATCATTCCGGGGCCCATGCCCAGGTGGTGCCAGCTTGTTTGCCAGTCGCTGAGCTGCTGGGGGTGGCAAGTTCCGCAAGACTCGGGGCTTAGGTTGGCCTCAATCTCGGTCCAGTCCTGGGGGGGCTCGCCTTGTAGATCAATGGGGGCGGTGAAGTGGTCAGCCAGCCAGGGGTCAAAAGCCGCATGGGGACTGTCTGCTTCCGGTCTGGCGTCCGGATCCGTCCCGTCAGGGACCTTGGCCTCGACCTTATACAAAGGAGGTGCGTGGAACTCGGGCTGCTTGAAGGTCTTTGGCTGGAAGTTGTTCTCGTAGTAGCTCTTCAGGGCGATGCCGCCGAAGACTACGATCACAATGCCCAACACTACGTTCAGCGCGCTCTCAACTCGCTTTCGATCCATCATGTGGCGCACCTAACTCAAGGCTTTGATCACGTCGGCTAAACTTGCGCGCTGGCCGCCATTCTCGGTCCTCCAGAGACAAGAAAGCCCCAGGTTCGACCCTGGGGCATTCGACTCCCGGGGCCTGGGAATCAGGCGCCGTCAGCGTTGGCGGCGTTGCAGGCGTTGCAGGCGTTGCAGGCGTTGCAGGCATTGCAGGCATTGCAGGCATTGCAGGCATTGCATGCATTGCAGGCATTGCAGGCGTTGTCAGCGTTTTCCACCTCGTCGCCGCTACAGGCAGCGAGTGCAAAGGCGGCGGCGGCGGCGGTGGCCAGTGCGAGCATCTTGGTGTTCATCTTTGGTTCCTTTGGGGGGGGCGGCGTGATGCCGATTAGAAGTGTACATCCATCCCACAGGTTTGGGCTTTTTAGGGCTGTACAAGGTCCCCCAAAGACAAACCCCCCGGTGCTCTCGTGGAGCACCGGGGGGTTTGAGGGCTGCTAGAGCTTTGGACTCAAGCGCCGCAAGCGTTGCAAGCGTTGCAAGCGTTGCAAGCGTTGCAAGCGTTGCATGCGTTGCAAGCGTTGCAAGCGTTGCATGCGTTGCATGCGTTGCATGCGTTGTCAGCGTTTTCTTCGGCGTCCTTCTCACAGGCAACGAGGGCGAAAGCGGCGGTAGCGGCGGCAGCGGCAGCCAAAAGCTTGGTGTTCATGATTCCATCTCCTAAGTGTTTTGGGCGTTGTGCCCACGGCTATATAGCAGACGGCAGGCGAGGGCGTCGTGTTTTACCGGTGACATTTCTGCGTTAGTTCCGGTGAATAGGGCGTCCCGAAACGAACAACCCCCCCGAGGCACGAAGCCGCGGGGGGGGTGAAGCTTGGTTGAGCTGGGGCTCAGGCGCCGCAAGCGTTGCAAGCGTTGCAAGCGTTGCAAGCGTTGCAAGCGTTGCATGCGTTGCAAGCGTTGCAAGCGTTGCATGCGTTGCATGCGTTGCATGCGTTGTCAGCGTTTTCTTC
>CAJQPC010000033.1 GCA_905480105.1 uncultured bacterium | reverse complement strand
AGACCAAGCTCCGTGGGGCGTACATCGACAAGGCGGACCTTGAAAAGGCAGACTTGACCGGGGCTGACCTGCGGGAAGCGGTGCTGACAGGCTCCGTTGGAATAGGCGCGGTGTTCACACGGTCCAAGTTGCGTGAAGCGAACATGAAAGAGGCCAAGCTCACCGGCGCTATCTTCACCGAGGCGCGGATGGAAAACGCTGATTTGAGTGGCGCCTATTTGGAAGGCTGTGACTTTAGCGAGGCCAGCCTTGGGGGGGCCAGCCTGGAGGGGGGACACCTCGAAGGCGCAATCTTCGCCTCTGCGCGTGCCGCCAACGTCAGTTTTCAGATGGCCAAGCTTAAAGGAGCAAGTTTTGAGCGCTGCGATCTCACGGCAGCGGCCCTGGACGGCGCGGATCTGAGCGGCGCCAACATGAAAGAAGCCGACCTGACCGAGGCGACCTTGGAGGGCACCAACTTGGAAGGGGTCGAGCTGCGCGGAGCTTCCATGGGTGGAGATGTAGCGGATGCTGCCCCGGCAGAAGAGGCTCTTGCCGAGTCTCCAGCGCAGATCGTTGCAGAGGACCTGCGTGGCGCCGTCAAGGGGGGCCACGTGGCGCTTCTTTGGGAGAATGAGGAGGATGGCACCTCGCTGGCCAATCGCTTGGCACTGCTCGAGCATGGCAAGCAATTTGACGGACTCGCGCCCGCTCTGGCTGGCCCGGCTGAGATCACGTTGGCCCGCGATGTAGTGGACCACGGAGATGGCTTTGCCGCTGTGCTCCTGCTGGAGCGTCCCACCGGTGTGGAGCTTCAGGTCACCTGGCTCGGAAAAGATGGCAGCCGCAAGCTTCAGATAGAGCGACTGGGCTACGAGGCTGCCGTTCGTCCCATGATTCTGGGCGGCGATTGCTTGCGGATCGTTGGGCTGGGCCGCAGGGGGCCGACTCTGCACATTCTTAAGGTGGTGCCCGAAGGAGGGGTAGAGGTCCTAATTTCGGTCAAGGCCACAACGGCTCGCGGCCTAATCGGAGGACTGCACCCGGTCTTGTTGACCCGCGGCGGCGCCGTTCATGTGGTCACCAACACAGGCCTGAGTGCACCCCTCAAAGCGCCCAATGGATTCGAACTGCGGGCAGCGACTGCCTGCGTTCATGGTCAGCAGGTGACGCTGGCCTGGTTGCCGCAAAACAAAAAGGGGCTGACGTACTCCGTCTTGGAGCCCGGTGAGCGCCCAGAGACACTGGTGGCTCTCAAGACCGAGGTCGTACTGGCTGTGGACCTGTTCGTCCAGAACGGTCAGCCGGCCGCGTATGTGGTGCGTGAAGACCCGGCCAGGGGCGGCGGTTGTGGGATCTGGCGCGTGGACTTGTCTGAGCACGATGCCAAGCCTGTGGACATCTTCAACCACGACAAGCACGACATCGAGACCATGCGCGTAATCGGTGTGGACGGTGACGCGGTGACCCTGCTCTGCACCACTCTGACTGAAGAAGTCTTGGTACTGCGCAGCACAGGAGGAAAAGCCAAGGTGCTCTGCGCACTATGAGTCCCCCTCCCGTTATCTTGCTACACGGCTTCTTGCGCACCGGCTTGGCCATGTTGCCGATGGCGCGGATGCTGCGAGAGAGTGGGAGAAGGACGCGGAGCCCTACGTTCATCTACCAGACAGAAGGCTTGGCGGTGGCCAGCGAGCGCCTTGCGCGGCTGATTCTGGAGTTGGGTGTACCCGTCGATCTGGTCACCCACTCCTTTGGCGGCCTGTTGGCCCGAGCTACTCTGCCCAAGGCGAGCATCCGTAGGGTCGTGATGCTGGCCCCGCCCAATCAAGGTGCCCAGAAGGCGGCGCTCGCAAGGAGGCTCCTCCCCGTTCATCGCCTTGGATGGGATCCCTTGGCGCCGATGCTGCCAGGGGCGCCCTCCTCGCTGCCACAGGGCCCTGCGGAGATCGCAGTGCTCGCAGGAGGGGTCGGACAGCCTGCTGGGCTCGTGGACTACTTAGACGGAGACAATGACCGCACAGTGCGCGTCGCAGAGACCCACCTAATGGGCGCCAAGGTGCACCGAGTGCTGGACGTGAACCACACTTTCATCATCGCAAACGCTCAGGCCCAGGCGTTGACACTGGCTTTTCTGGAGCACGGCGAGCTTCCTGAGGAGAAGCCCTAACTGCCCTTGCTGCGCTCTTTGCTGGTGGCAAGAGCCAGGAAGGCTTGGACTTCGCCTGCCGGAACCATCAAGATTCTGGCGTGCTTGGAAAACTGAGCTTCAAAGGGCAGGTTTCCAGGGTCAAGAGCCGGCCATCGCTGCAGACCCTCCGGGCTTACTTTGAAGCGAAAGCTCTCGCTTGTGCCGATGTTGACGCCTTCGAGCACTGCATCCAATGCGCCTTTGGTGCGGAAGACCCAGTTCTGGGTGTTCTGTTTGGCCTTGCCCAGACCCTCGAGCAGCTGGGGTACGCCCGGGGACAGCAGAGTCGAAGCCAGCACCATCTGGGTGGTGAGCACCGTGCGCAGACCCTCGCATCCCGCAGCGATCGCTGGATTCGACTCCGCCAACGAGGCCAAGCTGATCCAAGTGCTGCGCTCAGCGAACTTCTTGCCCAGTCGCGTCTGGCGCCACGCAGGCATGGGGTCGTGCATGTCAGCAGTCACCAACACAATGTCGCCCTCTTTACCGCGCAGGCGGTCGGCGATGCGCGCATCCAGCGCCAAGGGCTTGGTGATCAGCACCACTTGGCCCTGGCCTTTGAAGTGGTTTCTGACCTGTTCATAGAGATCTGGCATGTAGTCTCCGCGGCATGCCGAGTATGCTTGCCGTCCTATGGTTCGCTTCGACAGATATCGGGTTGACGGCAAGGTCGGCGTTGGTGGCCTAGCGGATGTGTACCGCGCGTCCCTTGTAGATGACGATGGTGGCCCTGAGGACCTGAGGGTTGGCCAAGTGGTCGCACTGAAGGTGTTGCGCGATCCAGCACGATCACCCGCTAGCCTGAGGCGCTTCTTGGCCGAGGGCGAGCTGCTCAAGAGTCTGGAACACCCAGGACTGCCCCGATGCTTTGAGGTGGTGGAGGGGGCACGGCCCTTTTTGGTTCTGGAACTCTTGGAAGGGGAGAGCCTGAGCGAGGCTCTGAAGCGCGGCCCAATGCTCCCCGAGGACCTGATCCGGGTCGCCAAGAGCCTGCTTCAGACCATCGCCTGGCTCCATGCCCGGGGAATCGTTCACAGGGACGT